>NZ_JARSMD010000048.1:0-27148 GCF_035811335.1 Schinkia azotoformans
AAACAGGGTGATTAATAACAATATATTTCAAAAAGAAAAAAAGAAGATAAGATAAATGAATATGATATTGATGCCAGAATGGATAACATGCGAATATGTGTGAATTATGTTTTTGAGTATTTTAATCAGTATTTAAATATTGAAGAAATGGAACAAAAGACATTTTTAAACGAAGAACGTTTAGTTAAGTTCAGAAATCAACTGGAAATGTATGATAATGAAATTCAAGAATGGTTAGTTAATATCTATGACGTACATGAAAAACATATCCATCGCTCTATAATTAGTTTTCTAAAGAAGGATGAATTATTTTTTCTTTATTTTAAAGACGAAGAATTTAGAAGTTGTTCTTACGATGCTTATGCCCAGTTAATAAAAAAGAACGCATTTTTAAAGGGACAAACAGAAATGTTATTCCTCTTTATAAAAGATTACCATAGGATTGAAAGTGAAAGAGAAATAAATACTCCTTCAGTATTTTTAACCGAAGAAATCAACGAGTGGTTAGAAAAGACGTGGAATAAGTACAAAGTAAATATTTGGGCTTTTGCTTCAGATTATTTATCAGGATTTTATAATGATGATTCCTTATGGCCATTAAAACATAAAGTTAAGAGTAAAGAAGAATGGAAACCATATATGTATGATTATAAGCAAAAAACAAATCTATTTAATCTGAATTCCCTCTACACAAAAATTTCTCGAAAACCTTTTATCAAAGGAAAAAAACAGTATCTTGAGATAATAATGATGTACATATGGTTACATGAAATATGGGGAGATGAGGAAAACTATTGGGAAGAATATCGTAATAAGGTTGTCAATAATTTATAAAATTTGTTTTCACAGTTTTTTGTATAAGACTAAAAAGTATAAGTCTTCTGTGATAAATTTGGTAGCTACAGGTTGAACATTGCGAAAAACTATGGTGATTAGAGTGAAATTGGAAGGGTTGTTATTTATATTCTCATGTAAAAGGGTGAAAGTTATTGAAGATGGTTGAGGTATTTGAAGAACAGGTTATTAAGATAACAGAACAGAAATTGATGCAATCTTTAGAAAAGTTAAAAGAAGATGTGCATCTTCAATGGAAATTTAGAGTATTGACTGATTTATCATCAACATTAGAGAAAATTGAAGTTATTTTACAAGATTTTAGTATGAGCAATGAAAATACGGATAAATGGATAGCGAAGAGAAATAAAATTTTAGAGAAACATGATAAAATATATTCTGAATTAGAAACTGAAGGATTTGAGAATTCATGGATAATGACAATTATTAAATATGAATTGGAAAATTATAAGAAAGTTGTAGATTTGGCAAGAGAAGAGGCATACAAGAAATATTTTGGGAAAGTCAGTATTGAGGATATTGATATAATGGACAACCGTTGGGAACTCGTAGGACAACAAATAAAACAAGCAAAAGATAATTATATTAATGGCAATTGATTATCTATAAACATTCTTGAAGAAAAAGGGAGTATAAGATTACTCCCCGCTGTGGTATTAAATTTGTCATTGAATTCCTATGAATCGATTTAATTAACCTCTCGGTGGGTAAGAGTCATTTCCGTAGCTGTTTTTTTCTCGGATTCTTCCTTTTAGATTATGAATAACAAGTTCTGATTGCTGATTTTTTGCAATTCCCCTACCATATGCGATAGCTTCACGCTGGGTATCGAAAATTTTTGTTGCTCTTGAATTTCCTGCACCTTTTACTTGAAATCCTCCACCAGAATGCGGTGTAACATGTTGATTTTTCCTCATTTATACATCCCCTCATAAGTTGATATGGTGTGGGAGGCGAACGTAAGGTCCTCTTTTATGAAAATAAAATTTGTTGTAATATAAACGTGTATATATAAATCTATGGCTCTTATTTGTTCTGCAAAACAAATAAGGGCTTTTTTATTTTAGCTTTCTCTTTAACTCTCGTTCGAGCTTCTGCATTTCTCTTTTTACTTGTTTATCTACTTGTCTATTTAGCTCTCTAATCGCTCTATTAACTTGTGAAGTATTGATTTTCACTCTTACCATATGGTTCACCTCCTCATATGTAATCCTTTTTCGTTTGTTTCCCCCACAATACAGAATTATAGCACCTTATTCCTTAATTAACAATATATAGTTGTTTATTTATTTCAGACATACTATATGTTGTGTTTTGTTGGGTATTTTTATAATTTATCAAACTTAAAAATATTAGAATGTATGATAATACTCAAGAATAAGTAAGGGGGTGATAGAGTTTCAACCATTTTCCCTCAATTTTCATTTGCCATAGTTGTTTCATTTATTTTGGAAAAGCTCTATATTTTTGAACATATCCTTAATTGCTCATTTTTTTGTATTCTATCATCTTCACTTTATTGTTTATCCCTGTTCTATCATCGAATATTTTTTCAAGCGAAATCTATAATATATCATTCTTAATATAAAACAAGGAATTCTATTAAGAAGAATTACAACAGGAGGTTCTAATTTATTAAACGGATTAGGCAGATTAAGCAGGAGGAAAAGTATATGAATGGAAATGTTGTTAATGTAAAGGGGAACAGGGAGATTCCAAGAACGTTTTCTCAGAATCTCAAACATTATCGTTTACAGAAAAATTTAACTTACAAACAGTTAGGTGAGATGGCAAAAATAGATGCAGGGTACATTCATAAGCTCGAAAAAGGCATTAGACGTGCTCCCAGCTATCCAATTATACGAAATCTCTCAAGGGCTTTAAATGTGAATATAACGGATTTAATTGATATTGACCCTATTGAAGAAGACCTTCCGAGAAAAAGTATTCAAGAAGTGTTGGTTTATAACGAATATCTGATTAAGGGAAAATTGCCGACAATGGAGGCGAGGGAGAACCTTTTATCACTTATACAGACATTATTGGATAGCGAGTGGAAAGAACATAGTAAACATGTGGATGCAGTTAAGATTTTAAACAAAGTAGATACATTTCTTAAGGCATTACAGTAAAGCAAAAA
Organism: Schinkia azotoformans; assembly: GCF_035811335.1. Lineage (NCBI taxonomy): Bacteria > Bacillati > Bacillota > Bacilli > Caryophanales > Bacillaceae > Schinkia > Schinkia azotoformans. The sequence goes on from NZ_JARSMD010000048.1 coordinate 2,996, forward strand.
AAGGTGGAAAAGAGAACTATGACTTTTTATAGTTCTCTTTTTCTATATAAAATGAATAGAAATTTGGGGTGAATAGATTGTCAAAAATGGGAAGCGAGAAGGAGACAATTTTTACGTTATACATGGCAAAGCATCTGGATATTCTGGAAAAGGAATTGAATCTAAATTTATCTGAAGTAGTATTGGAACAAAGTTTTGATATTACGAGTAGAGATGATGTACAAAAGAAAAAGGTATTGATGTTGGATATGTATGGGATTGAGCAAGAGTTAAAAGTCGAAGTCATTATTGAAAATGTACTAACAAAATCAGATGGTAGTCATCAGAGACGATTGCTTAAAATTATTGAAAGATTAGAAAAGGGAATAATAATTTACCAAGCATTAGGATTCAGGCCAAAAGATGTGGAGCGATTGAAAAATGCAGTAGAAGGAAAAGATATTAATCTATATTTTGTGCAAATCAATAAAGAGTTGCTTCCGTTAATTAATAAGCTCAATACGGAAACTCATAAGTTAAGGATTTACGAGAACTTAAATGTTCTCAATACCGTTGCAAAGCCTATTACACAACTAAAGGATATAAGTGTTGTAAAGCCGATACAAGGCGATGTGTCATTATTGAGGGTAGAGATAGAAAGTGACCTCTCTAAACCCCATGTTAAGGCAAATAATTACTTGTTAGACCAATTACAAACTAATATACCCTATTTCTTTCCATTCCAAAGGAGAAAAAATCTCGAAAACAGATACCTTTCTTTTGGATTCGGAAAAAGTGGCGTGTCCTTACTGATTTCAATTGAGGATATGCGTCACAGAGCTTACGTGAAATTAACATTTAGAGAGTTTAGTCCCCAAATCTATTACAAAATTAAGGATAGAGAAGAAAAGGCAAGAGAATTAATTGGACAGGAACTTCAGTTTTGGGATAACAAACATACGATAGAGTTTCAATTTAAACCATATCGTGATGTTAGAGATACAGTAAATAGGTTAGTCGAAGTTGCTGAAAAGTTCATCTTATTATTCAGTAATGACGTTTTATACGGGGAGGATAGGCAAGACATGATGCAAGAGCTACAGTATAGCCTGTAGTTAAGTAGGAACAAGGCATTGGGTTATCCAGTGCCTCTTTTAAATAGGTTACTTTTGTTTAAGACATAAAAAAGTAGACTATCATTCCGATGATTTTGTCCAACTAACGCACATGATTGTTGAGAAAGACGGAACTGTTCTTACGGACAGCCCCGTTCATAAAATATTATAATACTTAATTTTGTTCATCAAGTTCAATAAAGTAATGGTCCTTACGATAAGAAATTGCCTCCATTGTTGCGATTAAATTTTGCTCATGAAAAATCTCAATTCGATAAAATCCAGTACGAAAGTTTCTTCTAACTTCAGTTGCACGTGCTACTATCTTGTCTCCTGGTTTAGCTGATTCCATAAACTGAATGGTTGTCGATAGCCCCATCGATGTTTTTCCATACGCATTACACGCTACTGAAAAAGCATGGTCTGCTAAAGCATAAATAACTGCCCCATGAACAGTTCCATAAGCATTTCCCATATGCTCTTGTACTTCTATATATGCTTCTGCAAAACCAGCCTTAAATTCTGTTAGCTGAATGCCGAGTGATAGAGCATATGGGTCATTTTTTACTTTTTCATAAATTTCCTCGTAATGTTTCTTGTGAATTTGATGTTCATCAATTTTCTTCTTCATTTTTACCTCTCCCTCTAACTTATATTGAATATTTTTACTCCACCACCATTTATATAAGGAATGATATTAGGAGATAAAGTAACTACTTTTAACAAAAATTTTCAAAAAACAAATTGTACAAACATCATGTAGAAAACCGTTCCCCCAGCTATGGATATTAGCATGTTTTTCCTCCAAAAATGAAGAAATACAACTACCGCCACCCCTAAAAGTTCAGGGATGCCATGACTTTCAGATAGGATGCTAACATCCTTAAAACAATAAATGACTAAAAGTCCAATAACTGCTGATGGTAACACTTTACCGAGATACTGTACATACTTCGGTGTGGGTTTACCTGATGGGAAAAAGATAAATGGAAGAAATCTTGTAAGCATCGTGCCTAAAACCACCATTGCAATTGTAATAATCTGCTGAGTTAAACTCATAGTCATATGGTGTCCACCTCCGTTTTCTCAAGGTGCTTTCTAAGTACAGTTAGCATTCCTAAAATTGTAAGCATAGCAGGGATAATGAAATTATTTCCACCAAAAATAATAAGACAAACTGCTGACAGACCAACTCCCACGAGAGCACTAAGGTGCTTTTTCTCCTTCATCCATTGTTCAATGAAAATGACGACAAAGAGGGCTGTCATAACAAAGTCAAGTCCTTCTGTGTTGAACTTGACAAGAGAGCCAAAAATGCCACCAATCGCTGAACCTATTACCCAATACGAATGATTGAGCAGTGTCACAAAGAACATGAACCAACCCTTGTCTACATTCCTTGGGATATTAACAGTGGAATTGATAGAAAAAGATTCGTCACAAAGCCCATAAATCATATAAAACTTTTTCATCCCAATTCCCCTGTACTTATCCAACATGGAAATACCGTAAAACAAATGTCGTGCATTCACCATCAGGGTTAGAAAAAGGGCGTTAATCGGATTAAAAGCTACAAGCAGAAAATTGACTGCAACAAACTCCATTGACCCTGCAAATATAAATAGACTCATTAAAATTGGATAAATTGCATTAAATCCCAATGAGTTCATAAAAATTCCATAAGCAATTCCCAAAAAGACAAATCCTGCAAAAATTGGGGCTGTGTATGGGAAAGCCGAACGAAATGCCATCCATATTTGATTTTTATTATTATTCATGTGATTGGATATCCTAAGAGGATTTATTTGTAAAGACTTTTTGCTGTCATTCATCTCCGTAACTCCTAAACTTCGTCAATTGGAACACTAACAGTTCTTTTTTCTGTGCTCATTACCATGCTTGTTTCAACACCATTGATAGCAGGATTTTGCATTAATGAATCAATGATAAAATTCCGATAACTCTCCATGTCCTTTGCTACAATCTTAAGCATATAGTCATGGCTTCCTGTAAGTGTGTAGCACTCTTGAACTTGTGGATATTTGTTTATATCCTCTAAAAATGAATGAATGGTTTCCCTATTCAGGGGCGATAAGTTGATAAGAGCTATTGCTGTGACTTCAATTCCTAATTTTTTTTCATCAACAATAGTAGTAAATTTTTTAATAATACCTGTTTCTAATAGGTTTTTTGTTCTCGCAAGACAAGCTGATGGTGAAAGTCCAATTTTCTTTGATAAATTAATGTTTGAAATTGATGCATCCTCCTGCAATTCTCTTAATATTGCTTTATCACTATCGTCAAGGATAATTGTCATTCTTCAAACCCTCCTATTCACCTTGAATAATATTTCCCTCTATTGATATATTAACGAATATTTATTTGTTAATCAACTAATTTACAAAATTTAATTTATAAAAATATAATATATAGAGAATAAAATTCAACTTAAATGGTGTTGTTTAAATGATGCTTTTATAGGTTTTTTCAACATCTACTAAAAACACGCTTACAGAAGCATACTATCCAGTTCTTTCACTCTGGAATGGGACGTTTGGGCGAACGAAAACACCTACCGATGTTGGTCGGCGGTATGTAACGTGTCCCAAATATCCAACCATTAATGGAATAAGAAAGCCAAATATCTAAACAATTACGAAGTAAGTACAAAATAATTTAATAACAATTCATACTTCACCATACCTTTTCAGCAATTATTCGGAGTAATTACGTATAAAGTATGAAAATGTTCATGTTTTTTCGGATAGAAACTGTGGTCATTCAGGTCATTATGTAATGATTTCTTAATTAGACAATGAAAAAAGGCACAGGGAGCTTTGCCTGTGCCATTAAAAAAGTCTATTTACTCAATCTCTTGGTACTTGTTAATAAATTCTAATAAACTTTCCGCTATTAGGTCTTGAATTTTCAGGTGAGGGAACTGGTTCTCACATAACTTGGAGAACTTTTCGTAAATGTTTTCGTTCAACTTCAAATTTTTGTTCACGTATTTTGCCTTGGTATTGTAGATATCTTTATCTAAGACAAGCGTAGGGCTTTCGTTTACGGTAGACACTAAACTTTTTAAGGTTTCTAAATTCTCTTTTAAAAAAGTAAGTTCTTCTTGAAAGCCAGTTGTTGCTTTATCAGATGGTTTCATAGTCCCCAGTAATTCTTTATCCCGAATAAACTTAAAATATTGATTCTCTCTGGCTATATAAGTGTAGTCGCCAGTCTGCATGGATTTTGTAAAAGTAGAATATGCCAAGCCTAAAGCCTCTGCAACTCCTTTTAAATCGCTGTTTACAAGCATTTTGTTTATTTCTTCTGCACGTTTATCTACATCCATAGTAAAAAATCTATCTTTATTCATGTACTTTGCTCCTTTCTATTAGTTTCTTTTTTAGTATTATAGAAAATTATTTTTCCTTTATAACTGCACTCTGTCGGAGCTATTTTAAGCAGGGATTCGTAAGAGAAAACGAGGCTAAAAGTAAAGGTAGAGGGTTAAAAAGTTGTTTGAAACATATCTACATTTGTACAGGAAGTAGCCTTCAATTTAACGATTGACCGATGCCGAATTTATATAAAATGTGATTTCTATTTTTGAACGTAAATTGCCGATAAAAGCAGTCGCATCAAGGGTTTAGATAGTTCTCCAACTTTCGGAAAACATAAACCTATATATGTCCTAAAAAACGTCTAAAATTGATTTGCAAAATGCTGATGAATAGTTCTTTTCAAATGTCAAAAGACTCCTCAAAAAAGACTTCTTCTATTGAAATTTTCGTCTTATATTGCAAAAACAAGAGAACTTTTAATCAACAGCCAAGCTGTTTTAAGAAAACCCCTTCTAATAAATCTAAGGTTTCTAAAAACCATGTCATATAATCAAAATCAGTTAAACTACATTTCTTTTGAAAAGTCGTATTAAGCAAAACATTACCAAAAGGATAATAGCCATTCTATCGTTTGAATCCTATCCATAGAAAATCTCAAGTCCATAAACAGCAGAATTAACGATAAAGAGGTTGCAACGACACTGGTTATACGTAATATCGCTAATAACTTGTTGAAGATTCAACTGATAATGAGTAGTGGAAAATTTTATGTAAGACAGAATAGAACCGTTATGGTATTGGGGCAACTGCTGTATGGCGGTAAAATAAAAGTATCGGATGAAGTTGTTTCATTGAATTTGTTGTTGCTATCAGTATAAAGGGCTTACGACTATGTAATTGCGGTGGCTCAAAATTAAGTAATCAGTGGTGAGGCAGGGAAATTATTATAAAACTATCGATGAATCTCTATCATATAGAAATGCTATAAGAAAGGAGTGAATGGTTTATTGCAACTGCAACAAGTGAAATCAAGAGAAAGGGAACACCACAGAATCCAGGTAAACGGTTCGAGCAGGATTTTTATGATTCTGTTCCAGCAGACGTATTCTTTTATCGATTGAAAGATGATAGTTTAGGATTCGCCAACGTAAAAAATCCCTGCGATTTTATCTTATATAAGATTCCGAATATCTATCTATTAGAGCTAAAGAGCCATAAAGGTAAATCAATTCCTTTCGGAGCTTTACAGCCATACCAAGTTGAATCATTACATCGTTATAGTCAGATGGAGGGAGTGGTTGCAGGATTTGTATTCAATTTTAGAGATATAAATGAAACGTATTTTGTGGATGCGGTAACAGCTTATCAGTTTTACCATGACGGTGAACGCAAGAGTTTTTCATTAGGGTGGATTAAGGAAAAGGGGATTCTTATTCCTCAAAAGTTAAAGCGAACTCGGTATCAATATGATTTAAGCAATCTATCAAATTATTAAAATTCAGATAAAAAAACGAAAAATGGAGGAATGAGAGTGGGAAAAATAATTGAAATTGAAAGAAATTACGAAGACGAGTTTCATCATAATTTATGGACTATCCTCAAAAGGGAAATAGATGAAAAGCCAGAATTTATGGGCTGGTATAGAAAAGAAAGGGTCATTAAGTTGAATGAAGAATTGTACAAGCTGACAGAATTTAAATGTTATGTTACGGAAGTATCGCTTACTCTAAAGCCATTTACAGGCGATGTAAGCAAGATAAAAGAGAAGTATGAGGGTGAAGTTGATTATGTAAATGAAAGAGAAATGGGATAGTATCAGAAGCCCCTGCGAAGGAGCTTCTATTTTCTTTTTGAGACATTGTTAATGGCATTTAACGAACCTTTCACCATGTTTTTGTATCGACTTGTGTACAGTTCTAATACCTTCAAAATTATATCTTCTTCCTTTGCTACATAATCTCCGAAAGACTTTAGCAATACAATCTCTCCAATTTCCTGTTCTAACGCTTCTGAAAGAATTATCTCCACCTTTTTCATGCTCTGTACCCTTTCCTAATGTAAATGATTACTCCTATTCTGTTGAACTAATAGATTATTGATTTGAAAAGGGTGTGTTATTACGATGCCAATGGAAAGGAAATTTCATTTATAAGTTAAGTCAGATAAAAATGAATTGATAATATATAGTCAGCTTGGTAGTATGGTGATAATTGGATAAACTATTAGTTTAGAAATATTGAAGGAGGTTTACAGAGTGGAAAAAAGCGGGTTTCAAGTAAATGGCGTTGACCGTAGGGGAAATGATATTACGATTAGATGTGAAGGTGTAGACGACAAAGAGTTGGCTCATTTTGGAGGACTTGATATACATGTAAAAGCTACAAAAATGCTTATTGGCGATTCTCAAAATGGAATGTCTTTCCCAGAAAAAGAAGGAGATTATGATATAGGTAGTAAAGTAGTAGCTCTTTATTTGAATGAAGTCGGGGAGTTGCTTAGAAACCTATCTTTTGACCCTGAGTATTTAGATGAATACTCAAATATAGATTTAGTAAAAATGTTTCTTGAAAACGAGCTAAAAAATCCTGCAATAGCGAAAGTAATTGAAAAGGATAATGCTGAAATTCTACAAGAACGTAAAGAAATTGAAAGAGAAGAGAAAGAAATGTGGACTGGTTTTGTTGAAGGTCTTAAAAATAGAGATATGTAATGAACGCCATTTTATGGTGTTTTTTTATGTTTACTTTCAAACAAGTGTTAGACGAATAAAAAAAGACCGCTTATTGCAGTCCAAGTCTGTTGGGATTAGGTTAAAGTACGGATTTCTTTCAATAAAAGTATTAGAGAATACTTTTTCGATTTAATTCTTTTTGGAGTAATTCATTTGCTCTTGCTTTAATTGATTGTACACTTGGATGATTTGACTCTACTATAATTTTAAGTGCCTCTACTTGTTTTCCTTCAACAAATATACGTTTAGCTTTTACAGTTCTTGAATTCTTGGACTTTTGTGTGAAGTCCTCCTGAATCTTTTCAATTACTACTGAGTTGGGAACATTCTTCGTTTCTAATTCTTTAAAATCCTCATAGTATTTTATGAAAATTCCTTTTCCCACACGATTTAATAAATCCTCAACCTGTATTGTATTTGCCAAAGCTATCACCTCAACTATATTTTATAACTCTAACATAGCACAAAAGCCTTGTTTTTGATTTTATCGATAAAACACTTTCTCAGAACGTTATATATTTAAGGGGGGATTAATCAAATGGATGTATATTACAATGGGGATTTCTATCAATGAAGATATCTTTATCTATGGAAAGGAGACTAAAATATGTGAGTATATAAAAAATCACATATTTTAGTCTTTTTTGGATTTCTTATTGTGTTTCTTATTGTGTTAAAGTACCCGTTATTTCAATAAGAGTTTTGATGTTTTTTATGATTTTACAGCCTCTAATTTCATGATGGCACCAAAATGTTGTGACGCAGTAGTAAATGTAATAAATGAACAAAGCTCACTAATTTCTGCATCAGAAAGGTAGCCCCTCAGTACATTAAATTGAGCGTCTGATATATCCCCTTTTTGTTTTAAAAAAGCCTCAGCAAATCCGACTGCAATAGTCATCTTTTCATCGAACAATTGGGGTTCAGGTTTTCCTTTTGCTTTACAATACTCACAACCATTTTGTTGTGCTAAAGTTCGCCTAACTTGTTCTTTTAATTGAGCAGTAAGTATTCCATCTTTCTCAAACGCATCTCCTAACTGGTTCCACAAGACCATTAGTTCTTGATTATGCCCTAAAAGTCTTTGGAAAGGGGTTGCACCGTATTGAGATTCAACAATCCTTGTCATAAAAATCCCTCCTTGTACTTTATCATATCGAATGATTCTGTTCTTTCACATTAAATTATAAATTGAAATTCCTCTTATTCTTTGATAAATTAAGGTAAATAGGAGGTTTAACTTAAAATATGAAAATTGACACAATCGATATGAGAATAATAGATGAATTAAACGAAAATAGTCGCCTATCAATGAGTGAGCTTGGAAGAAGAATTAATTTATCGTCTCCATCTGTAACTGAGCGTGTAAGGAGAATGGAATCACTTGGGGTAATAAAAAAATATACACTGGAGGTGGATTATGAGAAATTAGGCCTTCCAGTCCAATGTATAATAGAAGCAACTATAAAAAATGGGGACTATAACGCCTTTAAGAAATACATTGAGGGGCTACCAAATGTGGAATTTTGTTATCGAATTGCTGGTAATGCCTGTTACATGTTGAAAATGCAATTTGACACTTTTGGCAAGGCAGAAGAGTTTATTGAAAATGTTAATCCATTTGCTCGTACTGTCACACACTTTATATTTTCGCAGGTCCAGACAAATTTAAAGTTTAATTAGGTTTTATTATATTAACCTGCTCCGTTAATATAATAAGAACTGCTTAGCAATTACGTATATAAGTGTTATGCAGTATCTTAGAGAGAAATAATTTCAAAAGAATCAATAAACAAATTTTCAAAACCTACGTCATATAAAAGCCCAAAACCAAATGAGATATAAGTAATCGAATTGGTGGGAAATTCTTACTCTGATTAGGAAAAGATGGGATAAGATAAATAATTGGATGAATGAAGTTTTAGAAAAATACCTAACCCTTATGGGGGTAATTGGTAAGGGTAATATTGGAACTTGTATATTAAGCATTAGGAATAAGTGTCGTTGAAGGATGGAACTGCTCGGGAACAACTTCTCCAGCAGATTTTTTAAGGAAACGATGGGAAGTTGGGAGAGGGAACATGAATATCTTTTTAGATACGAATGCCATATATTATGACCCCTTCTTTAAAAAGGGGAAAAATAGAATTCTATTAAACTTTGCAAAACATGAAGACGTAAAAATATACATATGTAAAGCTGTATATACCGAACTTTTTAGAGCACATAAGGTTTTTATTGAGCAACAACTGAAAGCGGCCAATGAATCAATGGTTAAATTGAGCCCCTTTTTAGATAAGACAGCTCAAAATTTTGTTATTGATATAAAACTTGATGACATTTTAGAGGATTTCCATAAGCAGTTTAATTGCTTCCAAGACGAAAGCCAAATCGAAATTATTGAGTACGATGGGGATATATTAGAAGATATTATTGAAGCTGACATGTATGAGAAAAGTCCATTTATAAAGCAGGGGAACATTACTAATAATAAAGGTCAAAACGTCAAAACCGTAAATAAGGCGATAAGAGATGCGATTATTTGGTATTCGTATCAACGATTTGCAGAGAAAAATAAGTTAGAAAACTGCTATTTTATTTCTAATAATACAAAAGAATTTGGCGATATTGGCTCTAAAAGCAGTCCGAAGGAAATGCCATATCCCCTCCATCCCGAAATTAGTAAGAATAGCGAGATAACTGCATATAAAAATATACATGATTTTCTCGCCCATAATGATGGACAGATAAAGAGATTGTTTAAAGATTTACATACAAAAGTTTTATCTGGTGAACTATTTGATAAAGTTGAGGAAGAACTAAGGAACGGAATTGCTGAGGAATTGATACAAAAGTTTTTTGCAGACGAAATATTATCCGAAACTTATAGTTTTCTTTCCAATATGCAACCTAATGGGATACATGAAGATTATTTTATGCAAGGGTACGTTGACCCGTTATTGTTTGGGAATATTAGTGATATTCAACTAAGCGAAGTTGATGTATATGGAGATTCTATTTCTGTCTCAGTAGATGTTGATGTGGAAATGGAAGTAGATATCTATATTTATAATCCTGTTCATGATGATTTAGATGAAAAATTTGAAAGTTATGCTACTGATATGGTAAAGGTTACGGAAAATATAGTCTTTTTGCTTCCAGTGGATACAGAAAAGGAATTGGATGTCGCTAACTTCTCTTTAAGAAAGTATATTGAAGGGAATGAACCAGACTATCTTAGTGTTGAAATAATCGAATGTGAAAATATAGACCATACGGATATGTTCCGTGAGGGAGAATATGAGGAATAAGGTGAGGGGAAAATGATTTTTAAATCAAATCCAGATATCTATAAGAATGCTTATCCAAATTGGCAAAAAACTATGAGGAAAAATGCCGAACAGTTTGCTCTGTATTCGGCTCAGTTTAAAGATTCTGCAGATAAATTAATTAATGATGTAGGTGAGAACCGAGGGCATATCGTGGATAGTTTTATTAATCCAGCTTTGTTTCTTTACCGACATTCAATTGAATTGTGTTTAAAAGCAATTCTTTACAAAGTTTATCTTGATAATGGTGTGGGTTACGAAAAAACCAAAGAAAAACTGGAAGGACATAGCTTAGATAGCTTATGGTCGAAGGTAAATAATGAGGTAAGGAGTAAGTATGGCTTTTTAGATAATCAACAAGCTAAGAACGAACTTAAGAAAATTGGTAAGTTAATAATGGAACTACATAATACTGATGACAGCTCTATGACTTTCAGATATCCGTTTGATAAAGACTTAGAAGAGTTTCAGTATGGTAATGGGAAAGAAAGTTTTGGAATTGACTTCAAGCATATGCAGAAGGAAATAGATTACGTTCATTCGAGACTGTATTATTGGATTTATGAAAGAGTTGCAAATAGAGAGGATTGGTAAAGATGAAGGATACCCAACTCTACTTTTGGAAGCCATTAATGGAGAGGTATAAAAAAGAGTTATCTATGGTGGCAGAATATTACAACCGAACGATACCCTCATTTGGCGACATTGAGAAAGAGGCTACCGATTATGCTGATTCCATCTATAATAACTTTCCAGCAGATGAAAATACTGACCCCGTCACTGTTGCAGATTTTGCAAATGATGAAGGGATACAACTATATGAGCTTTTGAACACAATGAAAAAGAATCATCTATTGATGACTATTTCAATGTTGTGTCAGATTTGGGAACAGCAATTAATTAAGTTTTCTTTAACGGAGATGCGTCACTTTTTACCAATCCGCAACAATGCGTTATCGTTCCGTGATGCAAAAAAGATTTTTGAATTACATGGTGTTAAGTTTGAAGAGATTGCATCATGGAATAAGATAAGAGAAATGAGGCTACTGGTCAATACAATCAAGCATGGTGATGGCGAATCAGCCAGAAAACTTAGGAAGATTAGACCAGATTATTTTGAACTCGATATTATAATTGGAACAGATACTCTGGAACTTGCAGGAGCAGTTTTGTTAGATTCATATTCCCTTGTGGTGGAGGAACAAGACTTTAGAAGCTACGTAGAATCAACAGAAACGTTTTGGGATGAAATGCCTGAACGGGCCTATTCAAATACAGATTCTATTATATCGGCATTCAGCAAAAAGAAATAAAAGAGCCAATAAGGCTCTTTTACTTGGCTTTTATCATCATAAAAAGTTTTGAAGGAGTCCGATTAATTGCTGTCCAACTGTATTCAGTCCGTTTAACCCTGTCCCTAACTTCCCAGCATATTCAATCTTTTCAATCGCATGTTTAACTAAAGAGCGTTTAGGTTTCTCAGATACAACTTCCGCAACAGCAACCTCAATGATTTCCTTAGTATCTTCTTTATCCTCTTTGTCCATATCCAATGCTTCAATAAGTTTATAAAACTCTTCTGCCAATTCCTTCAGGTTTTGAGCTTGTCCGTAATGATTGTTTTGAGTGGCATTCACAGTTCCTTGTCCCTGAGCAATAGCGACTTGTCCACCATTCACACTGATATTGATTTTTCCGTCATCTCCCATGCCTAACCAGACTCCTTTTAGGTAAATTTCAATATGACTTACGAAAAGATGAACAACCCTATCATTAAAGGAAACCACCATATCTTGAAATTTTCTACTTGAGCCATACCAATAACAGATAGATAAGTAATTCTTGCAATGTTCCGCACAATATTTCAGTAATTGATAAATAAAGGAAATTTCGTAATTTTTATCTGGTTCTATAGAGTAGCCTTCATGCATTTCTCTTTCTTGAATGGCCTTTTCTATGTCAAAGGTTAAGGTGTTATGTTCCTGAATGAATTGCCAAATGATAGGGTTGTTTTCGATACAAGATAGAAATCTTTTTAAGTTATCTAATCCATCATCAGCATTCGTTCTTAATAACCTACTTGATACTCTGCGAAATTCTGCAGACATAATCTGAAAATCTTTTTTATCCATCAATTTCTCCATGTTCTTCACCTCCACAATAAGGGCAATATAGCGTGTCATCTATTAGCGATGCCTTTATTTTGCGTTCACAGCAATTTAGCTGATAAGTTTCCATATTGTCAGATTCAATTATTGTTTTAGGGTCGTTCATTTTAAATTTTGGACCTGTCTTTACTTTAATTAGGTCATTATTCTTAAAAGTTTTATCTATGTCATTCATGAATCCATTTAGTAGTTCAAACATATGATTTTCTGCTAATCTCATGCCTTTTTCAATCGCTTCATCTGATAAAAATTCGCTTGGTTCTGTTACTAATCCACAATGGGGGCAAAATATTTCATAGACAGAATCATCTTCAAAGTCATCTCCCAATGCTTTAAACTGCTTATCACAAAAAGGGCATTGAAGGGTTACAAATCCATCATCATCCAATGGAATAGAGAATGGAATATCTATATCCGACATTACAGCTCACCTCAGTTATCACAAAAAAAGTTTACATTTATTATATCATGTATTGTCGTTGAGAATTGGTTGTGGGTGGTTCAATAACTTCTGACCCAGAAAAGAAATCAATGATTATGCTTTTTAGTTTAGGTTAAATAGAGTTTTAATCATTTCTCCATTTGCGATGTAATAGAGGACTTGATATGAAGGGATGCCTTGATGGATTTTTGTGTCAATCGAAGGTTAATGAAGCCTTGGTGCATAAGGGATGAAGGGGCATAGCAACTTGCGGAAAACATAAACCTATATAGGGCTATAAAAATCCAAAAAGTTAAATGATATAAAATTGAATCTTTATTCTAATAAAATGTCAAAGGCCTCCTTTAATTATCCTCCATCTAATGAAAAGTCGTCAATCCACTGCAATAACTAAAGAGAAATATAACAAACAGCCAAGCTGTTAAAGAACTTTTTGAATTATCTAAGTTCATTAAAACTAAGGACAAAGAACATAGAATGATAATCTAAAATTCAAAGGACTATGATTAAAATGAAATTGTCGGACTGCTACCAAATAGCCAAAATAGATTGAAACTAAAAACTACAAAATACCAATAATTTCAGAACACAAGGTAAAATATCCTCTAAATCGTATAAAGAAAACATCATTATTTGTAAAATATTAGGTAAGACGTTGTTCGACACAAACTCAATATTCTAAAGTAATTTTCCGTTTTATACTGTATCCATCAGCATTTATTAATAACGAAGGAGGATGTATAAAGTGGGAAATTTAATAACAACAAGCATATTTGATGATTTAAAAAATCAAATTTTCGATAGAAGCAAATGGGATAATAAGGTGTTTTCAGTCTTTGGATATGAGGCAGGGGCGGGAAAGAGCAGGAACGTACAGAGGTATTTAGCAGAAACAGAAGATAGGGCGTTATACGTGCAGAGATTTTCAAAAGATGGAGAGTTAGATGCTACTGCCGAACGTATTAATACACTGGCTGGAAAAGAAATTGCAGTAGCTTTTACAGGAGAGGATACGAAAAGGAAAAGGGTAAGAAAAAGAGCAATTGAGGCAAGAACCTTGTGTATTACCCATAAAATGTATTCTAATATCTGTAGAGGAGACCATCAGGATTTAATAGAGGGTAGGGTAATTTTGGTGATAGACGAGTACCCAGACCTGTTGGAGCAGATAACCGTAACATATAAGGAGATAGGGCAGTTATGGACTGATATATTTCAATATGGCTTTGCTGAAACAGATGACCTTGCCAGTCTATTAAGGGATATGGCGAATAAATACTCGAATGATTCAGAGATTTTGAAAAATAGGGAAATGGTATTCGTGAGTTTCCAATCAGACAAATATGATAAATACAAAGATGTTATTGGACAGTTGCTAAAAAAGACTAAACAGGCAAGAAAGAGTGAGCATAAAGAATTGCTATTTAAGTTCCAGCAGATTTTGAATAATGGTGCTTATTACTATGAGGGCGGTTTCCATACCTTCGATTCGACACCTAAATTTGCAATGTTGGATTGCAATATCATTCTGGATGCTAATGCATTCGACTATAGATATTCCCTTTCTAATAAATTTAAGGTTATCAAACAACCTAAAATATACGATTATTCACAAGCAGAATTCTACCATTACGATTTAAATACCAGTAAAAGGGCATTAAAGAACTATATAAACCTTACAGAAAAGGCATTAGAGCAAATAGATTTGAAGGATAGTGGTGGTGTGCTGTTCATTACGGAACAAGTGCAAAAGGAGCAAGTTGAGAAAGGAATCGAGGCATACTTCAATGATTCATTGGATGGGGTACAAGAAACATTGAGAATGCCATTAACTGTAGATTACTTCGGTAACTTAATTGGAAAAAACACTTACCGAAATTATAATATGGTTATTGTACAAAAATCCCCGAATTTTGACTATGGGACATACGCCCTCACCAACTTCTTCTACAAATACCATGAAAACCTTCCAATTGCTAATATTTCTATTTTCCAAGATGAAGATGTTGAAAAAGTTAGATTATCAACGATTGCGGGAGAGATATATCAGGCAATCAGACGAATTGCTCGTGATAACCCAGAGGATGCAAAAATTTATGTATTTAATAACAATCAGGGAGTGATAGATATAGTGCTGGAGCAATTGCCAGGCATCCAATATCATAAATGCCAAATCGAAGTAAATAAGATAGGGAAAGAAGCTGGTGCAAAAGATAAAGGAAAAAAGGAAAAGATGCCAACTCAGTTTGATGAAAAGGTAGAAGAGGTTAAAGCCATTCTTACTAACCTTCAGCAATCGGGTAAATCCTATATCAGAAAGAAAGACGTTCGGGTTCAAGTAGGAATAAAGGATGGTGCGAATTTTTCAAAAGTATTGGATGTGTTGCGGCCATTTCTACAAATCAATCAAATCAAAAACCAGGGTCAAAAAATTATTTTCGACTAATACCAAAATGCTTAAAGGGTGTCTTTATGGACATCCTTTTTCTGTTAAATCGGCAATAGTTGTATTGCATGTTTGTTCCGTTCAAGAGTCAGGTGAAGGTGTCAACGGTATCAGTTGAACTGCAGTCGTCTCTATTCATAAAAGATGATAACAATAACTGCTATAGATATCTTAAGTATGACTGTAGTAGTAAAACAATCCGTTATTTGAAAACACTGGATGATATAAAAATGAAACCCCTAACTTTTACATAAGCCAAATGGATAAAGAAAAATGAACATCTTAACGAAAAGTCAGTAGTGCTATTATCCATTTGCTTTGTTTTATACAGTTCCTTTTAATAAGCATATGGTATTGATGTTACAGCAATATATTGAAAGTTAATAGGTATTTTATTTGTGCTATGGCATTTTGATAGACAGGTTTGATTCTTTTGGTAACAAAAGAGCCCTTTTCAATAGAAAAATGACTTTTTATAGATGTAGTTGCCAATATATTTGTTAAGTCCCAGTGGCATTTACAATGTACTATAGCTTTTCGGATACCCACTTTTAGGTGCTACTATGAATTGTATTTGCTGTTCTTTATAGTTTCAAATCATCGTGGATGTTTTATTGTATCAGCTTTTTATTATATTTGTTTTTTTCTATGAAGGCATATGACAATTGCATCAGATGGTTTGGATTTGATGCAGTTTAATTGCAACAAAAGGGTTTTTGCGACATTTCAATAGATAAGTGAAGGCTTTATGTAAAAGTTTTCTGTTTTATTGAAGACTTTAGACTTTTTGGAAGAATGGAATCTTATTTGTGCTATTGGCACATTGTAAAGTGCTTCTACAGGATATTGTTTCATTCATTATGTGGAAGTGCTCAAAAAATTGTATGAAATTCAATAACTCCATTATACAAGAATAAAAATAATACAACTTTTCGATAAATATTTTGACTTAATTCAACACAATTTCTTTCTCATACGAACGTGCAGAACAACATTTCAACGAATTAGTCTAATAAAATTAGTGGGTGTAAAAATTACAATAGAATAGTGTTTGAAACATATTTTTATAGAGTTGAAGTGATAGGAAGGAAAAGTTGTCATGCGAGGTTGAAGGTACTCGAACACTATTCGACCACTTTTCAAATTCAAACGACTGTTAAATTGCTACTATTAGGTTATAAGGAAATAACCAATGAAAGGAGCTGATAGAATGTCCATAGGACAAATTAAAACAGACATCGACCAATTGGAAAGAACGCTGTTCATTTATTCACTTCAACCACTGGCGATAGAAGAGTTGGAGCAAATGCAGGAGATAGTAAAGGCGTTAAAAGAAGTCTTTTTAGAAACGTGCTTTGAAGGCATTAACGTTGCAGAACTGGAAGAAGTCCGATTTAAGTTAGCGGAAATTAGTTACAGCATCATTATTGCTATAAAAGAGCAGTTTCATCAGAGTGTAACGGATGATGTTAGAAAACTTGAAACTTTATACAGAACAGCTTAACGAAGAAACAGTAGATGATTTGGAAGTATATGAGTATCAGGATAATCAGCTAAACAATTTTGAAAATAGTATGATACACGTCAATCTTAAAATAAAGGGGGGAATAAATTAAATGAAGGACCCAAGAGATTTAGATATAACAAAACGAATTAGAAAGCTATCTTTGGAAATAAATCAGCTAACACTAACATTTCCCAAACATGAACTCTATGAAATTGGTAGCCAAATGCGGAGAGCGATGGACTCTATTTATTTGAATTTGTTTGAGGGGAATCCATCAATCTATCCAAAAACTAATATCAAGCATTTAGATTCTGGTATTGGAAGTGCCAATGAAATTAGAGGAGATTTAGACCTCGTTTTAGACAGGAAATATATTTTCGTAGAGAAGTATGAAGAATTAGATAAGGAGTTCAAGGAGATTCAGTATGTTTTAAGGGCGTTAATAAATAAAGAAAGAAGCAAATTGGATAAGTCGGCAATGGTCATTTGAAGAAAAGGTAATATAAGTGGATAAATCGCTAAAATAGTTTAGCCACGTTAAAAGCTCGGACAAAAGTCGCTAAAAAGTTATGTGTACAGTTTTTCAATTCTTAATTTAGCTTAGGGAGCTGTTAGAGCCATATTCTTTTGTTTTTGAAAATAGCCGACTCTCTGCATAACTAACAATTATGTTGAGAGATTATTTTGACAGTGATTTTGCTTGAGAAATGGCGGATTATCACTATAATTAGATTATAGATATAAATTTCAATTTAACAGGCGTTATCGCTTAAGCAGGTTCAACTTTTAAAAAAAGTATGAATTTGGACTTAAGACGATAACGCCTTTTTTGTGCTTTATAGGCTATATCTGAGGAGGAAAATAGATGAATCAGGAATTTATTCAAGAGTTAGAGCGGGAAGGAAAAAGTCCCTTAACTATTCGAGCATACACAAAGGACATACAGCAGTTTCATGAATGGTTATTTGAAACGATTAGTTACGAGACGGATGCAATAACAGAAACAGACCTTCGAGAGTACCGTCAATTTTTAAATCTATTAAAAAAGTTGAAAGTTACGAGCATTAATCGAAAAATCAAAAGCGTTGTCCGTTATCAACGTTTCCTTTATAAGCAGGGCATTTGTAAAGAGGAGGTGGATTTAAAAAAAGTCCTGCAAAAAAATAACATCGAATTTGACTACGATGTAAAAATCGTTGAAAAACAAGATTTGTACAGATTAAAACGAACGATTGAATCGGGAGGAAATAAAAGAGATTCACTTGTGTACTACTTATTATTTGGAACAGGTGTTAGGTGCAGTGAGATGGTGGCGATTGAATTAGATGATATTCATATAACCGAACGGAATGGAAAAAACAATTACAGCTACATAATCATTCGTAATGGCAAGGGGAACAAGGTAAGAAAAGTAAACTTGAATAGTGATGTAGCGAGTGCGATAAAAGCATATTTAGAAGTAAGACCGTCAGTATCCTCCAACAAGTTGCTACAAGGTCAGAGGGGAACGCTAACAAGGTTAGCAATTAATAAACTTTTAGAGAAGTATAGCAAGAAAGCCCAACTTGATTATATTGTCAGTCCCCACATGGCGAGGCATACATTCTGCTCAAATTTGATTAAGGAAGGAAAAGTAGACCCAAAAACTGTTGCCATTTTAAGCGGCCACAGTTCCGTTGATACACTTTACCGCTTTTACGTGAATAGTAGTGCAGAAGATAAACAACGTGCAGTGGATAATCTAAACGTATAAATTATTAAGTTTTATCCTTTAGATATTGTAGGAAGAAATCGAACTTTGACGAGTTTCTTCTATTATATATAGTTCATTTAGTAGTTGGTTTTTAGAAAGGATTGAGAAAAATGCCCGTTTTAAAATACGAACAAACAACAAAGAAAATAGCAAAATTGATAAAAGAAGGATACGGTCAAGGAGAAGGCAAAGATTATCGCCCTTTTATAGATACCATTCGGGTGTCGAGTCGGGGAAGAGTAAGTCGCATCAAAGGGTATAGTGGAAGGGTTCATCATTTTTTATCAGATTCAGAGACAAGATTGTTCTACATATATGAATTTGCAGGAAAGGAAGATATTCGGGAACATTATCCACTGTTAGAAGGTATGGAAGAGATTATTCCTAATTTGGATGAAGAACTACTTAAGCGTTTGGTTAATCAAAAAACTGGAGAGCCACTTATTCTTACAACGACCTTTTTAATCACAGAAAAAGATGAAAAGGGAGAATTGAGGTATTTTGCCAGGTCCGTAAAGGATTACAGGCAGTTAGAAAATAAACAGGTAATCGAACGCTATGAAATAATGAAAAAATATTGGGAAGGCAGGGGAGTAGATTACGGAATTATTACGAATAAAGAGATACCTTTGATGGTTGCAAAGAATATAGAATTCATTCATCCATTTTTCCATTTAGAAGAATACGGTATTGGTGATGAAATGCAGGTATTTCTTAAGAACCGTCTTGTTAACATGATTGGGAATAGTGAAACAAGGCAAATAAACGAAATTCTAAGTATGTTTGATAGTGAATTTAATATTGAGCAGGGAACAGGAATTGCAATTTACAAACATCTTTTATCCAGGAAAATTCTAAGTGTAAATATGAATGAAGCAATCTCATTTAATCAACCATGCAATTCAGTTCAAATTTTAACAAAGGCAGAGGTGGGCGATAATGCTTCTAACTATAAATATGTTAATCAAATATAGAAATGAGCCAAACAGCATTGAAAGGATAATCTTCATAGATGAAAAATATGACTCTTGCTTTCTAATTAATGTTTTTGATAACACATTGCCAAAGATTAAAAAAATTTGGGAGATTGAGGATGGTTTAGCAATTGGAGAAGTTATTGTATTAGAGGATGACCCTTTTAATTTGATTATTAGAGAAGAGGACATCACTGAAAAAGCCAAAACATTGAGGAACGAAGCATGGGAAATTATTAATCAACTTTTAAGTTATGGGGTTATTAATCTTTTGGATTCCAAAACAAGGAGTGGAGTCGTTAAGAAGGTTTCCGAAGATTTAAGGGTAAATTCAAAGAAAATAAATCGTTATTTAAAACGATACTGGAAGCGAGGAATGCACATAAACGCATTGTTACCCAGCTTTCACAATTGTGGTGGTTTTGGCGTTCAGAAGAATAGTGGTGATAAAAAAAGAGGTCGCCCAAGAGAAATGGAGGGGATTATGGGTGAGGGTGTAAACATTGACCAAGATATGAAAGAAAAATTCCAGCTTGGAATAACCAAGTTCTATCTTCGCCAAAATAATGTGACTGCCCGTTATGCCTTTGAGCAAACCATTAAAGAATATTTTAGAGACGTGCTGGAAAATACCCCAGATAAGTTGCCTACATATAATCAATTTTTATATTGGCTACGAAAAAATGAAAATTTATCTAATCGTCTTATAAAAAGGCATGGGAAAAGGAACTACGAATTAAAACACCGCCCTGTTCTGGGAAGTGTACAGCAGGAAGTCCGTTCACCAGGGCAAAAAGCCCTGATTGATTCAACAACCAGTGACGTATATTTATGTAATGAATTCGACCACTCTATTATCGGAAGAGCAACAGTCTATTTCGTAAAGGATATATTCTCCAGGATGATTCTATCTGTCCACGTTTGTTTGGAGGGACCTAACTTTGAACAAGCAAGAATTGCACTAATGAATATGGTTGAGAACAAAGTGGATTTTTGCAAAAGGTTTGGGGTCGAAATACAGGAAAGTGAATGGCCTACAGCTCATTTACCTGAATGTATAGTGGCAGACAGGGCAGAATTATTATCTCATGCTTCAACTTTGCTAACGGAAAGATTAAATATAAAAATTGAAAACTCTGCCCCATTCAGAGGCGACTTCAAAAGTTTGGTGGAACAGCAATTTGCTATACTTAACCGTCAAGTAAAACCGATTCTTCCTGGTGCTGTACAATCAGATTTTAAAGTTAGGGGGGCAAAGGATTATAGGTTGTCATCAGTGCTAACACTTAAGGATTTAACGAAAATCGTCATATTATGTGCCATTCACTACAACAATAACTTTGTAATAGAAAACTATATACGAGATGAAGAAATGATTAAAGGTGACGTTTCTCCTATACCTGTAAAACTATTTGAATGGGGTATGAAAAATAGAGCAGGAAAGCTAAGAACGATAAGTAAAGAACAGCTAATGCTGACTCTCTTGCCTTCTGCCCATGCTTCAATAACTGAATTCGGAATAAAATGGAATAATATGTATTTTACTAATGAAACTGCCTTGAGGGAGCAGTGGTTTGTTGAATCGAGATATTCTGGAAGGAAAAAGGTTAGGATTACCTATGACCCAAGAGATGTTGGAATCATTTATCTGCATAACAAGGATAAACACAGTTTTGAACGATGCTTTTTATTAGAACATCAATCACGTTATAAAGAGAAAACACTGGAAGATGTAAATTATTTGCAAAAAATAGAGATGCAAAACAAACAACAACATAAAAAATCAGGGTTAAAAGAGAAAATCAACTTAATGGAACAAGTCGAGGAAATTGTAAAAGAGGCTGAAAAGAAAAGCAAAAAAGATAGAACAAATATTAGTAAAAATCAAAGATTAAAAAGCATTAAGGAAAATCGAAAACAGGAAATAGAGCGAATCCGTAAAGAAACCGTACAAGTGGACCATGCTTCATTAATTAAGAAGCAAGTACATGAAGAACTTAATGAAGCTGATAAAGTAATAGATTTCCCAGATGATTTGCAGTTGCTAAGAAAATTTCAGCAGAAGGGATTGGGAAATAAAAATGAATAGTACATTTATCCATGCAAATTATAGTGACCAAGTAATAGAGGAATATAAAGGCAATCCCTTAATCGAAGCATTGCCTCCAATCTATTCAAAGGAAGAAGTAATTGCTAAATTAAGTTACTACCCTATGTTTGATGTATCGGAAAGAGAAATGGAGAGCCATCACCGCTTTCATTTAATTCAACGTCTATTCAATATCTATCAGGTATTCCCTAATGCGTTATTTTTGAACGAAAAAATAGGTACGATTATTCGACAAGGATATGTTGGGAGAAATCCGTTAAAACCAGAATTTGCAAAAGGGTTTACAGAAGAATTACCTGAAATTCAGAATCAGAATCAAATATGGATAAATGATACTTCACCCAAAAGTATGAGCATTATCGGAATCTCTGGAAGCGGAAAAACATCGACAATGACAAGAATACTACAAGGTTATCCCCAAGTGCTTGTGCATTCAAACTACAAGGGTAATCCTTTTTCATTTACTCAGTTAGTTTGGTTACAACTGAATTGTCCGCATGACGGTTCTGTAAAAGGGCTTGTAAATCAATTTTTTATATCAGTAGACAATATCTTAGGTACAGAATACTTTGATAAATTCGGAAGGTCAAATAAGTTATCTGTGAATACTCTAATGCCCATTATGACAACTGTATGTAGGGGGATAGGTCTTGGTTTTATTTCCATAGACGAAGTTCAACACCTTAGTTTAAAAGGAGGAGGGGCAAAAATGATGCTCAATTTCTTTGTAACTTTAAGTAATATCTTATCAATTCCTATCTGTCTAATAGGGACTCCATCTGCTATGAATGTTTTACAAAGAGAGTTCCGTCAAGCAAGGCGAGGAGGAGATATGATATTTGACCGCATGGAGAATGATGCCTACTGGCGATTGTTCGTTGAAACAATTTGGAATTACCAGTGGGTTCGGAAACCAGTAGAGCTAACGGAGGATTTTGTAAATTTATTGTATGAAGAAAGTCAGGGAATCATTGATACAGCTTTAAAGCTGTATTCACTCAGTCAACTTCGAGCAATCGCAACGAACAGAGAGGAACTTTCAATAAGACTAATTAAACAGGTAGCAAGGGAGAATTTGAAACTGATTCAGCCCATGCTAAAGGCTTTACGTAATGGAGATATTCATGAAATGGCAAAATATGAGGATATATATTTTCCTTTTGAAACTGCAGTTGAGAGGGAACGAATAGAATTAGAGAAAAATAGCTTTATTAATGCAACGAAGGCGATAAACAATACAGTATCTAAGGAGCAGTTGCAGGAGGAGGCGATGTTTCGTCTAAATCTATTAGGTTTGTCAAAGGAAAAAGCAAAACATGCAATTAAATTAGCTCTCAAAGAGCACCAAGTTAAGGATGTTAATGAGTTGGCAAGGTTAGCTTATCAATATTTTTTATCTAATATGCAGGAAAATAAAGAGGAACTAAAAGAAGAGTCAAGCCCTAACTTGCGAACAATTGTCAAAGAGGGGAAAGAACAAGGTCTATCTGCATATCAATCCTTGAAACGGGCTGGTATTATCAAATCCCTGGAAGGGGTTGTGTAAATTGGGCCTTCCATTCTTTACTTCGCCTTACCCAGATGAATTGTTTTATAGTATTTGTTCCAGATTTCATAAAAGAAGTGGAAATATACATGAAAAAGCCACAATAGAGGATTTATTTTCGAGTCGAAGTATAACAGCTTCGGCTTTTCTGCCATCTGGCATTAATGCGTTAATTGCAAATATGCCTCCATTCGCAGATTACACTGCGGAACAGTTTATTTTTAATCATACGTTGTATCCTTTTTATTCTGCATTTTTACCTCCAAAACGGGCGGGGCAAATCTACCAGTCTATGTTGAGTGATGGTGGAGGAGATATTTATGTAAAGTCTGGGATAAATGCAAGTGGTGTTCCGCAAAATAAATACCTAAGATTTTGTAAGCAGTGTTTTGAAAGTGATGTTGCGAAGTATGGAGAGCCTTTCTTCCATAGACTTCACCAAATAAGCGGATTAGAATGTTGCTTGGAACATATTACTCCATTATATAATAGCTCAGTTTTAACAAGTGGAGGAGCGAAACATCGATTTGAGTTCCCAACAACAGAGAATTGTGTTGCAAGTGAAAAAACAAATGTTTTAAATTCTATTCCTGAAGCGGTAACGGAAAAGTACATAGTACATATAAAAAAAATGGCTTCCTTAATTCTCGCTCTTTTAAATAAAAGATTTGTAAATAAAGAGTTGCAATGGTGTAAACGGGCACATTATTCC
>NZ_JARSMD010000049.1:0-13156 GCF_035811335.1 Schinkia azotoformans
CAACTGACTAAAGTCCATAATAAAGAAGCCTGTTGCAACGGTTTAAATCGTTGCAACAGGCTTTGAAATTTTATTAAACTAACTAATTCCGAAATTTCCCAATATTGGCATATTTATACAAGGAATATGTTATAATACAGCTTTTTTAATGGAGTAAATAAACGTTTTACAAAAATTGAAAAAATAATGACCAATAAAGAAGATATTCATCGCGTTGAAAATATCATTAAAGATACTCGCGTCGAAAACCTAAACCCTGACACTCTAATTTTGCAAAAGCTTGATGACTGGAAATCCATAAGCTAAAGAAACAATAGGGCGATCTAATTATTCGCTATACCAATATGATTGCCGTGTAAATAGCAGCTGACCGACAAATAAAGCACATTACTAATGAAGAAATTAACTATCCTAACCCTTGGTCGGGCAAAGGAGCATCTACTTTTCTCTATTTATAACTACCGTTGGAACAATTGTTAAGGCTCAGGTGATTATTACGAGCGGTAGACTGTTCTCCTGTGTCGCTATATTGGGCTAATGAGCATTAGATTCCCATTAAAATTTCTAGGATTGGAAAAATGTGAAACCATAGAGGGGGGAGAATTCCCGGAGTCTAAGGAATATCGGGAAAATGGGAATCAAAGAGAGAGTATGATTCCCAAAGTCTAAGGATGAACAGGAATATGGGAATCACAGAAGACCATTTCTTTTATTCTTCAAAAAAATGCGGCCATACCAAGGGTGGAACACATACTCGCTGTCCGCAAAAATGAAAAATGCGGCCACGCCAAGGGCAGACCCCGCACTCCCTGTCCGCAATGTTGGAAAGCCAGTTTCGGTCCTCCTGCTATGCCTACTGCACATTATCCCTCTAATGTTCACTACAAAAAATAATTCAATGAAAAAGTATGCAGTGGAAAAACTCATTCGTCCATGCAAAAGTGCCACCTCTACCATCATTGAGAGCCGCTTCGGACAAATTTAAGAGTCCTCCTTGGAAATTAGTGGCTCAAATCTAATTTATCAAAAATACCTTCTTAACAAAATCAATTGTACACAACAACGACGACAACACATCCTGTAATTATAGACTTTTTTTGTCGTTCAATTAGACTACTCCTTTTCCGAGTATCTTTTTAATGTTTAGCAACAGGTTTGTTATCATTACTATCACTAATCGACAGGTGCCTGTGATCACCCCCCTTATAATAGACTTATAAGGTATAATAGAAGGACGACATATCTACATTTTATTAGGAGGATTGATTCATTTTTTAATGCACATTGCCCTGCCTGGGCAAAACTATTTAATGCGGAATATTTTTAATACACAATAAATACAAACAAAATACACTATAAAATAATATACCTTATTTTCAACTCCGAATTTATCAAGGAAAAAGGCAGCAACGGCGACAACACACCCAGTAATTATAGCTCTTTTTATATCGTTCAATTAGACCTACTCCTTTTCGGTACAAAAACTGCCACTCAATCGGTTTGTAATATGCAATATATGAATACAAGTAAAAAGGTATTCGGTCTAAGGGAAATCCTTTTCCGAGTACCTTTTTACTGTTTAGTAACAGGTTTGTTACCCCTATATTACTTAGTTTGTAAACACATAACCTTCTATTATATCTATTTTACTTCCACTGTTGGGTCAATAGAATCAATATTGGGATCATCTTTTGCTGTCCATGTTTGAGTTATTGTTTTTTTGAATTTTCCATCTACATAGATATTGCTAGACATTGAATAATAACATTCTGTGTATTTTGTGATCCATCTATAGTTAACAGTTGATTTGACTGTTACATCATCAGAAGTGTACACTCCGATTGCTGAAGCAATACCTGTACATATTGCAGTAGGCCAAGTTGTCTTTGATAATAGCCATGCTACAATCGAGCTACTTCCACCAGCAACAACAAGTTTTGGAATCGTATAGCTATTGGAAAAGCTTCCATCCCAAGTTGCATTGATTGAAGTATCTCCGTTTAAAGAATCTGTACTATAAGAAAATTCGAGTGTTTTAAAGTCTGAAGACTCTAATTCTAGATTTTTGTTTTCTAATTCAACAATATTTCCTTTATTTAAAAGGGTCATAGCTGAATTAGCGTCGTCTCCCTCATTGCCAGAAGCATATACGGAAGCGGATGCTGAAATAGGAATTACTAAAGCTAATATAGTAGAAATTACACGTTTGCGATTTATCATATTTTCCTCCTGGTTAAATTACTCGAAGAACATATATTTTCTATATGTTTCTATCTCTCCCAAACTATTTCTAACACACTACTGTTTGACGGCCATCAATAAAAAAATTGTGTTTAATAATCTTGGTAAAATTTATATTAGCATACTAATATTCTAACAATCTATTGATAATTACCGCTATTTTATTTCGGTACCGAAATAAACTTTTCTGAGCAAAAGAATAAATCGCTAACGCGACTTTATCCACGTCCCAAGTGTAGATTATTCACTTGGGACATTTCTCACTCGAAGCATAGTGCCTCCACAAAAAGGACACTCAACTTCTACTTCTTCATCATTATTTAAGTCCACACTAAAATCTCCAACAACATATTCAGGGACTTCGTCCCTTTTACCACAATCTTTGCATTTAAACGAAAGCAGAACGATTTCATCATCTAAACCAAAAGGATCATCTTCCTCCATTCTTTAATAAACTCCATGTCCTCCATATAATGATACAGATGACCATAGTCTGAATGATAGATTTCTACTAATTCCATCTTTAATTGGCAACATGGGCAAATAAATGGATCTTAAGCCTCGATCATTCGTTGTCTATATGTTTTCTTCTTCTTTTTTGTTTCAAGTAATAGGGACAACTGGTCACTACTATGAGGACATTGTACGTATTCTAAACAATAAAAAAGTCTTATCGACCGTATAAGGGTTTTAAAATTTCGTGACTACCTACTCATCTATTTTCCCAAAAAATAAAGCCAAACTAATCAAAGTTAACCAAGAACAATGATCAGAATGGCTTATTTTTGTCCATGCTACCTAATAGCATGCAGACTATAATTGTAATATTCCGTTACTTTTACTCTAGAGTAATTAACTATTATTTGTAAAAACTTCTCTTGGAAGCAACCTCAACTCCCTAGCCTTTGCAACCGCTTCTCCGCGCGAACTAACATTTAAAGTTCCAAATATTTTTGTCAAATGATATTCCACCATACGCTGACTGATCATTAGACTTTGAGCAATCTCCTTGTTTGATTTTCCAAGTGAGGCTTCATATAATACTTGTTGCTCTTTTTCGTTCAAGGAAATACCAGATTTTGCATCACCATCATTTATTACTCCTTTAAACTCAATCTGCCGTAGTTGTTGTAAAAAAGATATGGGAAGAATCGCTTCTTTTCTTAATGCGCATTTTATCGCTGTTAACAGCTGATCTTTAGTTGCTGTTTTACTAATAAAACCACCGGCACCGGCCTCCATTAAAATATTGAAATGGGACTCAATATCAAATCCTGTCATGATTAACACATTCGCTTCTGCATCTTTTGCAATAACCCGTTTAGTTAAATCAATCCCATTGATAGTATCTATAAATAAATCAAAAATGTATAAGTCATAGCTTGAACTTTCCATTCGTTCTATTGCTTCTTCCCCAGTGGCAGCTAACGTAACTTGATATTGATTATCCGCTTCAATCATTGCTTTCGTTCCTTCTCTGACAGAGGGATGATCATCTACAAGTAAAATATTTATCATATAAATTCCTCCTCATTACCCGACAATTATTATTGGATTCTCTTTATCCAACGGGATTTCAATTACTATTTGTAATCCACTACTATCCTTTAAATTACTAAATTCAATATTTCCGTTGACACTTCTTACCCGCTCTCTTATTCCGTATATTCCAAGACGCCCATTAAAGGCTGGTGCGCTTTCTCCTGCCATCCCTTCTCCATCATCTTTGTATTTTAAAATGATATGATCATATTCAGATGTAAGATAAATACTAACCTTTGATGCATTGGAATGCTTTTCAGCATTATTCGTTAATTCTTGGACAACCCGGTAAAGTGCCAATGTTATTTCATCACTGATGCTGTCTATAAAATTTCTGTCAGCAACGAAATCGATCACTAAATTTGTCCGCAATTGCACCTTTTTAAAAAGATTCTCTAGCGATCCAACAATGCCTGTTTCTTTCAAAAATGGCGGCATTAACTCATTGCAAGTTTCACGAATTTCATGAATGACATCTAATAAACCTTCATTAATAAAGTCAAGTTCTTGTTTAGCAATCGAATCAAAATTATATTTTTCAAGAATTCCAGATAATTTTCTGTATAATAAAAGCTGCTCTTGAAGGGCGGAATCATGTAAATCAGTCGATAACCGCTTTCGCTCCTTTTCTTCTATATTAAATAACATCTTGAGCACCCAGGAAGGAGCATCGTCTTTTGTTTTAATATTTTCTAACTCCTCGATTA
Organism: Schinkia azotoformans; assembly: GCF_035811335.1. Taxonomy (NCBI): domain Bacteria; kingdom Bacillati; phylum Bacillota; class Bacilli; order Caryophanales; family Bacillaceae; genus Schinkia; species Schinkia azotoformans. The sequence continues at coordinate 4,491 of NZ_JARSMD010000049.1, forward strand.
AATCCTCGATCATTTGCAGATTTTGATAGCTTACATTCATATAATAAGAAATTGTTTTTAGCCATTCTTTTTCGTCAAGGTTAAAAGCTGTAAAGTTCTTCTTTCTGCCCAATACCAATACTGTTATTTTCTTTTTATTTTCAGCGACAATTAAATAAGAGATCGTATTCAAAAGTTGTAGTTCTCCGAAGAAATTTTTCCCAAAAAATAACGAAAGATGGGTCTGTAACAGCCCCTTTTCGTAATCCCAGCTATCACCATTAACCAATATGAGACTATCAACCTCTTTATCATATTCAAGCAAAGCAATGTTCTTTAGACCCAATATGGCTTTTATTTCATTAACAAAATACTGCTCGATCACTTTTTTACTTTTTTCACGAGATAGAAATGCAACAAATTGGTAGATACTTGATTGCAGATTATATTTTTCAGAAAATAAGTTGCCCCGAAGCCGATAATCTAATTCTTCTTTTATGTAAAATACTAGAATAAAAAATAAGTAGACGGCAACAAAAATTTGTACCCATCTTAATACGGGAACATCATCTAATAATATTGCCCCAACTATTATAAACAGCAGTGAGGGTGTAATTGATAATAGAGAATAATAATAAATCCGCTTAATATAAAAATTAATATCTAAAAACTGATTCGTTGATACTAAATAAACAAAAGTAAGCGGTAAAAAATAAGTAAATAAAAAAGCAACTTCACCGGAAATAAGTTCCTGTTTAAAAATAAAGGTTGGTATTGCGTAAAACATAATAAATGGAAAAAATGAAATAAAAATACCCAGAGTTATGATTTTAAAAAGAGGGCTATAGATTGACTTTCGATTTTTTATAAAGCCACTACCAAAAATATAAATACAACAACAAGTGTTTATAACAAACATGAGTAAAACAAACATTTTTATTATTGAAAATAAAATATTGTAAAAAGGAAAAAGTAAAAATAAAAGTGATAAAAGCAGGATTAAAGTGTTAGAAATATATAGGTTTTTAACTAGATTAAAGCGTACAAATTTCATATTATATTTTTGAAAATATAATATGAAAAAATGAAGTAGCAACAACGGTATCACTAATAAAGTACTTATTGCAATAAATTGGGCCAGCGGTTCTGTACGTGCTGATGCCGCTCCAGCGAAGAAACTAATTCCATATGTTTGAAATAGCAAAATCAATATTAAAGTGACCTTTTCATTTCTTTTGTATTTGAACAAAAAAGCACTAAACAAAAAAGAAAGAAGTAAAACAAAAAACGGAGTAATTATATGTAAGATGAATTGGTCCTTGTAAAAGTGAGCTTGTACATTATATTTGAATATTTCTCCATTTCTTTCAACAATAATCTCATTTGCCTGTTCAATAAGGTTGTACTTAATAACGGACTGATGCTCTTTAGGCATTTTTCCATTAATATTGAGAACAATATCCCCTTTCTTTATTCCTAAATATTCTGCTGCCCCCTTAGGAGCAACATTTATAATTTCAAACTGATTATTCAGGGTTTCCTCAACACCGATTCCAATATGTGCATATTTCACAGTAATGGTAGTAAAATAGATACATAACAATAATACCGTAAAAATTAATATGCTAAATGTGCTTTTTGACATCGAATCACCTAAAGCTATTATTTTATTTGCAATATTAGTACAAACTAAAAAGCTAGATTCCTTCTATAATGAATAGAATCTAGCTATTAGATTTTAAAGCCAGAAGCTTGATAGAGTTGTAACAGTTCCATTCAAAACATCCAGTATAATCTGTACTTCCTCTTCACTTACACCAACTAAACTCGCAAATCCATTCTGTACTTGCTCTAGCACCTCTTGATTTTTTACCAAATGCTGAATAATCTCTGAAATCATATTAATTCCTCCAATAGTTTACTAAGTTATAATATTTTTCTTATCTAAATAACATGGATTGAATTCTTTCTTTTGAATCTTCAGTAATATCCATGGTATTGATAATTTTCATTGACTTATTAATTTCAAGCTGCATAATAACTTTGGCGTACTCAATGGCTCCAGACTTTTTAATCAAAGCGACGATTTCACTTTGCTTTGATTGAATTTGTTCTTTCTGTATGTCTCCTTTATAGTACCTCTTTAATTCTTCAAATTCTGCAGCAGCATTATTTAAAAGATACAAAACAGGCAATGTCTTTTTCTTATGTAGAAAATCGTTTTTGCTATTTTCCCGCTGAATATCTTTTATATCATTGGCAATTTGAACAGCAATGCCAAAATGTTCGGCATATTCTTTCACAATTTGCGGCTGCTGATAATTTGTAAAAATGGTTCCTAATAGACAAGCAGATGAAATAAGTGATCCCGATTTTTCTTTCGTAACGGATAGATAATCACTCTCATTATAAATTTCATTCTCAGCATCCCACTGCTGACCAGAAATACAACGCACTATATGTTTATTGAACATTTTCCTTGCTTCCAGTTTTACTTTATTGTCGAAAAAGCTTTCATCAATTGCAAGTTGGCTTATGGTCAAAAGAGCCAGTCCAATATGAGTAGCGGTTGATGTTTCGACTTTCATCCAAGGTAGGTCTTGATTATCGAGGTCTACCAAATCATCAAATATATCAATGGCTAGTATTAACATTTCCATTCCGGCAGCAATTTGGTTGATTTCATTGCCTTTTCCACCGAATAATTCATAATGAAACAATACTAAATCACCAAAGCGAAAGCCTTCTTTTTCTTTGAAATCAATAAAATCACAAATGGTTCCAACTATTTTATCATGTTTTAAGTTTTGCTTTACTAATTGAAGCATGCATTCCTTGATTTCAATCATCTATATTCACCCTAATAACAACTTTAGTTATATTGTACTAGATTTCTACAATATTTTCACCGAAATAAATTTGCGGAAAACCGCAATTCTATTTCGGAACAGATTCTTTAACATCCAATCTTTCACAAAAAAAATATACTAATTTTATAGTAGAGTATATTAATTATTCGTTTTTCTTCTCTAAATGTTTTAATTCAGCCAACCCATCGTTTGTTGAATAACCAATTTGGTAGATATTATTCTTATTTTCCGCCCAATAGTCATAGGTTACTTCTGGTTCACTTTCAAAAACAACATTAATATAATATGGGTTCATATGATTAAAGCCTTCTTCGCGATAAGGAACTGTTGAAATCACCCATTTTTCATCAGGATAACGTTGAAATAGGTATAGTTCTATTAATTTAACCTTCTTGTCTATTTGTGTATCAATCCAAAAAGGACGTACTACATAGAATGCACAATAAACTGTCAATGTAACTAAAGCTAATAACCAGCCAATTTTTCTCCATTTACCTTTAAAAAAGAGCGTAATAATTACAATTGTTGTAATCATAATCCCAACAAATGTTAACTTAATTATTTCTGCGGGATGCACATTTATCTCCCCTCTGAATTATACAAATAAATTCCAAACATTATATAGCTAAACGATTGGGGATAGGGTGTTTTCTACCAAAGGAAGGAGTATACGATTTATTATACTTATTCAAGCAACTATTGTGAAATACGCGAGTAGAGTCTTACAGAACGATTTTGATATATGTTGATGAGATCAAATTAATTTATTAATGTAAAAAACCCTCCAAGGAGGTTTTTTACTGTCTTTTTTACAGCTTCATCCAGCTTCCATCCTCTTATAGCCCCGCTCTAATTCATATGTAAAAATGTCAACCGTCCCAAGCACTTCACATCCATTTCCCACTCTTCTCATTCAATGTAGGTTTCCGTTGACCGACGTTTAATATTGAATTACCCGAATTATATCTTTTCAGATGAAATAATTATGGTCTTTGTTTTGTCATCCCAAGTTATCTGCGCATGAAATGCTTCTAGAACAGATCTTATTGGTATATATACCCTATTATCTTTAATAATTATATTGGTATCAATTGCTACAGGCCATGTGTGATGTGGCTCTGATGAGGCACGCGGCCAAGTTTCCGTCTTATATTGATCAACATAATTTTCACCTACAAAGATGCGTACATTTAAGTCGTTTTTTGTTGCTATTACCACTCCTTGACTAAAATCAATCCATTTGACTTCAGCACCAAATTGTTCAAGAATAACCCTAAACGGAACGAGCGTTCTATTGTTTTTATCAATAAATGGTTTTCCTGAATCGGCAGTGAACTCTACTTCTTTATTATCTATAGTAACATTAATAGAATCGGAAGCAGCTAACACTCCAATGGAATTTACAAAAAAAAGTAAAGACTATTATAATACATAGCCAGAATTTTTTCATTTTACAAACCAAATCCTTTCATTAAAATTAAATATTTCCACAGTTCCAATACTTTCTTTGTTATTCCATCTCAAACTTCACACACTTACAAAAGTACTAGAGTTTTTTATGTGTGAAGTTTGAGTTTCCAACCAACTTTTCTTATAACTTTTGTTTACGATGAACATTCCACGTAGCCTATTTCCCTAAAATTCTATGGAGATTTTTTCTGCATACCAAGCACTACTACTATGAACCGTCACATTTGAATAATTTGTCCAGTCTGCTTTAAACCTTCCTCTTCTATCAGGATTTGTGTTGTTTGATGAATATCTAGCATATCCAGTAGGAGAGTACAAATAACTATCTGAAAAAGATGCATTTTTAAAATATAGTCCTGTTCCAGTAACTTCATCTGTATCACATAAAGTTATCTGTCTGTTAAAATGCACTCCACTACCGTTACTTGGGAAGTAACTGTAGTGATAATATGATTTATCCCAAAAAACCTTTGAGAAGTTATTACCATCAAGAACTCTTAGTCTAACATAATCTCCAACAATTGCTATATGCATATATATGTTTTGACCAGCACTTATTGTATAGTTTGGAGCTTCTGCCAACCAGCCTGTCAAATCACCTGAAGTAAATCCTTTCCATGAACCGTTATAATAGCCAATACCATAATCGTTAGATTTATAAGTAGTACCTTGTCTTCCTACAGTAAAGAACATATACGCGGCTTGACCGGTTGATTTTTTAGTGTAAGCACTCCCAACTACGCCATATGCTGTACTTTCCGTATAGCCAGTTAATGATTGTACTTCATATCCAACTCCATCATCATGAAATGGACGTTTGTGATCATTATATGGAGTTATATCGATCCCATTGTTATCCTTTCAAATCCCCTGAATCATAGACACTGACGATTTCGCTAATGCTGAAATTTAGCTTCTTTATTTTCAAAATTGCAACGCCTTTTCCTATGGTTTCATCAGTCAATAAGAAGTAATAATAATTTTTGTCTTCATCTATTCCAGTAACTATTATTTTATCACGATCAGTCGGTCCTAGTTTTTTCAATTCACCAAACACTATTAGTGGAGTACTACCTTAGAAAAAATATAATTTCAATAACATTAAATATAAAAATGAGCAGGCTGTCCCTATAACTATCGACAGCCTGCATCCTTTATTTTTAAACTTTTCTATTAATTAATATATTGCACCCATCTACCATTCCCAAATTATAAGCTTTCTCAATGTATGACAATTTCTCATTTTCAAATTGCATATTTCCGTTGTATAAACTATTAATAAGACTATCTTCTCGCTGCTTTATCGGGACATTTCGTACGTAACTTTTATTTACTACTTCATTATTTTTTAGAACATCCAAAAAATCTGAAAAATTCATAGACATATGTTCATTACTATATGATTGATGGTTGTTCATCCTATTTTCAAATCGTGATACTACAGTTAATTTTGTATAGGCGGCAAAGGCTGCACGGTTTTGATCAATGCTAATTGACAATTCTTATTCCTCCTCCCTACTTTCTATTGCCTTTTTATCTTCTTCTGCTTTTTTAACTAAATTATCAGTTAACTGTTTTAGGGTTTCTTCGCTTAAAACATGAACTTCTTTATTGTCGTAACTTACAGAAGAAGTCTGAGTATTAATTAATGATCCTGTAGGGATTAAGTCGAAATTAAGGTAATCATAAAATGTCCTATTAGGAGGATAGTAATTTCGAGCTTCCACATTAATTGAACCATTTAAATAACCAAATGGAATTTCTTTATAAACAATTTTTCCATATACAATTCTATCAGGACCAGACAGATAATCAGGTGGTAATGGCTCAGTGGTATATTTTGTAATATCTTGGCCCCCACTATAAATTCTTAAAGTTCCAGATAATTCAGTGCCCTCGACATAAATTGCAAAATAGGCTGTATTTCCCTCTAAAGGCTTACTTGCCCAATTTTGATTAAAATAGATATCTTCCCATTCATAGTTATTGCCATCTGATGTTACTGCAATTATTTGAAGATCTGTTAATTGTGGCGCAGGACCAGCATGTACAATGGAATTATTAACAATTAACGTAGAAAAAAACAACATGGTTGTAATAAATTTAATTATATGTTTTCTCATTTTATCTTCCCCTCTCTTTACATTGTTTATTTTAATAGTCTTAATCACACTATTATTTTACTAAAATTATACAAATAAATATATTACTAATCCCTGCATATTTCCAGGTAATTAGTATACAGAACCCGCACTATCTTCATATTTTTCCCAATCCGAAACATTAATCACTCCCATTGAAATTCGAAATTCAATAAAAATATCTTTTAAGAGATCTCTTGTATTTAATGATAATCTACTTTTCGCGACAAATACAACGAAAAAAATTTGCGGTATTCCGCATATGTTTTCGTTCGGTATTGCGGTTTTTTATTTCGGTCTTCGCTGTTCTTTGTCCATTTAAGATTGGGTGCAACCTACCGAAACAACATTGCGGAAAGCCTCAATAAAATTTCGTAAAAAGTCCTAAGAATGGCGGTTTTTGTCTCTTTTAAAAAAAAATTATAATAGACCATAAAAAGAATGCATAAGTAAGCACACCTAAAAATGTAGAATAGTTATCTGAAATTAAATAACTAATAAAAGAGAACATTCCACATATTGCATAATAAATTGAATTATGATTCTTCCACCTTTTTATAATATTAAAAAGGAGCCCAGCTGCCAAAGAAATAGCAAAGAATATGACTAATCTTATGAAAATGCCAAACATAAAATCTAGCATGGTATCACCTCGAATTTTAAAGGATAGGAAATACCTTTCCTTTTTATGGCTTAACTAGTTAAGTAACTATTAATTTAGCAAAGAAAACCTTTGAACTGAACTGCACCCCAATTGTTAGACACCATCTAACAACTGGAGGTGCAGTTTTTCTATGGCTAAATTTACTGCAGAAGACAAATTACAAGCAGTTAAACGTTATTTAAATGGAAATGAGAGTTCATATGAAATAGCTAAATCTTTAGGAACTGATAATAAAGCGATTCTTAAATGGGTCAAACAATACGAATATAATGGTGTCGAAGTTTTTATTAAGCCTTGTACAAATTACACACAACAGTTTAAACTAGACGTACTAAATTACATGATTGAACATGGTACGTCCTTAAATGAAACAGCAGCGATTTTTAAGATCCCTGCCCCTTCAACCATTATTGTTTGGAGAAAACTATTTGAAACACAAGGATTAGATGCCCTTCAATCAAAGAAAAAGGGGCGTCCATCCATGAAAAAGGAATCCAATCAGCAACCTAAACAAGCACCAGTCAGAGACTCTACTGAAGCACTTGAAGCGCGTATTAAACAACTAGAAATGGAAAACGAGTATTTAAAAAAGTTGAATGCCTTAGTTCAAAACAAGGAAAAATCACCAAACAAGACAAAGCGCAAGTAGTCTATGAACTAAGGCTTAAATACCCGGTGAAAGAACTCGTAAAGCTCGCTGGCATTCCCCGTAGTACGTACTATGATTTAGTGAAACGTATGAGTCGTCCGGATTCAGACGCTGATTTAAAAGCAGAAATAAAGGCGATTTATGAAGAACATGAAGGGCGTTATGGCTATCGCCGTATTCGTGATGAACTAGCGAATCGTGGAAAAAATGTGAATCATAAAAAAGTACAACGTATCATGAAAGAGCTTGGTTTAAAATGCTTAGTACGTATGAAAAAATATAAATCGTATAAAGGTACAGTGGGTAAAATTGCGCCCAATATCTTAGACCGTAAATTTATGGCAGACGCACCAAATGAAAAGTGGGTAACAGACATTACGGAATTTAAATTATTTGGTGAGAAACTTTATTTATCACCTGTTTTAGATTTATATAACGGGGAGATTATCACGTATACAATTGGCTCTAGACCAACCTATTCCCTTGTTTCGGACATGTTGGAACAGGCATTTGAACGTTTACCAGAGAATCATCAATTACTGATGCATTCCGATCAAGGTTGGCATTATCAAATGGAGAAATATCGACGTGCTCTAAAATCAAGAAGGATTGTCCAAAGTATGTCTCGTAAGGGGAACTGTTACGATAATTCGGTAATGGAGAATTTCTTTGGAATTATGAAATCCGAGTTCCTCTACATGACAGAATTTGAAAGTGTAGAGCATTTTAAAATAGAATTAGAAAAATACATCAATTACTACAATACGAAGCGAATAAAGGCAAAATTAAAAATGAGTCCGGTGCAATACCGAACTCATTTTACCCAAGTTGCCTAATGAAATAACCATGTCTAACTTTTAGGGGTCACTTCAGCTGAAGTAGGAAAGTTAACC
>NZ_JARSMD010000050.1:0-29767 GCF_035811335.1 Schinkia azotoformans
CTCAAAATTAATACTGACTTGATGTTGAACTCAAGGTTCAAGTTTATTTGCACGCTTGACATTTTGTTTAGTTTTCAAAGATCATTTCGTTTATTTCTAAGCTTTTATTTTGTCGTTATCTATCAGCGACTTTTTTACCTTAACATTTTATTTCGTAGAAGTCAACAACTTTTTGAAAGAAGTTTTTTCTGCGTATTGAAGTTTGTTATGAATTTTGTTTTACTTTGTCGAATCTGACAGTAAATAATAATATATCAGGATTCATTTGCAACGTCAACATCTTTCAAAAAAATTTTTTAAACAAAAAAGCCGACCCAATTCGTTGCGTATAACAACAAATGGATCAGCCTCAAATTTCACATAATTATGTTAAAAATCAGTATCAATTTCATCAATTGGCCAATATCTTAAATTTACTTTCCCAACGACGTTCTCAATTGGTACAAATCCAAAATATCTGCTATCATAGCTGTCTTTTCTGTTATCACCTAAAACAAAAATATGGTCTTTAGGGACGACCTCACTCATACCGTTGCTTATTCCCTTTAAAGTGAAATCACCTGTAAGATTCTCCCCGTTTAATCCCATTTTATATTTTTCTAAATACGGCTCCTTTACAGCCTTATTATTAATATATAAAACATCATTTTTATACTCTACCTTATCGCCGGGCAGTCCAATAATTCTTTTCACAAAATCATCTTCGGGTGTGGCATGAAAGACAATAACATCGAACCTAGTTAAATCATCGATCTCATCAACTATCTTATTAATAATTAACAAATTCCCGTTTTCAAGTGTCGGCATCATTGATTCCCCATCAACAATATAGCTCGAAAAGAAAAATGTTCGAAAAAAGACCGCCAAAATAATAGCTACCCCAATTGTTCTAAGCCATTCCAACCCCTCTGTACCTTTAACCTTCATCATTTTCATTCCCCCATGCCTCTTTACCGTAGTTTTTATTTATCTCCCATCATCTAAGTGGATCCTTTTCTCTATTTGTTTACCGCCATACCATAATATGAACATTAATATTAAGACGAATATTGTTTTAAATGGTTGGTATATTAATGATTTTAGGTCATAACCGATAAAAGAGACTGTAAAAATCATAACCAATTTTCCGAGCAAAACCGCCAAAACAAACTGCTGTTTACTTACTCTAGATAATCCTGCAACCACGTTAATTAATGAAGATGGTGAAAACGGAAAACAGAGCATTAAGAAGATAAAACCAAAACCACGGCGTTCAATCCAGTTCATTAATTTTTTTACCTTTTGATGTTTCGTTAAAAAATTAAAAAACCTTTGCCTACCTAACCTTCGAATGACGGAAAATACGATAAGTGCTCCAAGAGTTGCTCCAATCCACGAAATAATAAACCCTTTCCATAATCCAAAGGCAGCGGCATTAGCCATCACAAATAGGACTAACGGGAATATCGGAAATATTGCTTCAATCATTGGAAGCAGAATGCCAGGTATAGGCCCAAGATCTGCGTATTCATCGAGTAACATCAATATATTTTCTATCGTAAAAAATTCTTTTAAAGACTTAAAGTCCATTTAACGTTATCCCTTTCAAACAGTTAATATGTTTATACTATCTCCTAGGAAAAGTTTACTACACAGGGTTTATTTTTCCCAGAAAGAAGTGAGGGACTAACGAAAAATATAATTTAATATTACTCATCTTTATAGTCATGTTTGGATGGTTTGTTTTTTTGTTTATTGTAAGAAATTCTTTTTGAAAGGAGGAATCTATATTGGGCTGTTCTATTTAGCTGGTTCTCGAAAGATCCTTTAGATACATCTAAAATAATCGATTTATTATTGGTAAATGTCACCATTGTTTTTTCAGGACCAGCGGATTGATAGTCTAAAATGTATGAGTGTGAAAGCCAAGCGCACGTATCTTTATAGGGAGATATTGTAGGAAACATGTAGATTTCATTCGTTGGGTCAACAGCAATAGGGACCTTATATGTAATACCGGTAAGCTCGCGAGCGCCTTCTTGCCTGCCTTTCAGGCTGCTGCCGAAATACTTGCAGCTTCTATCCATGACCATAGACGGTTTCATTTTAACCAAAAATTCATCCTCAACCTCTATGACCCGAGTATATACCGGCAGTTCTTTGTTGACTTTTTCTCCGACAATTGCCATTGTATATGGATTTACTTCAAAATCCGAAATAGCTAATACCTTTTTGCTCCTTCTCATAAAGCCACCTCTTTAGACAAATTTTATTTTTCTAAAAAATTCATAAAGACTGTGATGACAATGTTTGACAAAATCCATACTATTTTCTATATTATCACAAAGACTACAGTTTTTATATAATGTTTTTAAATTTTCAAAAAAATCTTAAACCCAAAAAGAGCAGCCTAATGCTCCTCTTTACAAATTGTTGAATTGTTGTTTAACTTCTTCTTCAGCGATATACTCATTCGCTTGTTCGATGATCCGATGCTCATTTACAGATTCACCGGAAATATAATCCTTTCCTGAAGGGTCCGTAATATCTGTATCAACTCCAAGGCTGATTCCTGATGTTAAGATCATATCGGATGTAACCTCAGGTTCAACAAAATTGTCACGTTTTTTATTAGACTTGTACTTCATGCTAAAACACCTCCAATACTATTATGTTCAAAAAGATAAAAATCAATAAATAAAGCGAGTGGAAATGATGTTTAAATGGAGAAAAAATAAAGAAAATAAAGAAAACTATAATGTTACCTCTAATTTTGATATCGAAACTGTAAAAAAAGCAGTCCGTGAATTTGCCGACCAAGCCCCCAAAGGAGTAACTACAAGGACTTTAGTAAAGGATGATCATTCCATTGACTTTGATTTATTAAAGCCATACCTTAAAGGAATTCCTGAGCAAAACTTTTACATGTCGAAGGAAACCTATGAAATTTTTGAAGAAAAAGATAAAATAATACCGTTTTACTTGGATATGATTCAATTCGCTGTCGATCAATACGTTAATATGTACCAAAAACTTCCAATAACACAAGGTGACCCTTATAGAAAGGTTAGTTATTTGTTATTAGAAAAAAGTAATTTAATTCATGAAAGACCAGATATAGATTTTTATATTACTAATGATGAATATTTGATTACACATAAAAAGCCCAGATAATAGGCTTTTTATTTTCTATATTGTAAATTTAATTTTCTGAAAAGTTAGAAAAAAACCTTGAAAAATTCCCTTTACACTACTATAATAATAAAAAGAGCATCAGGGGTGATGATATGATGGAGAACAGAAAGTCATACGCTGATCAAAAGAAAAGTAATGATTTAGACTTATCCAAAACTGATGGTAACTATGTCCTCGATGTTTATATCCAAATGATTATTGACGAAGCCCTATTTAATTACCAGAAAGATTTATTACAAAAACAAATTGATGATGCTTTAGACTTAAAAGATCACATTCAATTTTATCTATTGACAGAACAGTATAAAAAATTACTCGGATTTCAAACGTAAAAGGAAGCGTTAGGCTTCCTTTTCGTTTATTTGATAAAACAAAAAAAGCTGTATCAATCCTGTTATTCACAGGTGATACAGCATCTATATATTATGTTCAGGAGAATGAACGTAAATCATTACGCTTGCGCTATGAAACGCCTTGTACATTACGATTACTTAATGAATTGAGCCTCTTCAGTTGAACCTTTCATAGCCGTTGTTGAAGATTGACCGCCAGAAACGATTTGCGAAACTTCATCAAAATAGCCAGTACCTACTTCACGTTGGTGCTTAGTAGCTGTATAGCCTTGAGCTTCTGCAGCAAATTCTGCTTGTTGTAATTCAGAATATGCACCCATACCACGAGTTTTGTAGCCTTGAGCTAATTGGAACATGCTGTAGTTAAGAGCATGGAAACCTGCTAATGTAACGAATTGGAACTTATATCCCATTTTAGCGATTTCTCTTTGGAAGTTTTCAATTGTTTCATCATCAAGCTTAGACTTCCAGTTGAATGACGGTGAGCAGTTATAAGCAAGCATTTTTCCAGGGAATTTAGCATGAATAGCATCAGCAAATTGTTGAGCTTGCTCAAGATCTGGTGTAGATGTTTCACACCAAATTAAATCTGCATATGGTGCATAAGCTAATCCGCGGGAAATGGCTTGTTCAATACCCGGTCTAGTACGATAGAAGCCTTCTGGAGTTCTTTCCCCTGTTAAGAATGGCTTATCATTATCATCGATATCGCTCGTAATCATATCTGCTGCATCAGCATCTGTGCGAGCAACCAAAACAGTAGGAACTCCCATTGTGTCAGCTGCTAAGCGGGCAGAAATTAAATTTCTAACTGCTGTTTGAGTTGGTAATAATACTTTACCGCCTAAATGACCACATTTCTTTTCAGAAGATAATTGGTCTTCGAAGTGTACACCAGAAGCACCTGCTTCAATCATACCTTTCATAAGTTCAAATACGTTAAGTGCTCCACCAAAACCAGCTTCAGCATCAGCAACAATTGGAGCAAACCAATAAGTGTCACCTTTACCTTCAGTTGATTGAATTTGATCCGCACGTTGTAAAGCCTGATTAATGCGTTTTACTACAGCTGGTACAGAGTTTGCAGGATATAAGCTTTGGTCAGGATACATATGTCCTGAAAGGTTTGCATCCGCTGCAACCTGCCAGCCACTTAAATAGATTGCTTTAAGACCGGCTTTAACCTGTTGTACGGCTTGGTTTCCAGTTAATGCACCAAGTGCATTAATGAAATCTTCTTCATTTAATAATTTCCATAACCTCTCAGAACCAACTTTTGCTAATGTATGTTCAATGTCGATTGAACCGCGAAGACGAATTACATCTTCAGCAGAATAAGGTCTTTCAATCCCTTTCCAACGACTATCCAGTCTCCAACTTTCTTCTAACTTTGCAATTCTTTCTTGATTTGTCATCCCCATTTTCCCCTCTCTAAATATAAACTTTTTATTAAACACCCTTTTTCCGTTCTAAAAAGCCCCCAGTGTTTAACGAATTAATCGTCAAACATTCCCCTAATTATTTGAGTGATTTTCACTCCTTCCATTTTGCTATGTTCTCTGGTGTTTTGTTGTTATACTACACGGTTGTTTGTTTCTGTTTGTATTATATAACAGTGTTTTTAAAAAAGAAACCCCTTTTTGCGAATTTTTTCACTTTTTTTGCAAAAAGGGGCTTTTTACTAATTAATTTGTCTGTTTCACATCATAGTTCTCTAAGAAATTTAACCTTTCTAACATCGTTGGGTGCCCATAGCGAAGCCACTTTACAATTGCCGGTGGATTAACCTCACTTAAACCCGCAATCGTTAATTTTTGAAATCCGCTTATGGCCGCCGTTTTGTCATTTGTCATTTCAATCGCATATTCATCTGCCGAGTGCTCTAAATATCTGGAAAATGCATTGCTAATTGGACTTTGTATAAAGGTCAACATTGAAATGATTAATAGCAACAAAGGAAGACTTGCAATATCATTAATCCCTTTAATCAATAGCCGTTGCCCAAATCTTTTAACTGCCCACTCGAGAATTTTTGAAGCTATAAATAACCCGATAAAGGAAATAAGAAGGTAGGCAGCCATCCCCATGTAAATATGTTTCTTCACATAATGGGCCATTTCGTGTGCCATCACGAACAGTACTTCACTGTCATTAAGCTTATTTAAAGTTGTGTCCCATAATACAATTCGTGAATTCGAACCAATACCGGTTACATAAGCATTTAAAGCATTTGTTTTTTCAGACATATTGACTTCATAGACATGCTCTGCCGGTATATCTGCTTTACTTGCTAGGTTTAAGATTTTTTCCTCCAACTCTTTATCCTTTAACGGGTAAAAATCATTATAAAGCGGATCAATAATAACAGGCTGAACAAACATTAAAAAGACCGTGAAAGGAACGGAAATAACCCAGGCATAAATCCACCATCGTTTGTTGTATTTTTTGATTAATGCATACACAACGATTGCTAAAACCACCATAAACAAATAATCAAGCCAAAAATCAATAAACTGATCTTTCATCCAAATGACAAATGTAGAGGTTGTTATCCCATAGGACTTGGATAGCTGGTATGAAATATAATCAATTGGAAACATAATAATGAAAGTAAAAACGGATAACCAAAATACATAAATTCCTTTTTGAAATAATGATATCTTTGTTACGGATTCTGACCAATTACGAAAACGCACGGAAAATCCCACAGCCAAGATTGTTAGGAAAAAAACCCAATCAAAAGGTGTCAACAAAAAGAAGATGATATGCCTAATTTTCGAGTATTCATACGTCAATTCCAATTGCCTATCATTCATAAACGTTGTTGGATCTGCGGCCGAACCTTGGTAGCCATTTGGCAAGTTAGAGGAATCTGCAATTAAAAGGAAATATGAAATAACGATAGCGGCATATATCCCATAAAGAAGAAAAACTCCTTTTAAAAATTTCTTCAACTACATTTCTCCCCTTTTCAAGAAAAATAATTGTGTACAAACTATCTATATCTTTATTTTAGTTAGTATGAACTGAATTAGAACAGATATTTATGATGAAAAAACTATTAATAAACATTTTAAACATGTTCATAGAATATTCACGTATTTTCTACAGCATTTCCTGTTTTTTTTATAATCGTATAGTATCATAGTATCAATAGGATAAATTTTAGACGAGGTGTTTTACTTTGAAAAAAATATATATATGGTTTATTACCTTATCCGTAATAGGAATCTCTGCAGGTATTCTGTATTTGACTGTCATTCGGCCAGGAAGTGTTGAACTTCCGAAGGATGTTGTCATGGAGTCTGCATTTGGAGGAGAGTATTCCTTCGCTGATTTACCTCCGAAAATTCGCTTAATTGAATTTATGTACGTAAACTGTCCCGATGTTTGCCCTACTACTTCATTAAGAATGAATTTATTAAAAAAGAAACTAGAAGAAGATGGAGTTTTTCGTGATAAGGTTGAATTTATTTCAATCACCATTGACCCAAAACGGGATTCAGCTGAAAAATTAGCTCTTTATGCAGAACGCTTTAATGTAATGGACGACAGCACTGGCTGGCATTTTTTAAGGGGAACAGAGGAAAATACCCGTAAAATCGCGAATGCTTTTCAGTTTATGTACAGAGACCCTGGGAACGGCAACTATGTTCATACAACGTTTACGTACATGCTAGACCAAAATAACAAATTAGTAGAATCATTGCCAATGGGTGAAGGTTTCGATAGTGATAGAATATATAAAAGAATTAAGAATAAACTTAAGTAAGTAGAAAAGCGCAAGCGCCCGTTTAGCGAAGTCCACGAGTCGCTGGGCGCTGGAGCTGGACAGTGAGGTTGGTTAAAAAAATGGACAAAAAAAAATGGGTAATACCCTTTTTGTTCCTTGTTAGTTTATTAGCTGGCTGTAGTTCTTCTGAAGAGGAATTTATTTTTCCAGAAGCAGCATTTACGATGTCATCTGATATCGTAAAAGTGAATGAACCACTTACATTAGAGGTGAAAGTTACCGCTGCTGAAAAAGAAGTTAACGATGCTGATGTTAGCTTTGAATATTGGTTAGAAGAAAAAGCAGATGAAGAACACACAAAAATCCCAGCTGAGAAAGCAGGTAAGGGTACTTATACAGGAGAAATAAGCCTTTCAGAACCAGGAGTCTATTCTGTATACTTCCATGCAGATGCACTGGATATGCACTTAATGGATAAATACCAGTTTACTGTAACGGAGTAAAGTCAAAGAGAAAAGCACCCACAACGGGTGCTTATTTTTTTACATAAATAAAGAAAAAACAGTCAATACGTCCCCCCAAGACTTAACCCGGTCGATTTTGCTAATAAACCAAATGTTAAAGCAACAGGCAAATAACCAATTCCAATACCAATGCCGTCCTGAAGGCCATTTCTAAAATGAGATTGTTTTTTCGCTATAACGGTAGTTGTACTCAAATTCCCCTCTCTTTTCTATTTTCATTTATAATCTAAATTTTTCCAATCTTTCCGCAATATAATTTACATCCATGAAAAAAGCACCGACAATTTGTCGATGCCTTGTAGTAAATTTAATTAATTTTACTCTGGGAAGTATTTGGATATCCGTTCTAATAACGCAGCCATTTCTGCACGATTAATTTGATTTTTTGGTTTAAAGCTACCATCATTGTATCCTGAGAAAATATAATTTTCGCTCATGCGTACGATCGAAGGATAAGCCCAATCAGATATATTATTTTGGTCCGTAAACATGACTTTTGATTGCGTACTTTCAGGGAACTGGTCTCCAATTAATCGTTCCAGAATAACCGCCATTTCTTCCCTTGAGAGTGCCTTGCCAGGTGCAAATATTGTTGCACCTACACCTTTCATTAATCCATGTTGTCTTACTATTTCAATATTGGCAGCCGCCCATTGATGTGATGAGCCCACATCTGTATACGGTGAAGATGACTCCTCTTTCAAACCAAGGTTAAGGACACGTACCAAAATTGTTGCAGCCTCTGCACGTGTCAGTGAATCTGCTGGTTTAAATGTGCTCACTGAATTTTTTCCAAGCATCCACTGTTTTTCTTTTACAAATGCAATGGAATTTAGTGCCCAATGGTTAGCCCCTACATCTTTAAAGTCTAAACCATCTAACCATAAGCGGAAATCTGACCAAATCGCTGGATCTTCTTGGCCTAAACTCCAGCTACCGACACCCTTTAAATTATATTTTTGAACTAAACTAAGCTTTGCCTTAAGTGACTCATTATTTTCAAACCATACTTCATATGTGCCAGGCTTTAACGGAGGAACCCAAGATTTTAGTTTAAACTCTGGACCACCTGGTGCTACTGTAAATGTTCCTTTCACACTTTCCGTTTCTTTATCGTACACTACTTGAACTTGAAACGTGTTCAACAGGCTTGGAATTTGGTATAAAGAAATGGATTCACCTAACACTTTATTCGTGTTTTGATTCTCTGTATCTTTTACATCCTCCATATTCCATACACGACCATAAAACGGAATACCTAAAACAACTTTTTCTGGAGCAACATATTTAAGAGCATAAGTAATTGATTTTTCGATAAAAGATTTACTTGCATTTGGTCCACTCGTTTTAGAGCCGCCGCCTTTTTCGTCATATGTCATGATGAAAAGATAATCAACATATTTTCCTAATGCCTGATAATCATAAAATCCTTGCCACCCTTTATCTGTACCCCATGGGTTTGGAGCTACAGCAATCGAAAGTGATTTTCCAGCCGGCATTTTTTCATTTAAAATTCTAATAAAATCAGTAAATTGATCACGATAGGCAGAACCTAAACCTTCAACATCAATATTAATTCCATCTAAATTATAATCATTGATGGCTTTCACAATTTGATCTGCAATTTTTTCGCTGTTAGCAAACATTTTTTCTCCCTTAGCCCAATTATTAGCCAAGAAGGCAACTACCTTAATATTTCTATTATGCATTTCGTCGATTAATGCTTTACTATTAGCCGGAATTACAATATCTAATGTGCCATCATCCAAAATTTGAAAGTATTTTGGATTTACTTGATCTAGTGCATTATTCGTGTTGTTTATATACTTGATTGGGTCATCAGCACTATTTGAGAATAAATACGTCATGTTAAATCTTTTTTCTGCAGCATCAACTTTCATAAATGGAGTTAAGGTTAAAAGCATGGCAACAGATAATAAGATTGCTAGATTTTTCTTCATTCCACTACCCTTTCTTCTCTTAATCTATCAATTTCTATATCTACTACTACAATATACGAGTTATAGATTAAATTCAAAAATTATGGCTGGAAACAAAGTAAAAAAATAGGCACATTAAATTAAATAGGCACCCAAGTCTTATGGATGCCTATCGTCCTTATTATTCCTCAATGCATTACCCTAACAACGCACGGTCACTCGCCATTCCAGTTCCACGAATTCGTTTAAATTCATTAAGCAAATCTTCAATTGTTAACTTTTGCTTTTCTTCCCCGCCAACACTGAAGATGATTTGCCCTTTGTCCATCATGATTAAACGATTACCTAAATCAATGGCTTGCTGCATATTATGTGTTACCATTAATGTTGTAAGCTGGAGTTTATCTACTATTTCTTTCGTAATATTCGTAATTAACTCTGCCCTTGAAGGGTCAAGGGCTGCTGTATGTTCATCTAACAATAAAATTTTCGGCTCAGTAAATGTCGCCATTAAAAGTGAAAGAGCCTGCCGCTCCCCACCAGACAGAAGACCAACCTTTGCATTCAAACGATTTTCTAATCCCATGTGTAAGCTTGCAAGTTGTTCTTTGAAATGCTCACGGCGTTTCTTAGTAACACCTTTACGTAAGGTTCGTGTTGTCGCCCGCGAATAAGCCATTGCCAGATTTTCTTCAATTGTCATTGTCGGAGCAGTGCCCGCCATCGGATCTTGAAACACACGTCCAATGAGCTTTGCCCGCTTATACTCCGGCAAATTAGTTACATCATCTCCATCAATTGTAACAGTCCCTACATCAGGAGTTAATGCCCCGGAAATCATATTCATTAATGTTGATTTTCCTGCTCCATTACTACCAATAACTGTTACGAAATCTCCAGGTTTTAAAGATAAATTAATTTGGTTTAGGGCAATTTTTTCATCTAATGTTCCTTCGTTGAACACCTTATAGATCTGTTTTAGATGCAACATGATGCTCGCCCCCTTCATTAACCATTTTCATTTGTTGAATTCTCTTTTTATATTTTCGCTTCTTTTCCTTTTGAACATCTATTATCTTAGGAATAATAAGCGCTAGAATAACAATCGTTGCTGTTATTAGTTTCATGTCGCCTGTTTCTAAAAACTTTACTTTAAGTGCTAAAGCAAGCACAATTCTATAAATAATCGCTCCACCGATAACAGCTAAAGTCGTGCGAGCAATAGTTTTCGTTCCAAATAATGCTTCACCAATAATGACAGAAGCTAAACCAATTACAATCATACCAATTCCCATTCCAACGTCACTAAAGGAATTATATTGTGCAATTAATGCACCTGAAAAAGCAACCAATGCATTAGAAATACCTAAACCAACAATAGTCAGAGTATCTGTATTTGCTGAAAAACTTGAAATCATCTTTTTATTATCACCAACAGCTCGTATTGCCAAGCCGATTTCTGTTCGTAAAAACCAATCAGTAATGCACTTTATTACAAATGTAATAATTAACATAAAAAATATAATGGCCCATGTTTTTGGTAAATAATTCTGTAAGCCCATATTCGTTAATAAACTATTAATCCCATCATCAATTCCTAGAGATTTCCAAAAACTAGTTAACTTTGTAATAGAAGTCTCTTGATTTAATAGTGGCACATTCGATTTCCCCATAATTCTAAGATTAATAGAATACAAGGCAATCATCATTAATATTCCTGAAAGTAATGCATTAATTTTACCTTTCGTATGAAGCAACCCCGTAATACATCCGGCTAAAAACCCAGCTAACAATGCAACAATTGTTGCCAGAAATGGATTGGCTCCGTTAACAATAAGGACGGCAGTAACTGCCGCCCCTGTTACAAAGCTTCCATCAACTGTTAAATCTGGAAAGTCTAAAATCCGGAAAGAGAGGTAAACACCCAGAGCCATTATTGCGTATATAATTCCTGATTCTATGGAGCCAAATATTGCTATGAACATTAACGCTCATCCTCTCAACCATTTTATAGTCTATAAAACTATTATTCTAAATATTCAGCAATGCCATCCCATTCTGGATTTAATTTAATCCCCATTTCAGCTGCTGCTTTTTTATTAATTAACAGCTTTAAGTTTTGTGGATATTGAACAGGTAGATCCGCTGTTGTTTTTTCACCTTTTAAGATTTGTGCAGCCATTTGTCCAGCTTCAAAACCGATATCATAGTAATCAAATCCATATGCTGCAAAACCACCGCGGGCTACAGAATCTAATTCACCTACAAATAATGGAATATCATTTTCGTTTGCCACTTGAACAACACTTTCCAATGCGGAAACAACTGTATTATCGGTAATGATGTAAATAACATCTGCGGCTCCAACTAATGATTCCGCGGCTGTCTTCACATCAGCAGATGTAGAAACAGCTGCTTCGACAATCTCCAGGTCTGTTCCTTCCATTGCTTTTTTCACGAGATCAATCTGAGCAACTGAGTTTTGTTCACCAGCATTATAAATCATACCAACTTTATTTCCTTCAAAATACTGATCAATAAATTTAACTGTATTTGGAATTGCATCAGGATGCGTATCGGTTGTACCTGTGATATTTGCACCAGGCTTGTCCATTGCCTCTACTAACTCAGCACCAACAGGGTCTGTTACGGATGTAAATACAATTGGAATATCCTTTGTTGCATTTAAGGCCCCCTGTGCCATTGGTGTAGCATTTGCAAAGATTAAGTCAACTTGGTCACCAACTAAATTATTTGCAATTGTTAAAGTATTATTTGCATCAGCTTGAGCATTTTGATCGTTATATTCAACTGTCAATCCCGCTTCTTCTAACGCCTTTTTAAAGCCTGCTGTTGCCGCATCTAATGATGGATGTTGAACATACTGCGCTATCCCAACCTTATACGTTGTTGCTTCTTTAGCGGGTTCCTTTTCAGCCTGACCTTGGTCTCCTGTAGTTGCTTCTTGTCCACCACCGCAGCCCGCTAATAACATCAAACTTAAAATCGAACTACCAACTGCTTTTTTCCAATTCATAAATGTTGCCCCCTTTTTATTTTTTTACCTTACTACTAAATGCTTTATTACTTGAATCCTTTTATGTATTAAATTATACAGAAATATTAGAAAACTTCAATCTTAACTTTATATATTTTAATAAAATTCAATATATTAAGATATTATTTTCAGAAAAATATAAAAAGCTACCTCAAAATTGAGATAGCTAAAATAATAAGTTGAAAAAGTCCTCTTTTTCTATATTTCCGAAGTAGTAAGTAAAGTCTATACCCTCCAGCGCATTTTCCGCTGCCTGCTTTTCATAACGTATACCTGTAAGCTTTTTTGAAATATCTTCCACATCACCAACACCGAAAAAGTCACCAAAAATTTTACAGTTTTCAATGATCCCTTTATCGACATCAAGTCTTATATCGATTTGGCCTACAGGAAAACGATGGGAGCGCTGCAAATTAAACTTTGGTGATTTCCCGTAATTCCAGTCCCAGTTTCGATAATGCTCATCCGCAATTTTCTCGATCTTGCTCCAATCCTCTTCCGTTAATTTATACTCCGGTACAGCCCCATCCTTATCAAATATAAACATGAGCAACATTTCTCTAAATTTTTCAACCGTCATTTCAGTAGTTAAGAATTCACTTATATTCGCTACACGACTACGGACAGATTTAATTCCTTTCGATTGAATTTTTTCCATTTTAACATTTAATGCGGAAACGACATTATCAATATTGGAATTGAACATTAAAGTACCATGACTGAACATTCGACCCTTGGTTGAAAATTGGGCATTACCAGAAATCTTCCTTCCCTCTACAGTAATGTCGTTACGGCCGCTAAGTTCAGCATTCACACCTAATTTGTGAAGGGCGCTTACAACTGGTTCTGTAAACTTTCTGAAATTGTGGAAGCTGTTGCCGTCGTCTTTAGTAATAAAGCTGAAATTTAGGTTACCTAGGTCATGATAAACCGCCCCGCCTCCGGAAAGACGTCTAACTACATGGATTCCATTTTCCTCTGCGTATTTGGTGTTGATTTCTTCAATTGTATTTTGATTTTTACCAATAATGATGGATGGTCCGTTTATGTAAAAAAGAAGATAAGTTTCATTTATGTCTAGGTTTTTAACAGCAAACTCTTCAATTGCCAGATTTATTCTTGGGTCTGTTATCCCTTGATTATTTATAAAAAGCATCGTACTTCCTCTCCCTTTTATTTTATTGCTGTGACAACACGGTGTCAGAAATTCCAACCTTCCTTCGCCAGTTCAACAGGTCCATTATATTCAGCGCTCGCTTGCTTCACTAAATCTTTATGGTCTCCATAATGTGGAAGGTGGGTGAGCAACAGTTTTTTTACTCCTGCTCCTTTTGCAATTTTTCCCGCTTCTGTACTTGTCATATGACCGGAAATAGAACCATCTTTGCCACTATAGAGATTGCATTCACAAATTAGGAGATCTGCATCTTTAGCAAAATCAACGAATTCTGGTAAATAACTGGAATCAGCTGTATACACTATCGTTTTTTCATCATTTGTAATCCGCATTGCATAACAAAGAACCGGGTGTTGGGTCTTCATGAATCGTATCGAAAAAGGACCTAGGTTTAATTCTTGTTCCGGGTTGTATGCATAACCTTTTGTAAATGGCAGCTTCGTTAAGCTATCAAACCCTGTCTGATCGGATACATGTCCATAAATGGGCAGTTCTTCCTTGCCTTTTCCAAGCATCGTATTGATCATTCTTGCATACTGGAGTGGCCCAACATCGGCAACATGGTCATGGTGATAGTGCGACAGAATGACAGCATCAAGATCCGTAACATTTACGTATTGCTGTACTTTTGATAATACAGCACTGCCACAGTCAATTAATAAATTATAATCATTGTCCTGTACAAGATATCCTGATGTAGCGGAATTTACCTGTGGAAACCCGCCCCAGAACCCAACAACTGTGAATTTCATATGAAATTACATCTCCTTTTTTTACTAAGTAAACTGGCGACTACTTCCTCCACAATTTTACCAAACCGCTTAAATAAAATAAAATCCGCAAAAATTTGGTTAGTTGTTTTAAAACAGTTATTGACATATTAAATCTGTTATAATACAATTACTTTAACGTCATAAAAACGGGAGGGATTGCAAATGGTACAGAGTTCAACCGAGTTTTTCAAAAATTTACCACCTAAAACATGTTGTGATTGTGGTGCTGTAATTGATGAGATGGCAGAATCATATTTGAATCAATGCGATCACTGTTTACGTGACGTTGAATAATACTTATCCTAACGCATTAGGTTTTTAAAACCTGAATGTTATACACTTCTACCCCATTGACAGCTAATTAGCTGTCCTTTTTTTGTTGCTTCGTACCCTGCCATATTCCACAGACCGACTATCACTCCCTAAAGTGATCGAACACTTCAAAGTCATCACAATATCAAGTTTCTAAGCGGACACGAATGAACATCTGGGTATTTCGGGGAAGTGAGACTACATTCGTGTCTTATCGCTTAGAAACTTAGTATGCATAGACTCATTAATTTATCTTGGTGTCCGATCAAACTCGGTCGCAATAGCCGGTCTGTAGAATATTTAAAATTATACGCGCAAAATAGAAAAAGAGCCCATAAGGCTCTTTTTCAGTCTAGAATTTCAAATACCCCAACACACGCTTCACCGCTGCTTCCCCTTGGTCGATGCAATCAGGTACTCCCAATCCTTCGTAGGAAGCTCCTGCTAAGAATACCCCTGGGAGCTCCTTGCGCATTTTTGCAGTGATATCTCTCATCCGTTCTTTATGACCAACAGTATATTGCGGCATTGAATCATGCCATCTTGTAATGACGGTTAATTCCGGTGCTGAAACGATATTCATTGTTTTATTTAGATCCTTGAGTACTGTTTCCACAATTTCCTCATCCGTTCGGCTAACAATTTCTTCATCCCCTGGTCTGCCAACATAGCAACGAAGTAGCGCTTTCCCTTTCGGGACTGAGTGCGGCCATTTTTTATGCGTCCAGGTCACAGCTGTCATCGAATAACCGCTATCACGGGAAATGATGAAGCCTGTTCCATCAATATCCTGTTTAATCACCGATTCCGGAAATGCCAAGGCAACATTTGCTACAGATGTTGATGGGACATTGTGAAAAGGATCAAAAAACGGATATTGAGAAAAAATTTGCGCTGTTTGTTTATGCGGTACACAAACGATGATACTATCGGCTTTTATTTCTTCTCCTGAAGATAAATGTAAGGTGTAATGGTCACCATTTTGCTCCACTTTTTCAACTGAAACTCCCTTTACTACAGATCCAGGGTTTAGTTTTGCTTCAATAGCGTGAATGAGTGATTCAAGTCCACCCTTCAATGATAGGAACATTCCACTGCTTTTTTTACCGGTTGTTGCTGTCTTTGTTGGTTTAGGTTTCGGTGTTGTTTTTTTCATCCCTAAGATTAAACTGCGATATTTTTGCTCGATCTCATAGAATTGCGGAAATGTTGACAGCAGACTCATTTGGTCGATATCACCGGCATATATTCCTGAAAGAAGGGGCTCGATTAAGTGGTCAACCACCTCATTACCAAATCTTCTTCGGAAAAATTTCCCCAATGATTGATCCCCCTTCACACTTGAAGGCGGAAGAATAAAGTCACCACCTGCACGAAGTTTTCCAATCGGGCTGAACATTCCGGACATTGCAAATGGTGCAATCTTTGTCGGAATCCCCATGATCGCCCCACCTGGCATGGAATAAAGTTTATCTTTAACTAATATGTAGGATTTTCCAGCCCCATTATTAACCAATTGGTCCTTCAAGCCCGCTTCTTCCGCAAGTCGTGAAGCACTCATTTTTCTCGCTAAAAAAGAGTCTGGTCCTTTTTCAATCACATAGCCGTTTTCTGTATAGGTTTGAACTTTTCCGCCTAAACGGTCAGAGGCCTCAATCAACATCGTCTCAACCGGGAGATTCTTCTCCTTTACCTCTTTTTGTAAATAATAGGCTGCCGTTATGCCGGCGATCCCGCCACCGATGACAACAACCTTTTTATTTTCTATATTCACGATTATTCGCCTACTTCTTCAAGTTTTTTTGTGACAACATTACTCAAAGCCTCAATAAACTTTGGATTAGCATTCGGCATTTCTGGACGATAATAGTTTGCACCCAATTGCTCCGTCACGAGCTTGCATTCGAAATCATTATCATACAACACTTCTAGATGATCCGAGACAAAACCAACTGGTGCATATACAAAGGTTCTATAACCCTTATCATGATAAAGCTCTTTAGTTAGGTCTTGAACATCCGGCCCTAACCATGGGTCTGGTGTATTGCCTGCACTTTGCCAGCCAATTTCATAATTGGTTACACCGGCTTGTTCAGCAATTAATTTAGCCGTTTCCTCGAGCTGGCTTGGATAAGGATCACCTGAAGCTAGTATTTTTTCAGGTAAGCTATGCGCTGAAACAATCAAAACAGCATTTTCCTTTTCCTCTTGGACCATATTACTAAAGATAGCTTTAACATTCTCAGACCAAAATTGCAAAAATTGTGGCTCCTTATACCAGGATTCAATAAAATGAATTTTCAAACCACCTAGTTTTTCAGCTTCCTCTTCTGCACGTGCATTATACGATTTTACGCTAAAGGTTGAAAAATGGGGAGCAAGCACAATTCCAACTGCTTCTTCAATCCCATCATTTTTCATTGCCTGAACAGCATCTTCAACAAAGGGCTCAATATGCTTTAATCCTAAATACATTTTAAATTCTATATGGTCATGCACATCATTTAACTTTGCTTCCAGTGCCTCTGCTTGTATTTTCGTGATTTCAGCAAGGGGGGATATACCGCCGATTGCTTCATATCTATCTTGCAAGTCTTTCAGCATTTCCGGTGAAGGTTTTCTTCCCCGTCGAATATGGGTATAATAACGCTCGATATCTTCTTCCTTATACGGGGTCCCATATGCCATTACTAAGAGTCCGATTTTTCTTGTTGTCATTATGTCACCTCATTTACGAATTGAAAGTCGTGCAAAATAGCTTCGCACGACTAATCTTAACTTTCTATTTACCAAGCTTACTAGCTGAATATTCATGAATAAAAGTAGTTAATTTCTTTAAAGTTTCAACTTGAACATCAGGAAAAACGCCGTGGCCAAGATTGAAAATATAGCCAGGATGAGCCATACCTTGGTCAAGAATTTCTTTAGCCTTTTCTTCAATAACATTCCATGGAGCTAAAAGTAAGGCTGGATCTAAGTTTCCTTGAACCGTTTTTGTAATGCCCATTTTTCTTGCTTCTGCAATAGGCAATCTCCAATCTAAACCTACTACATCAAGCGGAAGGTCATGCCATTCATGTACAAGATGGCTTGCTCCTACACCAAACATAATAAGCGGCACATTCTTTTCACGCAGTTCAGAAAAGATTCTTGTCATGATAGGCTTAATGAAGTAACGGTAATCAACAGCATTTAAAGCGCCTACCCAAGAATCAAAGATTTGGATCGCCTTTGCACCAGCATCAATTTGTGCTTTCACGTACGTAACTGTCATCGTAGCAAGCTTGTCCATTAATTTAAACCAAGCCTCAGACTGTGAATACATAAATGCCTTCGTTTTATTATAATTTTTTGAAGGTCCGCCTTCAATCATATAGCTGGCTAGTGTAAAAGGAGCCCCTGCAAAACCGATTAATGGCACATCCAACTGTTCATTGACTAATAATTTAATTGTCTCTAACACGTAAGGAACATCTTGTTCCGGATTGATTTCACCAAGTTTTTCAACATCGCCCACCGAACGGATCGGATTAGAAATTACCGGACCGATGCCCCCTTTAATTTCTACATCGACTCCTAAGGACGGAAGCGGCGTCATAATATCTTTATACAAAATAGCTGCATCAACATTATATTGATCCACAGGCAACTTCGTTACATAGGCACAAAGTTCAGGCTGGTGTGTAATTTCAAATAACGAATATTTCTCCTTTAATGCACGGTATTCCGGCTGTGAACGTCCGGCTTGGCGCATATACCAACAAGGTACATAATCCGTTCTTTCACCTCTTGCTGCCCTTAAAAATGTATCGTTAATTGTTCGATTACTCATTTAATAGTCCCTCACCTTTCTGCTACTTCATTTATTTATGTATTGATTTTTTTCCATCAAATACAACTATAATCTAATTTATCATTTAATGTATAGTAACATTAGGAATCTGTCATAAATTTGTCCCCAATTCCGATATTATTTTATCGGAACCTCAATTTTAATTTTTGTACCAACATTTACTTCACTTTCCATCGTGATTTTTCCATGATGACTTTCAATTATTTTTTGACAAACCATCATTCCTAATCCTGTTCCATCTTCTTTCGTTGTGAAAAATGGTGTTCCAATCTTTGTAAGCGTCTCTTTAGTCATACCACAACCTTCATCAATTGTCTCTATAATAACACTCTTATTCCCATCAACCTTTATGTCAATCCAAAGTCTTCCACCATTCGGCATTGCCTCAATCCCATTCTTTATGACATTCATAAAAACCTGTTTTAGTTGATCCGGATTACAGATCATCGCTGGAATATCATCCTTTATTTTTAAAATGATATTGACACCATTTTTTTCAGCCTCAGCTTTTAGCAACAAAACGACTTCTTTGATGATGAGCTGAATTTTTTTTTTCATAAAAATGTAGGTATGCTGTTTGCCAAGCACTAAAAATTCATTCGTTATCATTAGTATTCTCTTCAATTCAGATTGCATAATTTCATAATAAAATTGATGGGACTCTCTTTCATCTGATTGCCTCATTAATTGAACAAAGCCCGATAACACTGTAACAGGATTTTTGATTTCGTGTGCCACCCCTGCTGCCAATTGTCCAACAGTCGATAACATTTCTGACCTTTTCAATGCTTCTTCTTTCGACCATAATTCATTTTCGGTAAAACGGCCGGAAAAGATTAAAATAATCGTCAAAAATACTGTAAAAGCGATAATGTAAACAACAGATGTCGGTTCTAAACTCACAAAGATAACATTCTTAAATTTAAAGTAGTAATAAATAGTTAAGAAATTAGCGATACATGAACTCACGATCACAGGCATTGCACGTTGATATATTGAAGAAACCGTTAGTGCCGCCCAAATAAAAATATAATTTATGATTAACGGCTCTCTTTCTATTAAAAATATAAATGGCAAATAAATGGTGAGCACAATAATATAAGCCGTTTCTTTAATCCAAACTTTATAATAAATAAGCAGTGAAATAGGTAAAATGATCATTAGTGTAGTTGGAACAATAACTAGTAGAATAGAGCGGTCTATTACTAAATTAATGAGTAAATCTATTACAAAACAGATAGCTATAATCTTAAGTAATAAAATGTTTCGTCTATGTATGATATCTAATTTTTTACTCAAAAGATGCCACCTCTGCCTTTCTGATTCAACTCAGCTTTATCATCCATTCATTTTTTTACATATTTCGACAAACTGCTATAGTACAGAATTATAACATACTTCCTATAGTAAAAAGCACCACTATTTAAAAATAATGGTACTTTTTACTCAAAATATTATTTTATTAAAATAATGTTATGAAGATATTTTCAATAGTTGAAAATATAAACGGAATGACTGTATTAAAAAGCGGTGTAATTGTGTATTGGTCAAGTGGTGTGATAATAATAATTAAAAATAATAAAATACCGTAATTTTCGAATTGAGTTAGTTTCGCTCGAATATGTGTCGGTGAAAGATCTTCTATTACCCGATAACCATCTAACGGTGGAAAAGGAAGTAGATTGAAAATAAACAAGATAATATTCAACAAAATAAATAAATTAAAAAACTGATAGATAGTATTCGTAATATTTTCTGGTATTCCATTAAGTACACCACTATAAATCAAACTGTACCATAGGATAAAGCCGATAAGGACGAGCAAAAGATTGCTTAACGGGCCGGCAAGTGAAACCAATACCCCGGCAAGCCTTGGCCTTTTAAAATAAAAGCGATTTACAGGCACGGGCTTTGCCCAACCAAAGCCCGCAATAAAAATCATTAGCGTACCAAATATATCTAAATGAGAAAAAGGTGATAAGGTCAACCTTCCTGCATTTTTTGCAGTCGGGTCGCCAAATCGGTAAGCAACATAAGCATGGGCAAATTCATGAACAGAAAAAGCTATCGCGAGCACGATGACTAATAAAGGAATTTGCTCTAAAGGAAAAGCTAAAAAATGGTTCATTGATTCTATCATCCTTAACTCAATATTTGTGCTTCATCTTGTTTGACTAATTTCTTTTTTACATAGGCAAACGTAAATAAATAGGAAAATACAAATCCAGTTCCAATCGCTAGAAACGCGAGGATTATATCCCCTGTTAAAAAGATAATGATTGATAAAAGTGAACTTTTCACTAGTAGTAAATAAAACAGTAATTGCAGAAAATTGGATCGTCTCACTTCTGCCGAAATCGGATATAAATCGACCCATATCTTCATGACATGATGTCTGTAAAGCGGCAGTAATTGAAAACCCGAAAGATATACAAATAAAAGCAGGACCAGCAATTTGCTATATCCTAAAGGTAAGAAATAAAGTAGAACGCCGCCAATTACCAATAAACGAGCGTAAATACCAAGATAATCACTTGTACGTGAAAATGTCCTTAAATAAAGAAATGAAAATGTCGATCTCGGTTCAAAGCGAAGCATACTTGTCATCCAATTCAACCAGCCTCTTCGTTTCACTTGCTCTTTAAACTTTGGAACATCTGTAAACATATTAGCGATACGATAAAAGGCCATCATCCGCTCAGCTTCCATTTCAATTAACTGCTCCCACTTTATCCCCTTTCCTTTTGATGCCTGATAAAAATAGATAAAAAGGAGCAATAAAAGTATCCCTATCACCAATGGATAAATCCAAATAACACCTTGTACAAGAAAATAAACGAATACAATATTAAAAATCAGCCTGACAAATTGATCAATCCTAAGTGACCCTTTGTCTGTTAAATATTGAACATACCATCTTGTCATGATATTGACGGCTTTCGCTATTAATAATATGACCGCGAGGATTAGTAAATCCCTAACCGTTGTCCCCCGCTGCTGAAAATACAAAGGACCAAGTGCAGCAATGAAAAATATTAGAACATAGCATTGGAGCATATAGGAATAAAGGATTGACCTTTGAAAATAATGCTTTAATTCTGTTTCAACCGGCAATAAAAAAACTAAATCAGCTTCCTTTAAAAATGTTTGAATCGGGCTTTGAGTTAATATAATCCCGATAATTAAAGCAATAATAAGGGCTGCCGGAAAGTCTTCGGGCAATGTCTTCAACCAGTTCTGGTAATAATAGGCCCCTCCTCCGACTGCAAACAGTAAAACAAATTTAAAATGATCATTAAAAATTAATTTTAAATATCGTCTTGTATCCTTAACATATAATTGAAATCTTTGTTTCCAAAGCTTATTTGCATCAATCATGAATCTTCCCTCGTTAATTGAAGATACAGATCATCTAATGAAGCATCTTTCATCTTAAATTGCTCTCTCAACTCACTCATAGTACCTTGGACTCTTACCTTTCCGTCATGGAGGATTACAAAACGATCACAATATTTTTCTGCTGTTGATAAGATATGGGTTGACATTAAAATGCCGGCACCATTTTCCTTAGATTTTTCCATCATATCGAGGAATGATTGAATTCCTACCGGATCGAGGCCGACAAAAGGTTCATCAACAATATAAAGACTTGGATGAATTAAAAATGCACACATAATCATTACCTTTTGACGCATTCCTTTCGAAAAATGAACCGGAAACCATTTTAACCTTTTCTCCATCCGAAATTCCTTTAAGAGCGGCGTTAGTCTTTCTTCAAATTCACTTTTCCCAAGTCCATAAGCCATTGCCGTCAACTCTAAATGTTCATACAATGTTAATTCATCATATAGAATGGGGGTTTCTGGAATATATGTAAATTGTTTGCGATAGCCATCTCGATTTTGTTTAAATGTCGAGCCATTAATAGCAACCGAACCACTTTTTGGTTCCATCAGGCCAATAATATGTTTAATGGTTGTACTTTTACCTGCGCCGTTTAATCCAATTAAGGCGACAATTTCCCCTGCTTTTACTTCAAACGTTACATTATGAATGACGGGGTTTTTCGTATATCCGCCTGTCAAGTCAATAACTTCAAGTAATTTTGACATTGTTTTTATCCTTTCTTTCCTTAAGTTATTATAATTTTAACAAATTTTTCTTCGACAAGACACTTCTAGCCATCGACAACTTTTTTTATAAATACGAATGTATAGCTTTTCGATAACTGGTTATCATAATAAACGAAGAGGGGAGTTAATCAAGTTAGTAGCAGCAATCAACCATATATGGGAGATGATGGCGATGAACAATCAAGATGATTTAGTAACGTCATTTTAGTCCGAAATGGGGTGTCTGTGAAAGACAACTTATTAGCTTTAAATGCTGAATAAAACTTGAATCCATTTGAAAATGAGGTGTCGACGATCGGCATAAATCTGATTTAGATACTATTCCTATTCCTAAAAAAATGGGGTGTCTACGATCGGTAATTTACTGATTTAGAGATACTATTCTTTAGAAAATGGGGTGTCTGTGAAAGACAACTTACAGTTTTAGAAGCGAAAAGCATTACTCCCAAACCTCTTCAAAAGACAGGGTGACTTCGGACACCTTGTCTTTTTTTTATCAAATACGCCTTGGTATATTTGCGCCCAGATTTTTTCGAGCTTGCTCGAAAAACTACCTTTGAAAATCTGAGGCATCCGCCGAAGGCTTAACTTTATTCAGCCGCATTTGCTGAATAAAGTTATGAAATTCTGTATAATAAAAATTAGGAAAAATTTTCATTGAAAGGTTGGTTTTACATGTCGGATTGCATTTTTTGTAAAATAGTGAATGGAGAAATTCCTTCTTCAAAAGTATATGAAGATGAAAATGTATTAGCATTTTTAGATATTTCCCAAATAACAGAAGGCCATACGCTGTTAATACCTAAAGAACATAACAAAAATTTATTTGATCTCCCCAAAGAAACAGCGGAAAAATTGTTCTCAGTAGTACCCAAAATTACAAATGCGATGAAAAATCAATTAAATATCGAGAACCTTAACCTTGTTTGTAATTCCGGGGAAAAAGCTGGGCAGGAAGTATTTCACCTCCACTTACACTTGATCCCTCGCTACGGAAAAGGTGATGGATATGGTGGTGTTTGGAAGTCGCATCAAAGTGAATATACTGGAGACGATTTAAAAAAATTAGCATTAAAAATTTCAAATGGCATCGTTTAATGCAATCGTATACTACATAATCATATGGTGTTCGACAAGTTCACCATATTTTTTTATAAAAATAAATATTCCGAATCGTGAAAACGTGATACGATAGTAGTATTAAAAAAATGAGAAATTATTTATCAAGGAGGATTTTTACATTGAAACGCGCTTATAACTTTAACGCTGGTCCATCTGCATTACCACTAGAGGTGCTTCAAAAAGCACAAGCTGAATTAGTTGATTTTAAAGGTTCAGGAATGTCACTAATGGAACTTAGCCATCGCAGCAAAGAATATGACGCAGTACATGAAGAAGCACAAAGTTTACTAAGAGAGCTATTAAACATCCCGGAAAACTATGATGTGCTCTTTTTACAAGGTGGGGCTAGCTTGCAATTCTCAATGGTCCCTATGAATTTCTTAGCTGAAGGTCAGGTTGCAAACTATGTTTTAACAGGTGCTTGGTCGGATAAAGCTTTAAAAGAAGCGAAAAAAGTAGGTCAGACGCATATTGCGGCCTCTACAAAAGAGTCTAAATACAAGTCAATCCCAAGCTTTGATGAAATCAAGCTAAGCGAAAATCCAGCTTATTTACACATCACTTCCAATAATACAATTTACGGAACCCAATGGGCAGACTTCCCAACGCTTGACAATGTTGATTTAATTGCCGATATGTCCAGCGATATTTTAAGCCGCACTTTTGATGTGAACAAGTTTTCATTAATTTATGCAGGTGCCCAAAAAAATCTTGGTCCTTCAGGTGTAACAGTTGTCATCCTTAAAAAGGATTTACTTTCTAGAATCCCTGAAAACCTTCCAACAATGCTTGATTACCGTACACATACTGAAAATAATTCACTTTATAATACACCGCCGACTTTCGGGATATACATGCTTTCTCTAGTATTAAATTGGGCAAAAGAGCTTGGTGGGGTGCAAAAAATCCAACAAATTAACGAGCAGAAAGCTTCTATTTTATACAACGTAATTGATGAAAGTGAAGGGTTCTATTCAGCACACGCACTGCCAGGAAGCCGTTCGAACATGAACGTTACATTTACACTTCCATCTGATGAGCTTTCGAAAGAGTTTTTAGCTGGTGCTAAAGAGGCTGGTTTTGTTGGTCTTAATGGTCACCGTTCAATTGGTGGTTGCCGTGCATCTATTTACAACGCTGTACCAGTTGAGACTTGTGAAGCGCTACGTGAATACATGATTTCATTTAAAGAAAAACATTAATTTCCACTTTAATTAAATCAAAATATTTGGTAAAATAGATATAATTAACTTTTGCAATAGGTCACGAGGACACTATTGGAAAGTAAAAATGTATAGTTTAGATGAGGAGAGATGAGAAATGAATACGAAAGTACTTGTGTCATTAGCGATGTTAGTTGGGATTGGTGCAGTTTTACATGCCATTGTACCGCCGATCTTTTTCGGGATGAAGCCTGATATGCTATTAACGATGATGTTTTTAGGCATCATCCTTTTTCCGGAAAAGAAAAATATTTTTATTTTAGCAATTGCAACAGGAATTGTTTCAGCGCTAACAACGGGCTTCCCTGGCGGCCAAGTTGCTAACATGATTGATAAACCAATTACTGCATTTTTATTCTTTGTGCTATTTCTTACTGTAAGAAAGTTCAATCAATCTATCGTAGCAATAGCCGTATTAACTGCAATTGGCACAATTATTAGCGGCTCTGTTTTTCTTGGTTCAGCAGCCATTCTTTTTGGATTACCTGGCGGTGCCTCTTTCGCAGCTTTATTTACTGCGGTAGTACTACCAGCTACAGCTGTTAATACAGTTGCAATGGTTATCATTTATCCAATTGTATCAGCAATTCTAAAACGTTCTAAAATCGCTGTACCACAATCTAACAGTATGAAAGGCTAATCAAAAAGTGTCTTGTATCGATAGAATATGGTACAAGACACTTTTTTTGTATATTATTAAAAATTATTGTTATATACTTTTTGCTAACACTTTTTTACATTAAAAAATTTTTTCGTTATACTATAAGTATGAATTTTTATGGATTATAGTATAAGAAAAATAATATCACAGAGGAGTTGGTAATTATGAGTAATCGAAAATCATTGTTCCTCGGGCTGATTATTGGCGGTTTTTCCGGTGCTGCCATCGCCCTTCTTGCATCACCTAAATACAGCCAAGACCTAAAGGATACTTTAAGTGCAAACAGCAAGAAAGTAAAAGAAACATTAAGTACACTAAAAACTGAAACAATCCAATTAAAAAACCAAGTTGTAGAAACATCAAAAGAAGGCGCCATTATTTTAAAAGATTTCTCTAAAGATTTAAAAACATCCGTTGATACCTGGAAAAAAGAAATTGAACCCAATACAAATAAAATTATCGACGAACTAAAGAGCATTGAAGAATCGATTCAACAACTGGAAAAGGTAACAAAAGCTTAATTTTTTTCATTTTATTGCCTAAATTTCAAAAAGTTTAATCAATTTTCTGAATTTAGGCAAAAAATCCTCTTTATCTTTTTTTTAATTCTTGGCATAATAGAAGAATAATAATATTAGATTTCTAGAATAATCATTTAAAGAAAGTTGGTGAGAATTTGAATCACGAAAACAATCAATATTCAATGATGGAAGCTATGTTATTCAGTCAAAAAATTGCCCAGCTTAGTAAAGCGCTATGGAAATCCATTGAGAAGGATTGGCAGCAATGGATTAAACCATATGACTTAAACATCAATGAGCACCATATCCTTTGGATCGCCTACCATTTAAATGGGGCATCTATTTCAGAAATTGCCAAATTTGGAGTAATGCATGTCTCAACAGCTTTTAATTTTTCGAAAAAATTAGAAGAGAGAGGTATGTTGAAATTTTCTAAAAAAGAGGATGATAAGAGAAACACCTATGTTGAGCTAACAGAAGCTGGGGAAAAAATTCTGTTAGATACAATGGAAACTTATGATCCTAGTTCGTATGATGCTTTTAGAGCTGCCCTGCCTCTTCGAGAACTCTACGGAAAATTCCCTGAAATGGTAGAATTCATGTGTATTATCCGCAACATCTATGGCGACGATTTTATGCAAATCTTTGAAACATCGTTTAAAAATCTAAACAGAGAATTTGTTGAAGAGAATAATCGATTAATTAAAAAAGATCATGCAGATCAGAACCAGGAAAGCAAGAAAGAGCCGGTTAACTCTTAATTTGCTTTTTAACAATAGCTAAACTCTTTTTTAAAATCTCCATTAAAGGAACGTACATTTCCTGGCCAAGGAAAGCATGGATGGTTTCTTCTGGATCTAACTTATGATTTAATGAGTTAATGAACTGTGTGAGGAGCGGGTTGAAATAAACAAACCCCTCCTCTTTTTGTTGTTCAAATTGAAGCGAGAGCTCCTCGCATAACCGGAATACTTCTTCTACTTCCTCCTCTGACAAATCATTTTTTACGATCAGCCGATGGGCAGGGAAACTTTGAGTTTGGATCATTTCTAGTAATAATTGTTGATGATATTCTATTTTTTTAAGCCTTTTCTCAATTTCTCCCATTTTGCCACTCTCTTCCTTCATTTGTAAATAAATTTATTTTTACAGTAGGTATTGATTTTTAGTTCAAATCATTATACAGTAATTGAGAAATCTTTGGGACTAACAACCCGCCAGAGTAGTTAAATCCTTTCTAGAGGTGTTATATTCAATGAATTGTTGGAAAACAATTAATCTATCTCGTGATCTTGGAAATCAGCGCCTGATGGTTGTTTCCTTCCTTGTTATGCTTGCTGCCTTTATTATGATTTATGTTCCATTAAGTATTATATATGAAAGCATCCATCTTAACGACGATTACTTATATTTATTTATAATTTGTTTAATTTTAATCATTCCTATGCATTTAATCTGCCATGCACTTCCAGCATGGATCACTGGCCAAAGGATAAAGATTAAAATTTCATTCAAATCAGTGATTTTTCCGATTTTTAATATTGAATATAATCATTCTCTTACAAGAAATTTAAAAATTGTATCCTTCCTGGCTCCAACTTTATTGATTACATGTCCATTACTTTTTTTTAGCATTATTTATCCACAATACATGCATTATTTATCGATTGGAGCAGCTATTAATATTGGTTTGTCCGTAACAGATATTATTTATTTGATGATTCTTATTAAAGCTCCTAAAAAAAGCATTGTCGAGCATACAAAGTATTCATTTGATATATTAATTCATCATAAAAGCAACTAAGAAACAGGGCTGTCCGAAGTATGTCTGCCAATGACATGGTAAAATATGAGGACAGTCTATTTTTTTTATACAAACTATCTTTTTATTTATTTTTTTGGTATTGTTATTATTATCCCGATAGAAAATGAAATTCTCTTAAACTTTCATATTTTTTTTGCAAAGGAGGAATCTCAGAGAAAATGGTGTACCTGTTCACTGTATTTGCGGTTTTCTTTCTATACACAATTAATTCCATGACCAACCTAATGTGTCTTCTAAAAGAGATTCCTGAGGATCGCCAACCCCAGCTTTTTCGAACAATAAATGTACTGATAACTATTTTACTTATTTCAACATATATTGAAATTCTCTATGCTGTCTAAATGAAGGCTTCCGTACTATGCGGAAGCCCTTATTTGTTTAATCTAGAAGAAAAATATGGTATAGTATTTCTTGTGTTTAATTTTGAATTTATAGGAGTGGCAAGATGAAAAAATGGATTCTTTCAATAACGGCTGCAGCAACTATCGTGGGACTAGCAGCATGTAGTGGAAATAACGATAACAAGTCTAACGTAGTTGTAGAAACATCTGCCGGAAACATTACAGAAGATGAATTATTTCAAAAGCTAAAAGACCAATACGGAGAAATGGTTCTATACGAAATGGTGTTAACTAAGGTTCTTGAAGATAAATACCCTGTTTCAGACAAAGAAGTTGATGCTGAGCTTGCCAAACTAAAGGAGCAATACGGTGCTCAATTTCAGATGTTCCTAGCATCAAATGGAGTTCAAGATGAGAATGCCTTTAAGGACACTCTTCGTCTTCAGTTAATTCAGGACAAGGCCCTTTCAACCTATATCGATATTCCGGAAAGTGAATTAAAAAAGAAGTATGATGAAATGAAACCTGAATTAAAAGCCAGTCATATTTTAATTAAAGATGAAAAAACAGCTAAAGACGTACTGCAGAAGGTCAAAGCTGGTGAAGACTTTGCAAAATTGGCTGAGGAATATTCAGAAGACCCTGGTTCTGCCGCAAATGGTGGCGATTTAGGTTACTTTGGCACAGGTGTTATGACTAAGCCTTTTGAAGAGGCTGCTTATGCCCTTAAAGTTGGTGAAATAAGCGACCTTGTAAAATCTGAATTTGGATATCACATCATTAAACTGACCGATATAAAAGAAGTAAAGCCATTTGACGAAATGAAGGACGAAATACGTAAACAGCTTATCCAAGAAAAAGCTCAACAAGACCCTACTGGTGTCCAAGAAAAAATTAAAAAAGAGCTGCAGAATGCAAAAATTGATGTGAAAGATAAAGATTTAAAAGGTATATTTGATTTTATAAATGAAAAAGCACCATCAGACGAAAAAACTGAAAAAGCTGAGGCTAAATAAATTAAGTATAAAGTAGGGAAACCTCTTT
>NZ_JARSMD010000051.1:0-36962 GCF_035811335.1 Schinkia azotoformans
TCATATGTATCAAGATGTGCATTGAATTAACAACGATTTTTATACCTTTTAAAATATCATATGTGATTAAGCTAGGAATGAGAATGTCGGACAATTGAGTTAGCAAAAGCTATCCCTTGTCCGAAGCCGATTCATCTCATGACTGAAGTCACGAGGGTTCTCGGCTATATACTAAAATAAAATTGTCTCATTCGAAAATACCGCTTTATTACTTGACATTTTTATAAATTCTTTAAAAG
The DNA here is from genome assembly GCF_035811335.1 of Schinkia azotoformans. Lineage (NCBI taxonomy): Bacteria > Bacillati > Bacillota > Bacilli > Caryophanales > Bacillaceae > Schinkia > Schinkia azotoformans. The sequence goes on from NZ_JARSMD010000051.1 coordinate 240, forward strand.
AAGCAGACATATATTTATCTTTACGGTAAATAAATAGAGTTTTGACTTTACCGAATTGATTTGGGATAGAGTGTTGTAAGAGATGACCCTCTTTTACATATTTCTCTACCGCACTATGAGGAAGTAAACTAATCCCTAGTCCCGCAAATACACAACCAATTATTCCATCAAGTGTTCCAAGTTCCATGATTTTTTCCGGAATGACTCCTTCATAATGTAACCATTCTTCAAATCTTGCCCGATACGAACAACCATTCCGAAATACTAATATTGTTCGACTTTGTATTTCTTTTATAGAAGACAAAGGTTGATGGGACACATCCGTTACAAGGACTAGCTCTTCATCTATTACTGTCTTATAAGTAAGATCTGGATGTTCAATAGGTCCTGCAACAAAAGCTCCATCGAGTTCATACTGTAGAACCCGTTGGACATTTAGTTCAGTTGGACCTGTTTTTAATGTTAGGTCAACCGCTGGATACTCACGATGAAACCTTGAAAGTAATGCCGGTAAACGAACTGCAGCAGTTGTTTCCATAGAACCTATTACTAATGGACCTTTTGGTGTTTGATCATCACTCATCACATTTCTAACCTCATCTAAAAGTTGAAATATTTCATCTGTATACGAAAGTAATACTTTACCTTTGTCCGTAAGAGTAGTTCCTCGATTATGTCGATAGAGTAGCTTTGTTTGAAGATCCGATTCCAATTGCTGAATTCTTGATGTGAGATTGGATTGTGCATAGTTTAGTTCTCTAGCTGCCTTTGATATACTGCCTAATTTTCCGACAGCTTGAAAAAATTTTAGTGCTTGTAAATCCATAAATAGCCACCTTCCCTTCTTTGATATATAAAAAACTGATACCTCTTCATCATTTTTACGTATTATACCATATATCAAAAATCAGATAAGATAAAAATAGAAATAAAGATTATTTTTATTGGAGGTGAAAAATTGAATAAAAATCCTTTTTTATTTTTGATTGGGGGAATTTTTTCATTAATGATTGCTATGGGAATCGGAAGGTTTGCCTACACTCCAATTTTGCCGCTAATGCAAAATTCTCTTGCCTTTACTGATGCGGTGGCGGGCTACCTCGCTTCAAGCAATTACGCAGGATATTTCGTTGGAGCAATTTTGGCAGGAGTTCTCCCTTTGAAAAAGCATAAAACATTTTATTTAAGAGGTAGTCTTATGGTAAGTATTATTACCACTGGCATGATGGGGCTTTCTCATTCCTACACACTGATGCTTATCATTCGCTTTATTTCGGGAGTGGCAAGTGCACTGATTTTTGTATTGGCTTCCAGTATTGTCCTAGATAGACTGGCTATTGTAGGTAAAACAAATTGGGCAGGCTATTTTTATTCTGGGGTAGGCTTCGGTATCCTTTTTTCGACCCTCTTTATTCCGAGTTTTAACGATTTATATATGTGGGAAGGTGTATGGGTAGGACTTGCCACTGTAAGCAGTATTCTAGCTATCTTTGCATGGTTTTGGCTCAAAGATTCCCCAAACTCGAATGTAAAAAAGGATGAACAAATAGTTATTACACAAGCACCCCCCCTTAAATGGCTTCCTTGGTTAATTATTGCCTATGGACTAGAAGGGTTAGGCTACATTGTAACAGGGACATTTATTGTGTCTATTGCTGATAAGACCTCAATCTTTAGCATTGATCCTGCTATTGTTTGGATGGTTGTTGGCTTAGGTGCAATTCCATCATGTATCATCTGGTCAACTCTCGCAAAAAAATGGGGGTTTGTAAAATCATTAGTATTTTCGATGATTCTACAATCTATAGGTATTGCACTACCTGTCTTCTGGTTGAGCCAATCTAGTTTAATTATAAGTGCATTATTATTTGGAGCTACTTTTATGGGTATTACTACACTTGCCACAACATTGGCACGCCAAATGAGTCCATCTAATAGCAGTCGAATTATTGGTTATCTAACCGCCATTTATGCTGTTGGTCAAATGATTGGACCAACAATCGCTGGAATCCTTTTATCTTATACTCAAAGCTTTAATACAGCTTTGATTGGAGCTGCTAGTGTAGTATTTATTGGAGCTATGTTACTTGTAAGCGGTATTCGTTTTGATCGAATGCCAAACATAGAAACTACAAATTAAAATCAAATTGAAAGAGGGAATTTTTATGCCATACGTAAATATTAAAATTACAAATGAGAATGTTACACCTGAAAAAAAAGCTGAGCTTATTAAGGGAGCAACACAATTACTAGTTAATGTATTAGGAAAAAATCCAAACACAACTGTTGTAGTTATTGATGAAGTTGATACTGATAATTGGGGAATTGCTGGCGAATCAATAACTGTTCGTAGAAAAAATGGTCAGTAATTTAAATTCTAACGTTATCATAGCCACCCTTCCAAAGGGTGGTTTGTTCCACGGCTATAAGCCGTTTACTACCGGCCAGCGTCTCAAAACGCTGCCTACTAATGTAAAAAGAGTATCTAACTTTTAAGGGTCACTTCAAAAAACTATTTGTATTTGTTTTTACTTGATAAGTTGAAAAATAAAAATAAATATTAAGCTGTCCATTAGCAGAAAAAGCGTTCCTACTACTTTTGTAGAAAGGGGGCTTTAGTTTAAGTACAACATTCACAAGTTAGCTATTGATAAGGAAGATCCAAAGTAAAAAAAGGTTGTCCAGTTGCAACCTTTTTTATCTCCAAATATTCAATATGTATTCTATCTAATTGATTTTACTAAATGATGCCATATCTTTAACTAGTTATTTCTTATCCATTCTCACTTTAACAATTTCTTTCTATTTGTAACCAGAGGAGGTTGTTCGAGCCATTTCTTTTCAACAACAATATCAAAAGTGTCCTTAGCGTATAGCATCACTTCGGAAATAATTTTCGTATATTGAGCTACAAGGTCGGTTCTCATTGACAATGACATTGCGTGTGAAATAAGGTTGATGTCTACTGAATTCAGTACATTAATCATCTCAAAAATAAGTTTATCTGAAAATGGTGATAAGGTTGAATCTGTAACTTCCATACCAACAGTTACTGTACCAAGAAGGTCTTCCTCCATCAACAAATCGTTAAAAAATTTGATTTGTTTTTCACTGATTGTCTTTCCTTTTATTATGTGATTCTTTAGTTTCTTATCCTTTATTACTTGAGCAAACCCCAACATGACAAGAACGGAGAAATAATTTCTCTCAATGTTAAAGAATATCTCGGATAATTCAATAGCATTCAGTGGGCGTTTTTTACCAACGAATCCTGTAAGAAAAGAATCCTTTTGTACAAACTCAATTTCCTTTGGATATTCCATTTTAGGAGGTCGGTCATAGATTCCTTTTGACAACATCATCCTTACTGCTTTGCCAAACATTTCTGTAGACGTATGTATGCACTCTGTGAAGAAGTCAAGTACGTCCAGACGAACGTTATTTGATGCAGTATAACTAAAGTTAATCATCCCCAGACGATTCATCATGTAAATATAACTCAGTGTAAACACATCGTGAAATAATGGAGGAGCGGACAAATTGACATCCCCTTCTGAAAAACCTTCTGGCATCGGAAAATTTTCTTTTAGGAAGATTTGTTTGATTTTCTCTAATCTCCCTTCAGATATATTCAATGCCTCCTTTGTCAGCGGTTTGATTTCTTCATCTTGAAGATGGTGTAAAAAGTATGTAAGGAATCTAATATTCATACTTTCTTGAATAAAAATTCCCCATAATCCGCCAATTTCTGTACAAGTCAATTCAATATTGAATTGTTTTTCGTGAGGTTTCACAATAACCATTCCCTGCAATATTTTTTAATTATTATTTCATATTAAAGGAAATTTATTACACCTACACTTTTTCTAATTGAACCGTTTAATCGAATAAAAAAGAATCTATATTATATTCGTTCATATCTAAATAAAGATTATTGCGTTCGCAAACTTCATACGTCACTGCGAAATAATACCTTTTCACATTTTCACTTCCTAATTTTTTTACCCTAATATCAAATCATTTAGCATGGTTTGCGTCTCTGTATCAGGTTCTTTTATTTTGTTCCTGTAAGCTGGGATACCATTCTGCTTAAACTGAGGATATTTTATGATGGGTTCATTTGATTAATGCGGTGAAATTCCATAGGAGAATCAATAAACCGAAGATACTTATAGCACTGAATGTAGAGGTTATTACTTTTTTCCTTCTAGGTGGCGAATATGTATCATGCTCAAATTTATACCCTTCATTTTTCAAATCGACATATTAGAAAGTCTTAAGATTTTATTTCCTGAAGTTAAAAATAGAAATGACATTCAGAGATTAAATTCGATGATTGAATATTATAATAAATAGTCTAGGAGGAGTATAATATGACATTATGGTAAAATTAAGCAAATATTGCAAGCCTCATATTAATAAATTGAATCTGGCTAATAACCGCCATAGTGGATAAGAGTATTAGATTAAAGGAGACAGATTACAATGACAGAATTATATAGATGGCCCAATTTTCAAGCAGCCTATCCCCGTTCGTAAATGTGAAATTCATAGAGATGGTGAATATGCTTTTTTACCTTTGGAACTTTGGGATAGAGGGTCGGTGGGACAGAGGGTCGGGAACTGTGGGTCACAATAAAATATGCCCCATCGGACAACTTAAGCCAATGGGGCAATGATGTTTAAATATTTATGCGTGATAGGATAAAACGATGTAATCCTTATTTAAAGCCTCTTCATTTCGCTTTGCATTTTTTAACAAACCACATACAGGTAATTCGTAGGAATACGTTTTAATGGATTCGTTAATAATGCCTTTCGTTTTCAAAGTTTCAAATAATTGTTTCATAGCATCTTCTACTGAAATTTGGCTGTTTGAACTTTTATCTAAAAATCCTTCGATACACACTTCTTCAAAGTCATCAGAGATTTTTTCAGTTGATTCCAAAATTTCAATGTTCATTAAGTTTTCGACTTCATCTTTATCTAATTTAATAATTGTAAAAATGTCCATTTTTCTATCCCCTTTTCATATATTATGTTCCTTCGTGACCAAAGTTGAGGTTGTCCATAACATTATTCCTACCAAAGATAACAATTTAATATCTAAAAAGCAAGGACAAATCTATGAACATTCTTATAATAATAAACACTTTCAAACATTTGACTAAGCCACGGGGGCGGGAACTGTGGCTCATACGAAGAAGATTATTATTTTTCGTTATATTTATGATAATGCGTCAATAATGGAATATAGTGGGAAAGCAGAGTTTAAAATGGGAGGTTTTATGATTTGGGCAAATTTCTTGAGTTTATTTATCAAGATTTTAAATACAAGCTTTATGTGCCTAGTGAACATCATGCAGATAAAGAATCTCCGTTATTAGTGATGCTTCATGGATGTAGACAAAATCCAGATGATTTTGCTGCTGGCACAAACATGAACACGCTTGCTGAAAAGGAAAATTTCCTTGTCCTCTATCCTGACATGAACCATCCGTTTAATCCTTTAGATCCGTCCGGATACAATCCCTTTGGATGCTGGAACTGGTTTGTGGATAAGAATCAACACCGTGGGGAGGGGCATCCGAAGCTCATTTTTGAGATGATCAATAAGGTCAAAAGTAAATACAAAGTTGATTCCAATAAAGTGTATGCTGCGGGCTTTTCGGCAGGCGGCTCATTAGCCTGTATACTTGGGGCAACCTATCCGGATGTCTTTAACAGTATCGGTATTTATGCAGGACTTGCCTATGACGCTGCCAATGTATTTTATCTAACCGACCCGATGGCTAAGGAAGCTAAGTTAAGGATGGAAAAAGGCGTCGTTGACCCATACCAATGTGGAAACCATGCCTTTCAGGAAATGGGCGATTATAAGAAAAAAATGCGGGTCATTGTTTTCCACGGGACCAGCGATACAACGGTCAACCCCATTAATGGTCATCAAGTGATCACCCAATGGGCGCAAACCAATTTTCTCGTTGAAGGCGGTATTGGCCTTGTTCACGTTACCCCCGCCCTGGTCAAATCAGATATTATAAATGGTAAAAGCTATACCCAGCATGTATATCATGATGGAGATGGCAAACCATTAATGGAACTTTGGATGATTGGTGCTATGGGGCATACCTGGTCTGGCGGAAACCCAAATGGTTCTTACACAGACACGATGGGTCCTAATGCAACAGAAATACTATGGAATTTTTTAAATAAACACCAACAACAAGAGCATACGGAGGAAAAACCAATCGAGACTCTAGCCAAAAAGCCAATTTTGGCACCAGTGAAATTCCAACCCTACTCACCTGACAAATCACCGGTCGACATACCTATTGGGCCTCCCATCAATGTACCTGTACCACCAATAATCAATCCGCATAACATAGCTCCAGCCGAAACACCTAAAAAGAACTTTTTTAGCAAGCTGCTTTCGAAACTTATGAGAAAAAAGGAAAAAACTAATAATCATGATAGTAACAGCGGAATGGACATTTAATTGGTCCACAGGGTCGGGAACTCTGGACCGTTATGCTTGTTGGTGCTTTAGGATTAGGAATTAGTTTCGGAACAATGGCGTTATTTACGATGTTTGATGCAGGCTTATCGATTATCTGGATGCCATTGTTGGGGTTTCTAGCTGGATTTTCCGCTACCTTAGTATTTGTGCCCTTTCATGCTTCCGTACAAATTGAAACTCCTGTTCATATGACAGGTCGGGTATTTGGAGTTGTTAATAGTGTTGCAACAACAGCGACCATTATCGGCCCCCTACTTGGCGGGTGGCTTTCAACAGTAGTAGGAGTACTTCCAGCCTTTTTTATCTCATCATCTTTATTAGTGCTAATATCCTTCATTGGTTCGCCGCTAATAAATAAAAAACGCAGAGAGGATGCAGCTTATTAAAGCGTCCTCTTTGCGTTTTAATTATTTTTTAATAATAAATAGATAAAATAGGGAGCACCGATTAAGGCTGTGATGATTCCTGCTGCTATACCTTCAGGGTCAACCAGGTTACGGCCAATCGTATCGGCTAGCAACAATAACCACCCACCGATTAGAATCGCAATTGGAATAAATAATTGGTGGCGATGTCCCACCAACGCTTTTGCAATATGGGGAGCCATAAGTCCGATAAAGGCAATTCCGCCGGTTACCGATACTGCCGCTGCTGCTAAGGCAACTGCAGTCAAAAGAAGGACAAGTCTTTCTTTTTCGATTGCAACCCCTACGCCTATAGCAGTAGGCTCACTTAGATTTAAGAGATTTAATCGATTGGCTTTATAAAGTGTAAATGGGATCAAAATAATCAGCCATGGAAGAAGCGCCCATATAAAAGGCCAATCTGTTCCCCAAATATTTCCCGCTAGCCATTTTGCAATAAAATCAACTTTTTCGGGCTCTGACGATGAAATTAGCAAAACCATCGTTCCGGACAATGCCATCGAAAAGCCAACCCCTATTAAAATCATTCTTACCGGTTGCAGGTCACTTTGTTTACTATAAGAAATCAGGTAGAGTAATAATGCTGTTATAAGTGCACCGATAAAAGCAACCGCAGGCAAGAGGTATATAAATGACCCAGGTTCGATTGGAAAGTATAAAAAGAAAACAGCAATCGCAACACCTGCACCAGAATTTATCCCAATTACGCCGGGATCCGCTAAGTCATTACGTGTAATACCTTGTAATATTGCCCCTGATACTGCAAGCGCCATTCCGGCAAAGAGTGTGATCAATATACGCGGCAGCCGAATGAAAAATAACACAAACTCCTCTTTGAATGTTCCTTGACCTAGAATGGTCGGAATAATTCGATTGTAAGAGACGGAAGAATATCCTAAGCCGATACTTACAATGATTGTAATCAAAATTAATGCTAACAGTCCAAATAGAAAGATACGTTGCTTTTTAATTATACTAGGATGAATCATGAGAAAACCTTCCCTCCTTTACGGACAATGAATAAGAAAAAGGGAAGTCCGATGATGGCAACAATAGCCTGAACCGGTGTTTCAAATGGTGCGTTTATATTCCGTCCAAGCGTATCTGCAATCAGCATAAAGATTGCCCCACATACAGCTGACATTGGCAGAATATGACGATAATCAGTTCCAACAATACCACGAACAATATGTGGAATCATCAATCCAATAAAAGCAAGATTGCCGACTAATGCAACAGAAGCCCCGGCTAATATAATCACAACAATAAATAAAATATATTTCACCTGTGTTATTTTTTGCCCTAAACCAATGGCAAGCTCCTCATTTAGACTGAGAATGGTGAGTTGTCTCGATAAAAAGATTGATAGCATAATCCCAATTATAATAAAAGGAACAATCACTTGAAGCTGATTCCATGTCGTTCCGATAATGCCGCCCGCACTCCACATTGAAACATCTTTTGAAATTTTAAAATAAATGCCTACCCCTTCGGCCACTGCATGAAGGAAAGCAGAAACTGCAGCACCAGCCAATACAATTCGAAGTGGTGAAAAGCCACCTTTTTTAACCGCCCCAATACTAACTACCAAAATTGTTCCGACAGCAGCCCCCACAAAACAAGCAACCATAATTACAAAATAATTGGCAGCAGGAAGGAATGCAATCGTTATCGCTAATGCTGCATTAGCACCGGCCGTTAATCCAAGGATGCTGGGGTCCGCAAGTGGATTTCTTGTAATTCCTTGCATAATGGCCCCGGCTATAGCAAGACCCGCCCCAACAAAAATGGCTGCAATCTCACGTGGGAGTCGTATCTCACGAATCATAATAATCGTATCTGTTTTTACAGTAGACGTAAGTGCCAGCCAAACTTGTTTAATAGTTGTATCTGCTGCGCCAAACACCATTGATAGAAAAAATGCCCCAAACAATAAAAGTATAGATAGAATAAACTTATAAATGAAAGGGAAAGAATTAGTTGTTTTTGTCATTAAAAATCATCTCTTCTTTTATTTAGGAAAAAAAGCGAGCCGGAGTTCCCGACCCTGTGTCCCACCATCTTTATTTACCTAGAAACGACTTTATAAAGAAGTCTAATTGATATTCAAGTAAAATTGGATCGTTGTAACGAAATTCCTTTGCATTGACTACAAAAGTTCGGTTGTTTTTAACTGCAGGAATGTTTTTAAATGTTTCAGACCCCATGAAGGAAGTGTCGGTATCTTCGTCCTTACTAACAATTAAGTAATCGCCTGCGTACTCAGGAAGTACTTCAATTGATAGTGAATAATATCCGTTTCCTTGTGCTGTTTCTTTTACCTTTTCAGGCATCTTTAACTTCATTTCTTGATATAGGATTTCTGTACCGCGCCCAAAGTTATCTCCAAAAACATATAGTTCTTTATTGAAGTTTTCGATGACAGAAACTGTTGCATCTTCACCAATTTTTGCTTTTATTTCTTCTCCAGCTTGTTGAGCCCTTTGTTTGAAGTCATCAATCCAAGCCTTCGCTTCCGCTTCTTTATTTAATAATTTTCCGATTTCTAGATGCTGTGTTAAATAATCTAGTTGGCCATAGGTGAACGTTACAACTGGAGCAATTTGCTTCAGTTTATCAATATTTTTCGTAGTAGAAAGTCCGATAATTAAATCTGGCTCCAACTCGATAATTTTTTCTAAACTTTCATCCGTAACTTCCTCGATTCCTTCTAACTTATAGCGAGGATTCATTTTGGACCATGGATCAACACCAACAATTGGAACGTCCAAAGCAGTTACATTCCCAGCATACATCCCTAATACAATGACCCGCTTCGGATTAGCTGGCACCTCTACAGGTCCGTTTTCCGATTGGTATGTAATTGTATCCGATTTTGAATTTTCCTCTGGAGGATTCACTGTGTTCTTTGTATCATTATTGCCACAAGCACTAAGCAAAATGACTAGCAAGAGTAGAAATGGTAGTAGTCGGTTTTTCATGTTGCTCTTCTCCTTCTAATAAATCATAGGTAATACACATTGGTTTGTTTGTTCTAGGATCACAGCCAATGACCGCATCGATTTGAAACACTTTCTTCAATACCTCTTGGCTAATCACTTCTTCACAACTTCCTGCTTTTATAATGTTCCCATCCTTCATAGCAATAATATGATCAGCAAACCGTGCAGCTTGATTCAAATCATGGAGAACCATTACAATTGTTCTTCCTTGTTCCCTATTTAGGCTTTGTAAAAGCTCTAACACCTCTAATTGATGGGCAATATCCAGATAAGTTGTCGGTTCATCTAGAAAAATCATCTCAGTTTCTTGAGCAAGTGCCATTGCAATCCAAACACGTTGGCGTTGACCACCTGATAATGCATCCGCTGGATCGTATTTATATTCTGATAATCTCGTTACTTCAAGAGCCCAATCAATAACCTCCATATCTTTCTTAGTTAACCGGCCAAAACCCTTTTGATAAGGAAAACGTCCATAGGACACTACCTCTCCTACCGTTAACCCACTTGCTGTTTCCTGTGTTTGCGGTAGGATTGCCATCTTCTTGGCAAGTTCTTTCGTATTTTCCGCTGTAATGCTTTTCCCATCAAGTAGAATCGAGCCGGATTGATGAGGGATAATCCTTGTCATCGCTTTTAAAAGTGTCGATTTCCCACAACCGTTAGAGCCGATAATGGTTGTGATTTTTTTATCAGGGATTTCAATCCCTAAATTCTTAACAATAAACCGTTCACCGTAACTGACGTTTAAATCTTTTGTATAAAGGCGAGTCATACAAATGCCTCCATTTTATAAATATACTATCCGCCATTGATAATCATTTTCAATTATATCCGTTTTTTAATATAATATTAATGATAATCATTGTCAATAGAATTTCACACAAAACTTATAAACAAAAAATGGGTCACGAGGCCAGGAACTGTGGTCCGGTGTAGACTGCACCCATGCTAGGCACACAAAAAAAGACAAAACCCGATGTCCCAGATTTTGTCTTTCAAATTATAAAGATCTTTTTACTTTTATAGGTAGCGCTTGAATAGTACGCTATTTTCCTTAGCAACATGTAGGAAAACATCATCTGCTAACTCATGGAGTTTCGTATAGGCAACATTCATCGTAGGGCATGCAAACTCTGGAGGAGTAAAATCGTTGGTTTCTTTGATTAAGTACTTAATAATATCTCCGGCGCCATCATGATCGCCTTCTAATTCAAGAATGTTTAAGCGAATTGTCTCCCTTTCCTCCCGTGTTTTATCAAGTTTGCGCATTGCTGGGAAAAGTTCCTTTTCCTCTTTAGCGAAATGCTCCTCCAACTCCATCTTTAACTCGCTGAAGTTTTTATGCAGCATTAAAACCAAGTCTTTGTCATGGTCATAGTGGGCAAGCAAAATTTTATTCAGCAGTTGATCCAATTCCTTTAACAGAGCGCGCTCTGGTTGATGATGGATCTCGAGGATTAAGTCGATGAGGTCCTCATCTGATAACTCAGACACTGGTATTTCCTTGTCAGGTGTAGCTAAATAGTCGTTGTATGCGTTCTGTAACTCAGTAACAAAATCTGCCGTTAGCCCCCCTTCTTCGATAACGGCTTCAAGTGTACGATCCCCTTGGCAGCAATAGTCTATATGCAGTTCATTTAGGCGTGTAGTAACGGCAGGAAAATAGGTTACAAGTTCTCCAAGGCTCGTTTGATTGTTAATAGCAATAATTTGATTCATTTTTTAAATCCTCCTCGTCATTTGTGGAAGTTATTTTGTCGACTTTATTTCTTTCTTCCTATGCTTTTATAGTAATTCAAAACGAGGAGCCTAACATTGACAAAGGTCAAATTTTGTAAAAAATGGGTCACGGGACCGGGAACTCTGGACCATTTGGGATACCCTTAATGTTTTTGCGAATAATAAGATTGTTTAACTAGAAATCAAGGAGGTTTTTATATGCAATCTGATCAACAAGCTAATGAAAATTTGAGTTCAATTATGAAACCAGGCTTTGCCGGAACCAATGCACAAGAGGTCAAACAACAAATTCAAAAAGATGTAAGCGAAGGGCAGGGCGCGATGACTTCCAGAGAAGCAGGAGCCATGAGGGATTAAAAAAAACCACTCTGAGTGGTTTTTTTTAATCAGTATTCTCATTCCAAAAGCCCGAGTTTCATATACAACCGTTCATTTCCATTTCCAGTTACAATTAAGTTATGGTCTTCTTGATATTTCTCGATAGCTTTTTGAGTTTTATTATCGAATACTCCATCTACTTTTCCCTTGTAATAGCCAGCTAATCTCAGCCTTTGTTGCACAAGGTAAACGAGGGTTCCTTTCGAGCCAACAACTAATACATCTATGTGATTATCCAGGCCGTGAATAGGTCCTTCTATAATAACAGGCGTCCCGACAGGAATCTGCTCATACAAATCTTCAGCATCTTTATTTTTCATACGTACACAACCACTGCTTACATTTCTACCAATTAAGTTTGGTTTATTAGTGCCATGAATACCATATATACCCCAAGGGACGTTCAAGCCTAACCATCTTGAACCAAAGCCGCCCCCCCAATCTTTAGATTTTTCAATAACTGTAAAATAACCGACAGGAGTTGGGGTATCATCCTTTCCAGTTGCAATTGAAAAACTTTTTATAGTTTTTTCCCCTTCTTTTACGGTTAATTTGTTTTCCCATAAATCAACCTTAATCATTAAACCTACTTCAGCAAAGATCATTTTTGGAGGTATAATGGTGGCAACTACGAGAACAAGAATAAATAATAATTTATAAAGTTTCATAATAACCAAAACCTTTACTTATCCATTTTTATATTCAAAAAATATCTTCTTAAATATATTGCCCTTTTATATAAGTTGTAATTCCTCAAAATTGGGTCACGGGGTCGGGAACTGTGGTCTACGATTACCCCACCCTGTTTGATCGTCGTTTCCTGTATTCTTTATGAAACTTCTTCAAACTGACTATTGTATAACTCTGCATAGAAGCCATTTTTTAATAAAAGTTCTTCATGATTTCCAGTTTCAATGATGTCGCCATCCTTCATCACAAGTATTACATCAGCATTTTTGATTGTAGATAATCGATGGGCAATCACAAACGAAGTTTTACCTTCCGTTAGTTTATCCATTGCCTGCTGAATTAACATCTCTGTTCGGGTGTCTACCGAACTTGTAGCCTCATCCAAAATTAGCAAAGGGGCAGTCTTTACCATTGCCCTTGCGATCGTAATTAACTGCTTTTGACCTGCAGACAGGTTAGCCTTATCATCTAAAATGGTATCGTATCCCTTCGGCAAGGTTTTGATATAGTGATAAAGGCCGACTGCTTTACAAGCGGACTCTAGCTGCTCATCAGTAATACCCTTGCTGGAATAAACGATATTATCGCGGATAGTCCCTTCGAAAAGCCAGGTATCCTGAAGCACCATACAGAATAATTCATGAAGATTCTCTCTAGTAAGTTGACTTATTGGTACTCCATCAATCAGGATTTCCCCATCATTTACTTCATAGAAACGCATTAACAGGTTGACCAATGTAGTTTTGCCGGCACCGGTAGGACCGACGATGGCAACCTTTTGCCCTGCCTTCACCTTTACCGAGAAATTTTTAATCACAGGCTGATTCTCATTATAGCCAAAACGGACATTTCGGAACTCTACATCCCCATTGGCTGTTTCGAGTTCTTTTGTCTTCTCACTTTCATCTGCAAGTTCTTTTTCCTCCAAAAATTCAAAAACACGAGCACTCGCTGCAGCTGTTGACTGGAGCTGTGTAGCTCCTTGGGCAATTTGAGAGAGCGGCTGGGTGAAAAGGCGAATATACAACATAAACGATACGATTACACCGAATGAAATATAATCATTGACAGCAAGAGCAGCACCGACGATGCAGACAACGACATAGCCTAGATTGCCGACAAACATCATAAATGGCATCATTAAGCCGGATAGGAATTGCGATTTCCAGGCACTGTCATACAATCCTGTGTTGATTTCGTGGAATGTTTCCTTTGCCATCTTTTCGCCATTATAAGCCTTCACCACACTTTGCCCTGAATAAATCTCTTCGATATAGCCGTTCAGCTTGCCAAGTTGTTGCTGTTGCCGTCCAAAATAAACCTGTGATTTGGAAATCACCAATGACATCAACGCAAATCCGATAAAAGTAGATAAAACGGCGGAGATCGCCATAATCCAGTTTGTGTAAAACATCATGACCAATGATCCTAGAAACAAGGTAACGGCTGAAGTTAACCCACTCAGGCTTTGATTCAGTGTCTGGCCGACAAGATCCACATCATTGGTGACACGGCTTAAAACATCGCCGGTACTTGTTGAGTCAAAGTATTTCAACGGCAAACGATTCATCTTTTTAGAGAGGTCTTTTCTTAAGTTTTTGGAGATCCGCTGTGTGACCGTAGCCATAATAAAGCCCTGGACATATTGAAAAACAAACATAAGACCATAAAGGATTAAAAGAATAGTGGCAATATCAACAATCGCTTCCATATCGATGCTCGCCATCATTCCTTCGGTTATTTTATCAGTCATACGCCCGAGCAAATCAGGTCCGATAATATTAAAAATTGCCCCAGCCATTGCAAGCACCATAGCAATCATAATGGCGGGAACAAACGACCGTGAAAAGACAAATAATTTCTTAAAGCTTTTCAAACCTTGCCCTTTCTCGGAGCCTTTCGGGCGCTTGCGGGAACGGGCTTCCTTCTTAGATTTAAGCTCAACTTTTTCATTATTAACCAATGTCAAGCTCCTCCTTTGACAATTGCGAGTGGGCAATTTCTTGATAAACTTCGCATGTCTTCAATAGCTCTTGATGCGTACCAATCCCTACTACCTCGCCTTCATCGAGAACGATGATGCGATCTGCATCAATAATCGTCCCGATCCGCTGTGCGACAATGATTGAGGTGGCATTCTCTATCTCTTTTTTTAACCTTGACCGCAATACTCGGTCGGTTTTGTAATCAAGTGCCGAGAAAGAATCATCAAATAAATAGATTTCAGGATTTTTAAAAATTGCACGAGCAATGGACAGTCTTTGTTTCTGCCCACCCGAAATATTCGTACCACTCTGGGCGATTTCCGCTTCGTACGTGCCTTCCATTTTTTCGACAAAGTCTTTACCCTGCGCAATTTCAACAGCTCGTTCAATTTGAGTGTCTTCCTTCTTTGTAGTATCTTCTCCAAAACCAAAGGCTACGTTTGACGCAACACTACCACTGAACATAATTGCCTTTTGGGATACATAGCCAATCTTATTCCTTAAAGCTTCTAGGGAATACTTCCTTACATCCATTCCATCAACAAGCACCTCACCTTCCGTCGCATCGATAAAGCGAGGGATCAGGTTAAGGAGAGTACTTTTCCCACTTCCAGTAGAACCGATAATGGCTACGGTTTCGCCCTGGTGAGCGCTAAAGCTTATATTTTTCAAAACATAATCCTCTGCTTCAGGATATTTAAAGCTTACATTACGGAATTCAATTTCCCCTGATGAACCGGGATTTTCCGCTTTTGTGACAATTCCATCTTTAATTTTGACATTCGTATCTAATACCTCATTAATACGTTTAGCTGAAACAGCTGCCCGCGGCATCATGATAAATACCATCGACAGCATCATAAAGGCCATGATGATTTGCATGGCATAAGAGGAAAAGACAATCATATCAGCAAATATAGATAAACGATTTGGCACCGAAGCATCGTTAATTAAGACGGCGCCAATCCAATAAATGGCGAGATTCATACCGGATATCATGAGACCAATTGAAGGAAATAAAATGGCCATCGTTCTGCTGGTGAAAAGATTTGTTCTTGTCAGATCATCATTCGCTGATTCAAATTTTTCCTCCTCGTATTCCTCCGCATTATAAGCACGAACAACTCTCATGCCTGACAAATTCTCTCTTGTCACACGGTTTAATTGATCAGTCAGAGTTTGAATCACCCTGAATTTAGGTAATGCGACAAAGACAACGATGGCAATTAAAACGCATAAAAATGCAACCGCTATTCCAGTAGCAACCGTCCACTCCCAGGACTTACCCATTATTTTTAAAATGGCCCACACCGCCATAATCGGAGCCCGGATCACAACTTGAAGCCCCATAATAATCAGCATCTGAATCTGCATAATATCGTTAGTAGATCGTGTAATTAGACTAGCTGTAGAAAAACGGCTAACTTCCTCCATCGAAAAAGATAAGTTTTTCTCAAACACCATGTCGCGCAGACGGACTGAGAACCCCGCCGCCACTCTGGCCGCCAGAAAAACGGTAACCATTGACGCCAGCATACTTCCAACAGCGCATAACAACATGTACACACCTTGTATAAGCACATCACTAATTTTGCTTCCTTCTGTCTGCACAAGCCTAGTGATTTCAGCCATAAAATCTGGAATTTTTAAGTCAAGCCCTACTTGAGTTACTATAAAAACCAGGCTGCAAAAGACTAACAACCAATCTTTCTTCTGAAAATATTTGAAAATTTTCAACATGTAACGATGCCTCCCAAGGCAAAATGTTTAATATAAAGAATGAACTAGCTGCTCAACTGAGATTCACAAACATTCAATCTCACCATCCTCCCGTTTAATATCCCCAAAAAGAAATAAAATAAGCCACGGGGTCGGGAACTGTGGACCAGAGAACTAACCCGAGAAAAATAAAAGGAATTTGCCACATTAGCAAATTCCGATGTCTTTAAAAAGATTAATATTCTAATAGTATCAAAAGATTCTTACGACCCTTACCCTAGAGTTGTGCTTTGTTTGGCCATGTCCTGCTTCATTTGCATAAATTGGAAATGTAAATCTTTCAATGCTGCAATAATTGCATTTGTTGCTTTACCATGATAATACATTTGTACAGCTTTTATCGGTTCGTCAATTCCATCTTTAATACTGTAACCTCTTAATAGCTTTCCGATAAAGTCCCTACCATGGTTTGTTGCTAAGGTACATGACGCTTCTAGAATAACCCCATACTTGCAATCAATCTCTGCTGTAACTGTTAAATTATCATATATATTCTTGGCAGCCATTCCTTGCGGCAACCGAGAGTGCCCCGCAATGAAAATTGTTAAACATTTATTCATTTGATAACCCCCATACCAAAATCTGTAGCTATATCTATAGCTTATGATTCCTTAAATTTCTTAAAAATCCTGCTATACATTCAGATAATTTTGGAAAAAATTATAAAAATTGGGGGTTACTAATTCTTAATGAATGATTTCTTGTTTGGATGCCTCGTAAGGCCAAGCTGGCAGCATTTTAGACAGTGGTTTATCCTCACGATAACCTAGCACATATTCACCTTGCATAATCGTATGAATTTCTCTTGTTCCTTCATAAATAACGGGTGCTTTAGCATTCCGTAAAAATCTCTCAACTGGATACTCATTTGAATAGCCATATGCACCATGGATTTGAACCGCATCATTGGCAGCTTGTAAAGCAAAGTCACATGCTTGCCATTTAGCAAGGGAAGTTTCACGCGTATTTCTAGCTCCTTTGTTTTTCAACCATCCTGCTTTAAAAACTAATAACCTAGACATTTGTAGGCCAGCTTCCATCTTAGCAATCATCTGTTGAACTAATTGATGTTTGCCAATTTCTTTCCCAAATGTCTTTCTTTCGCGGCAATATTTCACGCTTTCTTCCAAGCATGCCATAATCGTCCCGCAAGCACCTGCGGCAACTGTAAATCGGCCATTATCTAAAGCAGCCATCGCAATTTTAAAGCCTTCTCCTTCTTGACCAACTAAATTTTCCTTAGGGACGCGAACATTATCGAAGAATAATTCACCAGTATTCCCTGCCCGAATTCCTAATTTTCCTTTAATTGCTTTTGATGAAAATCCCGGCATTGTTCGTTCAACAATGAAACAAGAAATTCCATGATGTTTTTTACTCTTATCTGTATAGGCAAAAACCAAAAAGTTATCGGCCACATCGCAAAGTGAAATCCATGTTTTTGAACCGTTTAGAATATAATCATCGCCATCTTTTACAGCCGTCGTTTGTAAAGCAGCAACATCAGATCCAGCATTTGGTTCCGTTAATCCAAAGGCACCAACCTTCTCCCCTTTTGCTTGTGGAACCAAATATTTTTGCTTTTGCTCCTCATTTCCCCACTGTAATAAAGTCATACTATTTAAGCCCGTATGAACAGATACGGCTGTTCGATAAGCGGTGTCACCGCGTTCAAGTTCTTCGCAGACAATCGCAAGTGAATTATAGTCCATTCCACTTCCACCATATTCCTCAGGAATACAAACCCCCATTAAATCCAAATCAGCCATACGTTTCATAATATTTCTTTCAAAATGTTGATTGGCATCCCATTCTCCGATATTTGGAATAATCTCCTTGTCTACAAAACTTCTAACCATTTTTCTTAACATTTCTTGTTCTTCTGAAAAACTAAAATTCATCATGATCCATTCCCCCTAAATTATATTTAATTCTTTCATTTCTTCGATCATTTCATTGGTATAACCTATTTCTAATAAAACCTCTTTGCTATGCTCCCCAGCTACTGGCGGATGAGAGCGGACTTGGACAGGAGTTCTTGATAATTTTAATGGACTTCCAACTAACTTTATCTCCCCGATTGTTGGATGATTCATCTCATAAACCATGTTTCTGGCTGCAACCTGCGGATCTTCGAATACTTCTTTCATATTTTGGATTGGTCCGGCTGGTATACCGCTTTCGTTCAAATGAATTAACCATTCTTTTGAAGTCTTTACTTTAAATTGTAAAGACAAAATTTCCGTTAATTCATCGCGATTTTCTAATCGCTTTGAATTCGTTGCGTACCGTTCGTCCACTCCTATATCCTCGATCCCTAAAACGGAACACAGTTTTCTAAACTGACCATCATTCCCTACAGCTACCACCATCTTGCCATCTTTCGTATCAAATGGTTGGTAAGGAACGATATTAGGATGATTGTTTCCTAATAAACCTGGTATTTTCCCTGAAATTAGATAATTACTAGCGATATTAGCAAGTGCACTAAGCTGGGAATCAAATAAGGATATATCAATGCTTTGCCCTTCCCCTGATTGATTCCGCTCATTCAAGGCCGCTAGAATACCAATATTGGCATAAAGACCGGTAAATAAATCTGAAATCGCCACTCCCACTTTGACTGGTCCTGATTGTTCACTTCCCGTAATACTCATCAAACCACTCATCGCTTGGATAATGAAATCATAGCCTGGTAATTGCCGATAGGGACCATTATGGCCAAATCCAGTAATCGAACAATGAATAATTCTTGGGTTCAATTCCTTTAACTCGGAATAACCAAGCCCCCATTTTTCCATCGTGCCGCTTTTAAAATTTTCAATGACAATATCACTTTCAATTAGCAGCTTTTTCAAAACTTCCCGACCTTGTTCAGTTTTTAGATTTAAGGTGATCGCTCGCTTGTTACGATTAGCGCATAAATAATAAGCGCTCTCTGTTCCTTTGTACGGTGGTCCCCAATATCTGGTGTCATCACTTCCACCCGGTCCTTCAACTTTTATGATCTCCGCACCTAAATCACCCAAAATCATCGTACAATACGGCCCTGCCAACACTCTCGTTAAATCTAATACTCTAACTCCTTCTAATGCTCCAGGCACCTGACCACCACCTTTAATGATTGAATAAAAAAAGCCAGAAAAACTAGCTACAACCCAATAAAAATAGATTGCAATAAATAGTTTTTAACTGGCTTATGATTTAGGTATCAATTCTGGCATTGAATTGATGTAAATCTAAACAGTTGCTTAGTTTGGATTTATTGAAATTGTTTTAAACGCGGTAAAGAATTCAATCGCAGCTTGACCTTGTTCTCTTGTACCGGAACTAGACTCTTTCATGCCGCCAAATGGCGCTTGTGGCTCTGCTCCACCGGTCTCACCATTGATTTGAACCATTCCTACTTCACTGTTTTTAGCAAAGTCTAAGGCTTTCTTTAAATCTTTCGTAAATAAGGATGCACTCAATCCGTAGATCGTATCATTGGCTTGTTCTAAGGCTTCTTCGTAAGATTCAACCTTGATCATACAAAGGACAGGACCGAAAATTTCTTCTCTTGCAATTGTCATGTCATTCGTTACGTTTTCGAATATACAAGGCTCGATAAAATATCCATCTGAGAGCACCCCTTCGGTTAGCTGCTTCCCACCATATAGTAGAGTAGCGCCTTCCTCAAGACCTGTTTTTATATAACTAACAACGGTATCAAATTGATGTTTTGAGGCCAATGGCCCCATTGTAATTTCGGTCTTTAATCCATCACCAACCGTTATAGCCCTTACTTTTTCTAACACTTTTTCTTTAAAAGATTCATAGATTGTACTTTGAACAAAGACTCGACTTGTAGCGGTACAACGTTGTCCAGTTTGCTTCATAGCTCCATCAACTACTAATTGTGCCGCTTGTTCTACGTCCGCATCATCTAATACAATCGCTGGATTTTTTCCACCTAATTCAAGCTGATACTTTTTCCCTGATTCAACGGCTAATTTGGCGATATTTTTACCAACAAAATTAGATCCTGTAAAAGTAATGGCATCAACATGCTGATTTTCAACAAGACTATTACCAATCACAGAGCCTCTTCCTGTTACAAAATTCACGACACCAGGCGGAACCCCAGCTTCCTCAAACACTTCCACCAGTTTTGCTCCTGTAATCCCTGTTTCTGTCGCAGGTTTAAATACAACTGTATTTCCATAAATCAGGGCAGGTGCGATCTTCCAAATCGGAATGGCAATCGGAAAATTCCAAGGTGATATAACCCCCACTACTCCTACAGGTACTCGCATCGTATAGAAGAGATTATTCTGAAAGGCTGACGGTAAGACCTCTCCTAATTTTCGATATCCTTCTTGTGCAAAGTATCTTAAAATAGCTGCACCCCGTAAGACCTCTCCTTTTGTTTCAATCAACCTTTTCCCCATTTCCCTCGTTGCAATTTCGGCAATTTCGGCTGCTCTTTTTTCAAGGATGTCAGCAGCATTTTGTAAATATTCACATCTAGCAACAGGTGACAATCTCGCCCAGTGTTTAACTGCTTTTTTTGCTGCTTCACAGGCAAGATTTACATCTTCGATTGCCGATGCTTGAACCGTTCCAACCATTTGCTGATTATGGGCTGGATTGGTTATCGAGATGATTTCTCCACTAGCAGATGCCACCCATTCACCGTTCATATAATTTAGTTTGTGATTAGACATTTGCAGCCCTCCCTATTTTGTAACACTTTCGAAGGCGCTTTCTAATATTGAAATTCCTTCATTTAGTTCATCATCACTAATAATCAGTGGAGGGAGGAATCTTAACACATTGGAGTACATTCCTGCACTTAATGCAAATAAACCATGTTGCCAACAATACTTTACGATTTCTGCTGTTTTAGCAGTGGCCGGTTCTTTTGTGTTGCGATCCTCTACTAACTCCATCGCACACATCGCACCAAGACCACGGACATCCCCTATCAATTCATATTTATTTTGCAAATGATGAAAAGCAGCCATCAATTGCCTTCCAACATTTTGTGCCTTTTTCACAATTTCTTCTTCCTCGATGACATCCAAAACAGCTAAACTAGCTGCGCAGGACATCGGGCTTCCAGCAAAGGTTCCACCTAATTGCCCGATATCAGGAGTATCCATAATCGCTGCTCTTCCTGTTACTGCACTTAAAGGCATTCCCGCTGCCAGTGACTTTGACATTGTTAGCAAGTCTGGGGCCACATCAAAATGATTCATACCAAATAAAAGACCGGTTCGACCGAAGCCTGTTTGAATTTCATCCGCAATAAACAAAATATCATGTTGCTCACAAATCCTTTTTACACCTTGAACAAATTTCTTGGACGGAACAATAAAGCCCCCTTCTCCTTGAACTGGTTCCATGATGACAGCACCGATTTCATCGGGTGATGCATCGGCAACGAAGAAATCCTCAAATCTGCTCAGTAAGAAGTCATCATAGCTATCCGGATCCATGTTTTCTGGTGCCCGATAATAATATGGATATGGCATTTTATAAGTCGAATTTGCAAATGGTCCGAACCCATGTTTATAAGGTTTCACCTTGCTAGTTAATGACATTGTTAACAGCGTTCGACCGTGATAGCCCCGATCAAAGGAAATGACACCCGGCTTTCCTGTATACTTTCTGGCGATTTTCACCGCATTTTCAACTGCTTCTGCCCCACTGTTCAAAAACATCGTTTTCTTCTCGAACGAGCCTGGCGTTATCTCATTCAATCGTTCCGCTAATTCTATATAACTCTCATACGGAGCAACATGAAAACAAGTGTGGATTGATTTCGCAGCTTGCTCTTGGACTGCCCGAACAACTTTAGGGTGGCAGTGGCCCACATTTTGAATACCAATACCTCCAGCAAAATCAATATAGCGATTCCCATCAATATCATAAACTGTAGCACCTTGGGCAGATTCAACATAAACCTGTGTAATATTATAAGGCGCTTTAGGAACTGCTTTCATCCGTCTTTCATGTAATATTAATGATTGTGGGCTTTTTACAGCATTTGTAACTTCTGCCATTTATACAACCTCCTGATTATGTCTTTATAACTCAGCTTGCTTTTTCTCACCCATGCGGCGAGTAACGACTGCTTGGGCAATCATCACGATAAATGTACAAACAATTAATAGTGTAGAAACAGCTGCAATCGTTGGATCAACTTGTGTCCTCATATTTTCCCACATGACTACAGGCAATGTTTTTGTAGTCGCACCTGATACAAAAATACTAACAACTACTTCATCCAAAGAGGTTATAAAAGCAAACAATGCACCAGCAACAACCGAAGAGCGAATTAAAGGTAAGGTAATCTTAAAAAACACACCGATTGGATTGGACCCTAATGACAGCGCCGCCAATTCTAGATTTCTATCTAACCCTTTTAGCTTAGCAGAAACGGTTATGACAACGATTGGAATAGCGATAATAGAATGCGCAAGGACTAATGCAGTTAGAGTGTTTGTCATTTTGTAAAAAGAAAATGAGTGATACATAGCAATCCCTACAATGACAAGAGGGATCACCATTGGTGCGATCATTAAATTCATAAATATTTTTTTGCCTGGAAATTCTAGTCTATCCATCGCTAAAGAAGCCATTGTGCCAATAGCCATCGCAATAATTGATGTGAAAAAGGCGACAATAATACTACGAATAAATCCATCGGTCCACTGGTCATTCTCTAAAAAGTTCTCATACCATTTTAGTGAATAACTAGGTGGTGGAAATTCAAATGCCATAGATGAACTAAGGGAGAGTGGGATGATGATAAGAACCGGCAAAATCATTAGCGTTAAAATGATCATTACAAATGTTCGTAATAGCATCACTTCACTCCCTTTAACATCGGTGACAATTTCGTAACCCCATATGCAAGTCCAAGTAATAATAGAGTTGTAACTAATAATAATAACGATAGAGCTGAAGCTAGATGCCAATTTAAGCTCATCTGAATGTTTTCTTGGATAAGCTTGGCAATCACAATATTACTTTGCCCACCTAGAATAGCTGGCGTGATAAAATAGCCTAAACCTAACACAAATACGATTAGTGACCCCGCCGTAATTCCCGGCAAAGACAAGGGCAAGAAAATTTGAAAAAACGCTTTTAAAGGTTTTGCACCTAGACCTTGGGCTGCTTGAAGCAGCCGCCTATCAATACTCTCCATCACGGAATATAAGCTGAGAATCATATATGGCAATAAAATGTGAGTCATGCCAATGACAACTCCTACTGTATTATAAAGTAATTGGAGCGGCTCATCGATCATTCCCAATCCGATTAGCAGCTTATTCAAAGCGCCATATTCCTGTAATATGATTTGCCAACTGAATGTTCTAGCAAGTAGACTAATCCAAAGTGTCGTTAGCACTGTTCCTAAAATAACTTGCTTCCATACCTTTGACTGGGTAACTGTGATTAAATAGGCAACAGGGTAGCCAATCAGTAGTGAAAAAATCGTAACAAGGAAAGAAATCTTAACTGTGATCCAAAGCACCCGTAAATAAAGTGTTCCTGTCAGTACTTCCTTCATATATTCCAATGTAAACCCTGTTTCATCTACTATGCTTAGCTTTAAAACATTAAAGATCGAAATATATAGTAGAAACACTACGTAAAGGAGTGGAATAGCTAACAATAACCACTTTAAACCTGGTAATTTTATTAAAGAAGGCTGAACAGGATTCACTCTAGTCATGACATGTGTATCGATATTGACCTTCCCCATTATCTTCCCCCTTCCCTATCTTGAACTTCATCGGTTTGATGTATCAAATACACCTTGGCATATTTATTTTAATAGCCATTCATTGAATTTTTTATTAATTTCTTCAAAATTATCAGCCCAGTACTTTACATCAATCACAACTTGATTGCTCAATTTCTCTTCCGTTTGCCCTAGACGTTCCTTCACTTCTTCCGACAGTAAACCAAGCGCTTTCATATTTGTCGGAGCATAATCAATTAGATTGGAGTAAGCGGCTTGTTGCTCGGGCTCCATTGCAAATGCGATAAACTCCTGTGCTAAATCTTTATTTGGTGCACCCTTCGGAATAATCCATGAAGTAGACATCATTAATGCTTCACCAAATTCATTTTCTACTTTTGAACCTTCTGCCTTCGCAGTTGAGACCCGTCCATTCCATGCTGCTGCAACTGCTGCTTCTTTAGTCGCTAGTAATTGTGGAGGTTGTGCTCCTGCATCCCACCATGTTTTAATATTACCTTTTATTTTATCTAGGCTGTTTAAAGCACGATCAACATCTAACGGATATAGTTCCTCTTTTTTCACACCATCGGCTAGTAAAGCAGATTCTAATGTTCCCATTGGGTTTTTGTATAGCGAACGTGAACCAGGATATTTTTCCGTATCCCAAAATTCAGCCCATGTTTTCGGATGATCACCCGGAAATAACTCCGTATTATAGGCGATATTTGTAAAATACAATTGAAGGCCAATCGTATAATCTGTCACTAAATGCGGATAGACATCATCCTTCTTAATAATTGAATAATCCAAAGGCTCTAATAGTCCTTGCGACTCTAAACGTAAAGCAACATCCGTATCATGATTAACAACGTCCCACTCAACATTTCCACTTTCAACCATTGCTAATAATTTCCCTGTATCTGTCGGGGATACTACGACCACATTAACGCCATATTTTTTTTCGAACGGTTCATATACTGCTTTTTGAGCGGCCTTAGAAGACGTTCCCCCCCAATCAACGACGACTAATTGCTTGGATTCTTTTTTTGCTGTTCCATCTTCCTTACTGCCCTCACTTGTAGTTGGGCTCCCGCCACTACAAGCAACAAGTGAAAAAAGAAATCCTGCCATTGTCAAAAGCAGAGACAATCGTTTTATCATTACATTTCCCCCTCGATAATTTAATTAAATGAACAATCATGCTAGTATTCTATGAAAAAAAATCTACCAATTTTCAGATGGCTTCATCGAATGGTATAAGAGTAGAGTTAATGCCATTCCAACCTAAAATAATTTCTTTTCCTTCACCCATTTCAGCACCATAATAGGCAGGGACCTTTACAGTCAAAGACTGTTCAGAGCCCGTTTTTACTTTTAATTTAACAGCATCACCTATATAGATTTTTTCGTATACCGCTACTTTTAAATAGTTTTCGAATTGGTTTACATCACTTGCGATGTGCATATTCTCAGGTCGAACCGCGATAAATACATCTTTAGATTCTATTGCTGGGGTTCCCTCTACTTTTAGACTGATAGAATCATCATTAAGTAATTTGATAACAGAAGCCTCTTTATCTTTGGCCACGACTTTTCCACCTAATAGATTAATTTCTCCAATAAACTCTGCCACAAATCGATTGACAGGCTTTTCATATAATTCCCTAGGGGAAGCTATCTGTTCGATTCTTCCTTTATTCATTACACAAATTCTATCAGACATCGTTAATGCTTCTTCTTGATCATGTGTTACACTAACCGTTGTAATACCAACTCTTTCTTGAATATGTTTAATTTCTAATTGCATTGCTTCTCTTAGATTTTTATCCAATGCACCAAGTGGTTCATCCAATAGTAACAATGGAGGGTTGAAGACAATCGCCCTTGCTAAAGCGACCCGTTGTTGCTGCCCACCACTAAGTTGATGCGGATATCTTTTCGCATAATCACTCAAATGTACGAGATCTAAAATATTTTTTACTAATTCTTTTATTTGACTTTTACTAAACTTTCGAAGCTTTAAGGGATAAGCAATATTCTCTCCTACAGTCATATGAGGAAAAAGAGCATAATTTTGAAATAGCATTCCAATATTTCTCTCATAAGGCTTCTTGGTTGTAATATCTTCATGATTTAAATAAACATGTCCACTCGATAACGGCTCAAATCCTGCAATTAACTTAAGCAGTGATGTTTTCCCCGAACCTGATGGCCCTAAGATTGTTACAAATTCACCATTTCTAATGTCTAGATTAATGTCGTCTACTGCTTTGAATTTTTTATAATACTTTGTAGCATTTTTTAATGAAAGGTGAGTATTTATGGACATTCAGACTATCCCCTCCTTGTTTTTTTTATAAAATAAAAAGCCAGTCATACCAACAAATAATGTTGATATAACTGGCTTAAATCTACGGATTATTCTGGTTTTCACCAAGATTAGGTAGATTTCTCAGTTTCATTCATTTAACAAGTTTCTAATTTATGGGTTCGCTGACCACGAAAGAGGCATTCTTTCTAGAAGCGAAATTAAATTATAACTTTTTTTATAATTTCATGCTCTATTGAACTAATTATATAGAGTGACTGTCCCCTTTGTCAATAAATAATTTAAATTTTCATAATATTCTTTTACCATAGTGGGCCACAGGGACGGGAACTGTGGATCACTCCAATAATTAACCTAAGAATAAACTTAAAACAACTTGCAAAAGCTTTATTAATGATATAGCTTTGGAAATAACGACAAAATGTAAGGAGATGGATATATATGAATAAAGAAACGCCTCATATTAAACCAAATGGTGTAGAAATTGCGGAAACGATCCTTTTACCAGGGGACCCTTTACGGGCAAAATTTATCGCTGAAACCTATCTAGATGATGTAGTGCAGTTTAATTCTGTACGTAATATGCTGGGCTTTACCGGTACATACAATGGCAATAAAGTATCCGTTATGGGAACAGGCATGGGTATACCTAGTATAGGGATCTATTCATGGGAGCTCATACATGTATTTGGTGTAAAAAATTTAATAAGAGTTGGTACTTGTGGTGCTATTCAGGACAATATGAAACTATACGATGTCGTTTTGGCCATGGGTGCATCCACGAATTCAAACTATGTCGATCAGTTTAACCTTCCTGGGCAATTTTCTTGTATAGCTTCCTATTCATTACTGGAAAAGGCAAAGAAAGCCGCAGACCAAAAAGGTCTACCGGTACATGTTGGAAATGTGCTTTCAAGCGATATTTTTTATAATGATGATGCTACTGCTATGGATAGGTGGAAGAAAATGGGGATACTTGCTGTAGAAATGGAGACTTCCGGCCTTTACTTGAACGCTGCACGTACGGGTGTGAATGCACTTACCATTATGACCGTTAGTGACCATATCTATACAAAAGAGGAAACCACTCCGGAAGAAAGACAAACCGCCTTTACTAATATGATGGAAATTGCCTTGCAGCTTGCTTGAGCTGCGGGGTTTGGGTTCTCCGACCCCTTTTTTGTGAGCCACGGGGTCGGGAACTCCGGCCCTTTCAAGTATAAAAAATCAAATCCCCTCCAATACTTATAAAATACATAAATAAAAAACAATGTTAAAATCAGTTATTATTTATCTTAAAAGAAATATATTTAATAGTAATAGAATTAACATGGACGGAGGAAAGAATGATGTATAGTCAGTTGGATTTGATTTCTCGTGAACTAGAAAAGAATGAAAGTCTTAGAGAATTCAATAGAAGTAAAAAATTTTTCTATAATGCTGCCTATTCCCTTTTGAATCGTCGCCATATTTTTACTTTTTATGTACCTCAAAAGCTTTATTCCAGAGCGGAGTTAATATGCCGTAAAATTGAGGATGAAATTAATAAACCTTTTACCCTTGAGAAATTATCTGAAATTCTCTATACTGATTTTCTCAAATACGCAGATAGTAATGATATGCATACTATTTATCATTTATTAAATTCAAGAGATTTGGCCCCCAAAAATGTTTACCAATCTGAAGAAGTCTATGACGGTGTGATAGCAGAAGAAATCCGTGGCTACGAGGCCGTTCATGTATCGATCAAACATAATGATGCATTGGAAGGTGAATATCTACTGGAAGATTTGGCAGAAACGTATGAACATAACTTGAAGCTGGAAAATATACTAGAAGTAGTTTTTTGTAAGTTTGTCGATGACTACCGAAAAAAGTTAATAAAAAATCCATTAGAAAAAGTGTTGCACTATCTGGAGTAATTTTGTGGGACACAGGGTCGGGAACGGTGGATCACAAAAAAATGAAGCTCCTCCATTTTTAAATGGCCCGCTTCATTTTCCCCCCATCGATCACCTGGAATTTCTGTTTTTTTCTTTCTTTTCTCTTCTTCTTAACTCCTTTAACAATCGTATATGGCAACCATACCGCAGCCGCTAAAAAGATGGCTCCATGGAATAAAAGGGTACCATAATCAATTATCTCTAACCATTGCCCAATCATTAAACATTGCCCCCTTTTTTAGTGCTGAATTGCGGATTCTATGATTTACTGATTATTTATATATGTCTAAATTCGTTAATTTAAGGATTAAATCCCATTTTAATAAATTGAATTATTTAAATTATATAAATATTCCCACCAAAAAGCTATACTAAAATAAACAAAAATTCTAAATATTTTCACTGTAAAAAGAATATTTTTAGTTTAAAAAAGACAAAACCCGATATCTGGATTTTGCCCACTTTTAATTCTCTGATTTAATTTACATGACCTTCCTTACCTCTGAAGATACATTGAAACTCAGCATTCCATTCGCTATTTTATCTAAATGCCACCACCACTGTTCATATGGAATGTTACTTGAGTAATCAAAATTATATATTTGGCTGATATGTTTAACCATTTTTTCAGCATTCTCAATAAGTTTTAAATCGTAAGTGCCAAGTAAGACCTTTTCATCAAAATCCAATTCATCTTGGATTTTATATAGATCAGTTCTGTCAAATAACATCCGCAAACTTTCAAAAGGACTAGATTCCAAATCACAAACATCGTCTCCATAATTTAAAATATATTGTTTGTATTGGCTCATTTTAACACATCCTTTACCTTTCTCTTTATCATTCATTATATTCACGATAAAATAATTATAGTCCCTTAAAACGCAATTGTATGGTACCTCTCCCCCTGCTTTCGCTTCTCCAAATGCGATTGACCATAATATTTATAAATTTCTGGGTTACACCTGTTTGATTTTTTAAACAAGGTATAATGCAATTACATGTAGTTTTAGCTTAACAAAATTTATATCCGAACTGTTTACCTGGAGGCACTCATGAAAAAAAGCATCAAACTCAATCTTTTCATTTCCCAAGTCCTATTCCTAGCTCTATTACCGATTTGGATGAAACTAACTCAATATTTGCACCCACTCGTTATCGGGGTTGTATGGTTTTGCTTGACTTCTTCAATATTATTGGTAGGTCTTTGGGTGACGAAAGAAAAAATAGCGATTTCCAAGAGAATTCTTGATTTTGTGATATTCTGCTATTCTATTGGACTGCTAATCTTATTATTTTTCAGACCGGAAAATCAGTATTATGGGTCGATTAATCTCGTGCCATTCAAAACGGTAATGTTTTATTTGGAAGGTCGTGTGGATTTGCTAATCGCCATTTATAACCTGGGGGCAAACATTGGATTATTTATACCATTCGGGGTTTACTATTGTTATATAAAAGTCAGCCCTAGGGTCGGGCAGTTACTAACAATTAGTTTTTTCACCATTGCGATGATTGAAGGAATCCAATTTATCACGAAAAGAGGAAGCTTGGATATTGATGATTTAATTTTGAACGTATTAGGGGTGCTCATTGGCTACTTGGTCTATCCAGTTTTGAAGAAAGTATTAGTTTTGAAGAGAAAAAATTTTGGTTCTAATTTAAAAAATAAATAGGGACAACTGTCCCTATTTTATTAGGTGCTTCCCTACCACTTAGCATTTAATAATTCAGCCTTCTTTTTTTCATATTCCTCTTCGGTAATAATGTGATCCTTCTCATACCTACACTATTTTAATAAACTCTATATATTTAATTACACATTTGTTTTGTTAAAAGTTTCAAAAAGTTTGGATTTTGTTCAAAATACCTCATTTAATTACCTTTAAAATCTCAGCCGGTGTATACACTTTATAATCCGGCTTCAAAGGGTCTACCACCTCTTCCGCATCATAACCCCATCCAACCCAGATCATCTGCACTCCGGTTTTTTTGCAGGCAACTACATCCCGGTGCTCATCCCCTACGTATACAACTTCAGATGACTTCAATTGTTTTTCCCTTAAAAATCTAATAATGAGCCTATCTTTGCCATGAATTTTACTGGAGCAAAGTACTTCTTTTATGTTTTTAATTTGATAATGTTTCAAGAAATACGAAATGTTCTCCCGTGAATTTGAGGAAATAATAGCAATCTTGCAACCTTTCTTCTCCACATCATTCAACATTTCTTTGATTCCATCATAAGGTTTAATATTCTTAATTCCTTGCCTATACAGCTGAAAAAACTGGGGTAATATGATGGGCACCTTATATAACGGTATCCGCAACAACCTACTACGTTCTTTGATAGATAGCTTTTTCAAAGCATCTAACTCTTCTAATTTCAATTTTTTAAAATTATGTTTTTTAGCTAACGAATTCCATGCTGCAACTAGTACAACTCTTGAATCAGCAAGTGTCCCGTCAAAATCAAATATCACATATTTCAACATAAACTTTTCTCCTTAGTCATAATAACTAGCTGTTCTTCGTTCTTCCTTTCTATGATACAACTTTTGATTAAGTATAGACGGATTCATTAATTTTTCTAAAACAGGCTATCGTCCACTCTTATCCTCTATTTAACCATATGATGCAAGTAGACTTATTTCCCTATTTTTATGAAAAGGAGGAGAAAAAATGTATTCAAATTATTATG
The DNA here is from genome assembly GCF_035811335.1 of Schinkia azotoformans. Taxonomy (NCBI): domain Bacteria; kingdom Bacillati; phylum Bacillota; class Bacilli; order Caryophanales; family Bacillaceae; genus Schinkia; species Schinkia azotoformans. Next base: position 31,473 of record NZ_JARSMD010000051.1, read on the forward strand.
GAAACATGGTGCCGAACTATAGGCAGGGCTACGAAGATCAAAGATGGTTCCTTGCCGCCCCGATCGCTACAGGTCTTCTAGGATTGGGGGTCGGTTATCTTGGTGGGTTAGCTACGCCTCGTCCCTGCTGTTACCCAGGATTTGGTCCAGGATTTGGAGGGTACGGGGGGTTCGGAGGATATGGAGGCTTCGGGGGATTTGGTAATCCTTTCTTCGGTGGCCCCGGCTTTTTCTAAAACGGGACTGTAGCATCTGGGTCGGAGGGGCGGGAACTGTGTCCCACAAACCGTCCCACAGGGTCGGGATCTCTGGCCCGAATCATGCCGCAGTGCCAAGCCCTCTTTCTCACTATTCTGACAAAGTTCACAATACCCTTTTGGTAGTTTACAAGGGAATTTTGAGAAGGTATGATGATGAAGGTGGATAAATATATTTAAAGTTATTGATAAGGAGTTGATATTTTTTGGGTAACATACCATGTAATGAACCCGAACCCAGTTCGATCAATGAGGAAATCATTCATTACCAGACATCAAGAAGCTTGATACCTTATAAAAATATCAACTTCCATTAATTAGATAGGTTTTAATGGCTTCCTCTTTAAGACGAGGAGGAATTTTCAATGTTAAAAACTTTTGCTACGAATGAATTTGGAGACATTCAAGAAACAACGGAAATCGTCAAAGGTTGCTGGGTCAATTTAATATCTCCAACAGAGGAAGAAATTAATTATACTGCCAATCAACTACAGATTCCTTTGGATTTTTTAAAAGACCCCTTAGACGAAGAAGAACGCTCCAGGATTGAAAAAGAAGACGATAATATTTTAATTATCATTAATGTACCTTTAGTTACACGGGATGAATTTGACAGACCGATTTATGATACGATCCCGTTAGGAATGATCATTACGAAAGACTGTTTTGTTACTGTTTGTTTGAAGGATAATCCGATCTTTCACCTTTTTTCCCAAAACAAAGTAAAGCAATTTTTCACTTACAAAAAAACAAGATTTGCCTTACAAATATTATATTTAACCGCAACTTCGTATCTTAGATACCTTAAACAAATCAATAAAAAAACAGATGAAATCGAAAGTGAACTACACCAATCGATGAAAAATAAAGAGCTTTTCTCGCTGTTAAATTTAGAAAAAAGCTTAGTGTACTTCATGACTTCATTGAAATCTAATAATATTGTCATGCAAAAAATGTTAAGAAGCAGCTACTTGAAGATGTATGAGGATGATAAAGAGTTATTAGAGGATGTAATCATTGAAAATCAACAGGCCATTGAAATGGCGGAAACTCATTCCTCGATTCTGAGCGGAATGATGGACGCTTTTGCATCAGTCATATCAAACAACTTAAACATAGTTATGAAGTTTTTAACATCCTTTACAATTATTTTGGCCCTGCCAACAATGGTAGCGAGCTTTTATGGGATGAACGTTTCGATCCCATTTCAGGATTATCCGCATGCGTTTTTCATTGCAATGTTCATATCTATAATATTTGCGAGCATTACCGCCTTTATTTTTTGGAAAAAGAGATTTTTCTAACGATAAGGAAATACGGATTAGAACCAGCATTCCTTCCTGAATGTTGGTTTTTTTATTATTTTTGTAACTTTTTTAGCGAAGGTACGTCTTAACAATGGGAAGGAGATGATTGTATGGTAAATAAAAAAATATGGACTGTTTCAACGCTGGCTTCAATGTTACTATTTTCCGCAGGTTGTTCTTTTGGAAATCAATCTACAGATAAAAATAATAGCAATGAACCAGTGGAGGTTGTTCAACCAGAAGAGAATCCACACGCAAGTGAAGAACAAGTGATGAGTAACTTTAACAATTTAATAGCAAACAATCCAGAGATCAGTGAAGTGATCCAATTCATGGAGGAAAACGTATCTGATGTGTCACCACAAAACGTTTCTGGTATGATTTTGGCATTAGAAGATTTACAAGTAAATCATTTACCAACATTCGAAGAGAATTTTACAAGCAGTGAAGATCTGCAAGTAAAATTCAGGGATTTATTTAAAGGGGATACAAGTAAAATAGAAAACATGGCCGATGCTGAGATTAAAACTTTGCTTGAAGAAACAAAAAACAGCGGTTATAAAATCGAAACTGCAGAGGGATATTATTTTCCAATCATAGATTATCAGTTCTATAAAACATTCAGTGCTAACGCAACTAAGGAAATACAGGATTATATTGAAATCATGGCTGTTGAATCTAATCAGGTGCCCGCTAAAGATGCCGCCCTAATGATTAGCTGGGATGAAATTGTCGAGAGAGCTCTTGAACAAGAGGCTTTTTTGAAGCAATATCCAAGTTCTGAAAGACTGGATGAAGTGACTGAGTTATATAAGAGGTATGAGATGTTTACTTTCTTCGGGCTTAATAATACGCCGCTGTTTAGTTATGATACAAAAAAAATTGACCCTGAAGCAAAGGCTGTATATCTAGATGCTGTTAGTAGAGAAATCAAAAGTGACTACACAGGAATGCTGAACAGCTTTCTTGAAGTTTTGGCAAAGAATAATGATACATTAACCGACGAAGTAGATGAGTATAGAAAAGAGCTAACGGATTTCCCAAGTTAAAATTCCTAAATGATTAAAAATAAGCTTACTCTTTGAGTAAGCTTATCATCCTCGATAAACACTATCACATGTTCCAGCCTTTGGTTCATAATAACAATGATTTTTAAATTGACCAGAAAAGGGTTGATCGTACCATGTTGACGGGCATGGTGCATATGGATTAAAATACCAAAGAGCGAATTTCGCTGGGTGTTGTCTCCAATAATCCAAATTCAGTTTTGCTAATCTTTTCTCACCTGTTCTCGCTCTTTGATAAAACATATTGCCCTTTTGAACAGCTTCAAACGAATAATTACCTCCTTGAACTTGAAATATGGCTTGATGAACTGATCTAACATCCTTAAAGTCTGAACAATCTGCTATAACACGATTAACAATTACATTTCCAACATATAACATTCCTTGGTTTCCTTCACCTTCAGCTTCTGCTCTCATCATCCTTGCCATTAAGGCAATGTCCGAACTTCGGTAATTTATTCTTGGCATTATTTCACCCCCAAAATATAGTATGAATAAGGGCTTATATTAATATCTTGTACATAAAATTAGAAGCACCAAAAAGGCTGCCGAAAAAGTTGGTTTTTTTCGACAGCCTTTTTGTTTTATAGCTATACATTTAGTAATTTTCTTTCTTTTTCGATCTCATCAATCGCAACTTCCCACCACTCATAGCCTACAGGACGTCGATCTTCCCTTACCTCTAACCTATCCTTCTTTACTCTGTCAATTCTTTCTTTTTCATCTAATGCCATAAACTCACAACAAATTTCAAAAACGTCTTCAAATTGTGCGAGTGACATGTGAGGCACCTTCTTTCGTTATTTAGAAGGGCTTTTTGTTTCCTCCCTTCTTTACTACATCATATTCAGCCAGATTAGTTATAGGATAGAAAATTCTGTCAAAATTTTGAATTTCGAAGGATTTGTAAATGAGTAGAGCAATTGGTGGAAGCTGTGGAACAGATCGGGAAACTAGAATGATTTCAATAATCGTTGATAAAACATACTTTGTAGACTTTTTACTTGAAAAATATAGTAAAATATTCCCTTGATTGGTATAATTTTAGTTGTGACTTTTGAACTAAACTATATACTGAGTCGGAGGTTTTTATGAGCATTAGATCAAGAAACTTTTTGTCGTTCGGAATTATTTTCCTTTTATTTCTTATTTTTGGAACAATTCAAATTGTGAATTTGACTTCACAAGTAAAACAGCTTGAAGAAATTAAAGAAAAAACATTACAGTCCGCTTTGTTAGCTGATCAATTAAAATTATCGGTTGTCCAAGTTCAACAATATTTATCAGATATTAGTGCTACAAGAGCGCAAGATGGTTTTGATGATGGTTTCAAACTAGCAGAAGCCCATAGCAAATTATTTTATAGGGATCTTGAAAAGCTAAAAGAACTTCATCCGACCGAAGCTAAGGAATTAGATGCTATAAAATTATCATTTGATTCCTACTATGAAATGGGTCAAAAGATGGCTAATCAATATATTCAAGCCGGCACAGAAAAAGGCAATGAAATAATGCCGCTGTTTGACAAAAATTCATTAGATATTAATAGAAAAGTTGACGATTACCAAAAAAAATATTTATCTAGCATTAATCAATCATTACAGGATATTCATGATTTAATGAACAAAAATAAAATGGTAATTGGCATTCTTGGCGGAATTATTTTTGTACTTGCCATCATGATATCCGTTTTCTTAAGCCGCTCAATTATAGTTCCATTGAGAAAACTAATGGATGCTACAGAGACTATCGCACAAGGTGACCTTCGTCAACCGATAACCATTCGGTCAAAAGATGAAATCGGTACATTGGCTGGATCATTTGAGGAAATGAGAACAAAGTTAGTTGACCTTATACATCAAATAAAGCTAACATCTGAACACTTAACTGCTTCTTCGGAGGAACTTACCGCAGGTGCGGAATCAACCGCTCAGACAACAGACCAAATTGCAAATTCCATACAAGAAGTGGCTCAGGGAACGGATCAGCAATTATTGGCTAGTCAAACCTCCTCCCAAACCGTAGCTGAAATTTCGTCAGGTATTAACCAAGTGGCTGCTTCAGTTCAGTTTGTTGCTGAATTAGGATCCAATGCCCAAAGCCACGCAAGTATTGGAAATGAAATTGTTCATAAAACATTAGAACATATGAATTTAATCAGTAATAAGGTAAACAATGTCTCAGATGTAATTGGTAAACTTGGAGAAAAATCAAAAGAAATAGAGCAAATTATTTCTTTAATCACGCAAATTTCAGATCAAACTAATTTATTAGCATTAAACGCTGCTATAGAAGCGGCAAGAGCAGGTGAGCATGGGAAAGGTTTTTCAGTAGTTGCTGAAGAAGTAAGAAAATTAGCTGAACAATCAAGTAATGCTGCCGGTCAAGTACAACAACTTATAGAACAAGTTCAAAAAGAAACAGACAATGCAATAAAATCGGTGAGCGAAGGTACCACTGCTGTAAATGGTGGAATTAGTTTAGGGAAGCAAACAGGAGATGCTTTTGAAGGGATCACAAAAATTATCCAAGATTTATCTGCGCATTCAAAAGAAACAATAATTGCGGTTGAACGTGTAAATAAAAGCGGTGTTGAAATAGTTGAGATGATGAATTCCATAGTAAATACCACCTCAGTATCAGCACTGAATGCACAAAACGTTTCAGCAGCTGCTGAAGAGCAAACCGCAGCAATGCAGGAAATAACCGCTACCGCTCGATCATTAAGCTTTACTGCTATAAAACTACAAGAAATGGTTAGCCAATTTAAATTCTAAAATAACAAATTGAGGGCTTGGAAAATCTTCCAGGCTCTTTTGTTTTGATAGATATAGATCCCTGGGACAGAGGGTCGGGAAC
>NZ_JARSMD010000051.1:36979-70662 GCF_035811335.1 Schinkia azotoformans
GAGTTCCCGACCCTCTGTCCCCATTCAAACATTCATAACTAAAAGTAATGAATTATATGCAAAGTATCAATTAGAAGTTATGCAATAGTAGGAGTATGATAAACTATAAGTAAATTCTAACTATATATGAGGTCAAAAACATGGAATGGCATCAGATCACTTATTTTCAGACCGTAGCCAAGATGCAGCATATTACACAAGCTGCTGAACAATTAGCTATTTCACAGCCCGCTTTAAGCCGTTCGATTGCCAAGCTTGAAGACGAATTAGGCGTTAAGCTTTTTAATCGTAAAGGCAGAAATATTTATTTAAATCGTTATGGTGAAATGTTTTTAAAACGCGTTGAACAAGCGATCAAGCAAATCGAAATAGGAACACAAGAAGTTCTTCAAGATATTCATCCCGAATCTGGTACGATTAATTTGGCCTTTTTACCTTCACTCGGTATGAGTTTTGTTCCAGATATATTAAGTACTTATCGATCCGAATTTCCAAATGTTAAATTTCTTCTGCATCAAACTTCTAACCAAGAAATTTTTAGCCAGGTAAAATCGGGAAAAGTCGATCTGGCGCTTTTTTCTCTTTTAGAGGATGACGAAGACTTGATATGGGAGCCGCTAATGACCGAGGAATTATTTTTGATAGTCTCTAAAAACCACTGGCTAGCGGAATATGATGAAGTTGATTTGAAAATGATTGAAAATGAGCCTTTTATCTCCTTTAGAGAGGGCTATGGATTACGTACGATTCTTCATAATTTTTGTTTAGAAGCGGGCCTCGCACCTGATATTGTTTTTGAGGGGGAAGATATCGGGACGGTTTCTGGTTTAGTTAGCGCAAATTTAGGTGTTTCCATCGTACCAAATATAGAAGTGCTAAAGAAAACGAAGGTGAAGATGATCCATGTAAAAAAACCAATTTGCAATCGAAAAATTGGAATTGCTCATTTAAAAGACGGTTACCTATCACCTGTCACAAAAAATTTTATCCAATATGTTCAAGGTTTCGTTCATAACAAATAAAGGGGAATGTTTTAAAAATGGGGTATATACAGCGTGGGACACACAAATTTAGAATGGTAAACATTGCTTTATTCGCAGGAGGATTTAATACATTTGCAATACTGTGGGGGACGCAGCCCTTACTTCCTGAAATCAGTAAGGAATTTCATATTTCACCAGCAGCGTCAAGTTTGAGTCTATCTTCTACTACGATAGCTCTGGCCATAAGCATGTTGATTGCCGGTTCTTTATCAGAGGTATTCGGCCGTAAACCAATGATGACATTTGCATTGGTGGCTTCTTCCATACTTTCGATTTTAACGGCATTTAGTCCAAGTTTTCATCTACTACTTGTATGCAGAATACTACAAGGAATTACACTGGCTGGATTGCCTGCTGTCGCAATGGCTTATTTAGGTGAAGAAATTGATCCGAAAAGTTTAGGTATGGCGATGGGCTTATACATTAGTGGAAATTCCGTAGGCGGTATGGCTGGACGAATCATTAGCGGTATATTAACAGATCATTTCGGGTGGCGGTTTGCTTTGGAAGGTATTGGCGTTATTAGCTTAATTGCAAGTATTGTTTTCTGGTTTATTTTACCAAAATCAACTCATTTCCAAGCTCAAACATTTGCCGTCAAATCGTTGGTGACTGGCCTATTCTCACAGTTTAAACAACCAGGTCTTATTTATATCTTTATAACTGGATTTTTATTAATGGGTGGCTTTATATCATTATATAACTACATTGGTTTTGAGTTGATTGCACCTCCCTACTCTTTAAGCCAAACCTTAGTTGGATTTATTTTTATCGTTTATACGGTTGGAACGTTCAGTTCGACTTGGATGGGAATGTTGGCCGATCAATATGGTAAAAAGAAATTAATTCAGGTTTCATTAGTAATTTTATTATTGGGAGCATGTATTACGCTAGATACATCCTTATGGGTAAAAATTATCGGAATTGCTGTTTTCACGTTCGGTTTTTTTGCCGGACATTCGATTGCCAGTAGTTGGGTCGGTCAATTAGCTAAACAAAATAAAGCACAAGCATCAGGCTTATATTTATTTTTCTATTATTTCGGCTCAAGTGTTGGTGGTACGGTAAGTGGAATTTTCTACAGTAGCTTCGGGTGGTTTGGTGTTATTTCGATGATTGTTGTTCTTACGATAATTTCTATCATTCTCTCAACTAGATTAGGAGTCACTAGAGTAAGAAGAGTACAGTATTCACCAAAGGAAGTATAGAAGCAGGGCAGAACAATCCACTTCAATCAGGACCGAGGACAAATAAGCTCCCGGTCCTTTTAATTTTCAACCTTTCCCCCTACTTTTCCTAGTTGCAACAACCGCTAAAATAACCGCGCTTAGCCCGCCAACTAGTTTTCCCACAATCATTGCAAACACCACTTCTTTATTAATACCGGCCACAAATCCTAAATGGCCTCCAAATACAAAAGCACCGCTAACCGCAAAAGCTACATTGATTACCTTTCCTCTTGAATCCATATCCTTCAAAATGGACAGCATCGGAATAGCATGGGCTAAGGATGCCACCAACCCCGTAGTTGACGTTTCACTTATTCCCAACAATGCGCCAATTTTCCCAAGCGGTTTATGAAGCGTTTTAGAAATAACAGCAACCAATGGAAAAGCACCCGCAAGGAAAAGAACAATCATCGCAACCGTTTTAATACCATCCATAAGCGGCGCCATATTAGGAATAATCATAAAACCAGTAAGCGTTTGAACACTTATCGCAGTTAGTCCGACAATCGCTAACACTTCAATACACTTTGCAAAAATGGAAAATCCAGCAATCATCCTATTTGTATACTTCCATAACCCAATTGAAATTAAAACAGAAAAGATGATCGTTGGGATAAGGTTTTTAATGATCGTTAGGATATTGATATCAGCCACAACGCCCCCAACTAAACAGCCTATGGGAACAGTGATTAACCCTAAAAGAATCCCTTTGGCAAAATAAGGTTGATCTTCTTTTTGAATGATGCCTAAGGCAACCGGAATTGTAAAAACTAGAGTGGGACCCATCATCGTTCCAAGAAAAACCCATGAAAACAGCTCTGCATCTGCCCTTTGAGACATTTCCGTTGCTAATGCATAGCCACCCATATCAATTGCTAAAAGCGTATTTGCAAAAGCAGCAGGATCTGCGCCAACTAGTCCATAAACAGGGGCAATAATGGGTGTTAAGATCGAAGCCAACACTGGAGCTAATGAGATGATACCAACCATCGCCAGTGTGAGCGAACCCATAGCCATAAACCCATCAGTAAAGCGTTGACCTAGGCCCCATCTATTTCCGATACATTTATCAATTGCTCCTAAACAAAAACAACCGATTACTATATAAACGATAATGTTGTTAATTCCCATGGTCTTTCCCGATTCTTTCGATGGGACAAAGGGGCGGGATCTGTGTCCCATCAGGCCCACCCACCTTTCTTATATTTCCGAGAACTCCTTAATAAGTTCGCTAAACCGTTTCAATGCATTTTCGATTGGCGTTGGTGTCGTTAAATCGACGCCGGTTTTCTTCAACAGTTCAAGTGGATAGTCTGAACTGCCGCTCTTTAAGAATTCTACATAGGAGCCCAGCGTTTCTTGATCCCCTTCTAATATTTTCGTCGCAATATGGATTGCTGAAGCAAACCCTGTTGCGTACTTGTAAACATAAAACGGGCGATAAAAATGCGGTATTCTTGACCAGCCATATTTTACCTCTTCATCAAAAACAATATCAGGGCCGTAATATTCTCTAAATAAAGCTTCATACGTCTGATTAAATACTTCCACATTTAAAGGTATACCCTTCTCTGCAATTTCATGCGTTTTCATCTCAAACTCAGCAAACATAACTTGGGTAAAAAATGTACCCTTGAATTGATTGATAAAATGATTCAATAAATAGTTCCGGACTTTTTGATCTTTTTCATTATTTAATAAGTAGTTTATTAATAAAACCTCGTTCACAGTTGAAGCCACTTCTGCAACAAAAATGCTATACCCCGCTGTAATTTGCGGCTGGTACTGGGAACTCAGTTTACTGTGAACTCCGTGACCGCACTCATGGGCAAGTGTAAATAAACTGTCCAAATTATCCTGATGATTTAAAAGAATGTATGGGTGCACACCGTAAATCCCAAGATTGTAGGCGCCGGAACGCTTTCCTGGTGTTTCCCGAACATCAATATACCTTGACGACTTGAACTCTTTTAAAATTTTAAGATAATCCTCCCCTAGTGATGCCAACCCTTTTAACATAGTTTCAAAAGCTTCTTCATATGGAATCACCTGCTTTACACCTTGAACAAGCGGCACACTCAAATCATATTGACGAAGTTCATCAACACCCAATTTTTCTTTTCTGATCTTAGAGTACTCGTGCATCGTTGCGATATTTTCTTTGGTCGAGGTAATCAGATTTTCATATACCTCTTTCGGAACGTTATCGCCAAAAAGCGCTTTTTCTAACGCAGAAGGGTAATTGCGAATTCGCGCCAATGTAACATTATTTTTGATAGCTCCTGAAAGCGTCGAAGCGATTGTATTTTTATTCGCCACATATGGTTGATAATATGCCTTATAAGCTTCACGACGTTTCTCACGATCTTCATCTTCAATCAACTTAGAATACATGCCTCTAGTTAGTTGAACCTTTTCCCCATCCTCACCGGTGACTTCACCAAACTTTATATCAGCATTATTAATCATCCCAAATGTATTGCTTGGGACAGACAGGGCTTCACCTAGCTGGGATAAGATTTCTTCTTGTTCCTTACTCAATACATGCGGCTTATAACGAAAAGCATCAAATAAATCTTCCTCAAAATATTTAAGCCCTTCTTCCTCAGCAATATAGGCTTTTAATGTTTCTTCCTGCAAACTTAATAAATAAGGCATAAAAAACGAGGTAGCTGCACTGATCTTCACACCCAGCACTTTTGCCCGGTCGAGCATTGCTTGTGAACTCGTGTCCCTAGTATCCTCATCCACTTTCAACATGCAGTAAGAATAAACATGTTTGAACTTATAGGACAGCTCTTCTCGTCGTTTTAGATAGGCACATAAATCCTTGCCATTTTGAATAGAACCATTATATTTCTTAAGTTCCTCCACCATTTGTTCAATTTGGTCAAAGTCCTCTTCCCACCTACTATCATCAATATATATATCATCTAAGTTCCATTTTTCATGTACTGGTATTTCTGATCTCGAAGTATATGTTTTCATTGAATTCTCCTTTCAAACTCTTTTTGATAAATTTTAACATATTTAATGGTTGTACTAAAAGAAACACCTATACGGGTTTTGGATAAGCTTAATAAGCTATATTAAAGGAAGGTGATTTTTATGATTACTATAAAATTTCTTAATATCCACATTAATACTGCATCGGATAGATCGGGGGTTCTTATTGGGAATAACTTTGCTGCAAACTGGGACATGTTCACCAAAAGTAATACAAATAGTTCGGGAGATCATGCTACGAATTGTGTAAATATTATCGTCGATAATGATGGTTATGATTTTATAGCCGATGATCACGATAGTGCTCAACAAGTATTTGGTAATGAGGAGAATAAGTCTAAACAAAAAAAAGATGAAGAATAAATTGTATCCGAGGTACAATAATGAAGCGAAATAAAGGAAGCACAAAGCTGATTCTTTTAAAAGGAATAGCAGTTGTGCTATTATTTAGAAAAATACAATTTAAATTAAAGTGTATAATTAACATAAATACGGTACACTTAGGAGTAAAGCTGACAATGGAAAACTTAATCTATGAAAAGAGCAGGACAAGCGATTTAGTTCATGATGACATTTACTATACGACCCGTATTCAGGAGCTTGAATATACGTTAAAAAATCTACGTGAATTAAAATATACGTTGGACCAGGCTGCTATTGTATCAATAACTGATGCTAAAGGAGCAATTATTTATGTGAATGATTTATTTTGTGAGATCAGTCAATATAAGCGGGAGGAACTACTCGGTAGAAATCATAGACTCCTCAATTCCGGGTATCATCCTAAAGAGTATTTTAAAGAAATGTGGAAGCAAATCGTCTCAGGTCATACCTGGGAGGGTGAGGTCCGTAATCGAAAAAAGGATGGTTCCATTTATTGGGTTCAGGCAACGATCGTTCCGTTTATGGATGAAAAAGGGAAGCCATATAAATATATTTCAATCCGAAAAGAAATAACAAAACAAAAGCAATTAGAAGAAGAAATCTTTCATTTAGCTTACCATGATTCGTTAACCAATTTACCAAATCGGCGCATGTTTATGAATCAACTTCGCAGTGAAATTATTGAAAGAAATAATTTGAAATCTAAATTGTCTATTCTTTTTATTGATTTAGATAATTTTAAATTTATTAATGATAAATGGGGCCATGATACCGGAGATATTGTGATTAAAGAAGCAGCCCATAGGATTAAAGAAGCCATTCGCCCAACGGATATGATTGCACGTCTCGGTGGTGATGAATTTATTGTTATGTTAAAAGATGTCCAAGATGAAGCGGACATCATAATCGATGTAAAACAAATTTTAAAAATGTTTCAAAAACCAATATCCACCTATGGGCAGGAGTATTCCCTGACATGCAGTATAGGAATCGCAACTTATCCTGAAAATGGCGACTCTGCAGAACAATTAATAGTTAATGCGGATAATGCCCTTTATCATGTAAAGGGAAGCGGCAAAAATGATTTTACCTTTTATAATAATAAAATGAAGATACAATCATTGGAGAGCAGTTTACTGGAAAATGCATTAAGAAGTGCGATAAAAAACGAGCAATTTTATTTGGAGTATCAGCCGAAACAAAATATTGCAACGAAAGAGCTATTTGGGATGGAAGCTCTTGTAAGATGGAACCATCCGGAACTCGGGATCATCCCTCCTGGAAAATTTATTTCTTTGGCTGAAGAAACTGGTTTAATCATACCTATGGGAGAATGGATTTTACGTGAAAGCTGTAGGCAAACAAAATTATGGCAAAAACAAGGTTTTCCGAATTTAATCATTTCAGTTAATGTTTCGGTCCGTCAATTAGAGGATTCAAACTTCATTGATTCAGTCATAAATATTTTAAAAGAAACAAAATTAGACCCAACATGTCTTGAACTCGAAGTGACGGAGAGTATATTCGCTGACGTTAAAAATGCCGCTTCGATCTTACAGAAGTTGCGCAGTATGGGCATTAAAATCTCTGTCGATGATTTTGGGACAGGCTACAGTTCTCTTAGCTATATTAAGCATCTGCCGATTGATATCTTAAAGGTTGATCGTTCATTTATTCAGGATATACATTTAAATGAGGAAAGTAAAGCCATCGTTAGAGCGATCATAACAATAGCAAATGCGATTGGTTTGAAAGTTATTGCTGAAGGCATTGAGTTGGAGGAGCATATTGAGGAGCTTAAAAACGGCGGCTGCCTCTTAGGCCAAGGCTTTTACCTTAGCAAACCAATGACAAGTGATGCGTTTGAATATTATTTAAAGAAAACGATGATTGCATAAATCCCAAAAAGTCTGATGAAATAGAAAACATCAGACTTTTTTATTATTGGTGATTTTTATCAAACTAAACTGGCTTTGGTTAAGAAAACGGATTGGCAGCCTACTTGTTCCAAGCCCACTATCTATATAGAGATGACGATTACCACCTAAATTAAATACTCCTTTAGCATATTTTGGGAATAAACCCTGATCTGGCACGATCAGGGCTCCAATTAAAGGAATTCTCACCTGCCCACCATGTGTGTGCCCGCTTAAAATTAAATCAACAGAGTGGCTTCCATTTTTTTTAATAACACATGGATTATGAGATAAAAGCAATGTAAAGTGGTCTTTATTAAGACCTTGCAGTGCTTTTTTCAAGTTGTCTTGTTTCGTTGTCACGTCTGCTACACCAGCTAAATTAATAACTGCCCTTCCCTCAACAATCTTCGTATTTTTGTTGTCAAGGATGATAACATTTCTTTTCTCAAGGCCATCTAGTAACTGCTTACAATGCTGATTCCCCCACTCGTGATTCCCAGATACATAAAAGACATTTTTATGGGCTGTCATAATTTTTTGAACAAAATAAAGAACGTCCTTCAAATTCTTTGTCCGCCTATCGATTAAATCACCAGTAATTACAACGATATTTGCGTTTGTTTTATTAATAGTTCGAATTAACTCTTCATTATTGTTATGAAAAATTTTATTATGAAGGTCACTAATTTGTAAAATTGTAAATTCGGTTCCATCCGGTATTTTATTACTTTGAAACTCAATCCTGTTCATCCTAAAAAAGTTTGTGTCGTAATAAATTTTAGCCGCAATCCCCAAAGTCACTCCAGCCGTCATAAAGAGAAACACTCTATAGCCACCACCTTAGAATAACACTTCATACTATTTTAGCATTTTCCAATAACAGTATGACGAAAAAAGAACACCAAAAATCTTTACGATTTTATAGTGCTCTCTTTGGTGTTTAATCTATTCCTCTTCGAGCGGCTGCTTCCAAGCAAGACCTTTTTTCAATGCAGCTTCAGGCTTTACCGCTTTTACTACATTCCAGTAAAAGAATACGCCACTAAATAAGAGTCCCATTCCCAACATAAAGGTTTTTATATCGGCCGTTCCAGCAATGATTACCCATACAGAATACATCGTTGACAATGCAGCAATGATCCCGTCGCCCCATCTTGCTTTCGTTTCCAGGTTGTATGTTTCTCCGGTCACAACCAGTTTTAATTGAAAGATAGAAGAGATGAAATAAGGAATTAAATAGGACAAGGTAGCAATATAAATAATAAAATCAAAAGCAGCTGAAATGGAATTAAATACGGTTGAAAAGATAAATAGCTGTGCTAATGAATTTGTTACAACTAGCGCAAAGGTAGGTATACCTTCTTTATTCACTTTTAGAAACGATGGTAAAAACAACCCTTGTTTGGCTGCCTGATAAGGGACCTCGGCACAAAGCATTACCCAGCCGATTGTCGAACCAAGCAAACTAACCAATCCCAGACCGGCAAGCAGCTTTGCACCAAGTGGACCTAAGATTACCCCCATCGCATCAATTAAAGGCTTCTCAGAATTTATTAGTGCCTGTTGATCCAAGATCCCCATGACCAGCAAACTTATGCCAATATAGATGGTGAGTGCGAGTAATAGTCCAAGTATCGTTGCTCGTTTTACATCCATTGTTTTTTTAGCCCTCGAAGCAAAAACCATCGCAGATTCAACTCCGATAAAAGCCCATAATGTACTTACTGACGCCCTGTTGACTTGACTTAATAGCCCCACTGATTGCCCGGCTTCATCCAATCTCGGTGTAGCAAAAGGGAGAATATTACTTTTTTGAAAGGCAAACAAACCAACTACAATAAATAGCGCAAAGCCAAGAACCTTTGTTGCAGTGGCTGCAAAATTGATTTTTCCGGCACCACTAATCCCTCGAAGAACGAGAAAATGAGTACCCCATAAAAGCAATGTACAGACAAGAAAAGTAAGGGCATTGCCAACTTTTAAGGTAAACTCTCCGATTGTAATTAGCTCATGTTGATTGGTTAAAACAGGGAAAAATGTAGATAAATATCCGGCAAATGTTGTTACAATGGCAACGTTGCCAGCAAGATTTCCAATCCAATACCCCCAGGTGGAGATGAATCCAGAAAATATAGAGGCATGTGTTCCAGGTTTAAATATTTCTTTCGCATAAATTTGTGGTCCCCCCGAAAGTGCGGGCTTTCGCACAACTAAATTTCCAAAAACTAAAGCCGTTGTTAAAACTCCAGTACCTGTTAGGACCCAAGCAAGCAATACTCCCGCGGGGCTCGCCACCTCGGATAATGTTCGAGGTAACATGAATATTCCTGAGCCTACCATATTTCCTACCACCAAAGCGGTTAATATCCAAAGCCCTAATCCTTTTGAACGATCCATGATGACTTCCCTTCTATTTCGAAAAAAAATTATACTAATATACCTTAAAATTTAATCACCGTACTCAATGGTAATTTATTTTCGACAAATTTTCAATCTTTTATTTACTAGGTATTTGTGGATAGATTATTGCGGAATTTTTAAAAACGGGTACAGACCTAAGGCAGACGGAATTCAGGGTACATATACTTACAATACAACATCACTAGCGTGATAAATGGAAGGGAGGGACAAACGCAGAAACTAGAGATTTATATTTGCAACGAAAGAAAGGAGTGAAATATAAAACTAATGGTGTGGATAACGATTTTAACATTCTTTGCAACTCTTATATTCATCCTTTGGAGACCAAGGGGCCTTAATGAAGCAGTACCAGCTACTATTGGTGCGCTCATCGTCATTCTATGTGGAAGCGTACCACTAAGAGATCTTGAGATTATTACTGAAACAATCAGCGGAGCAGCCATTACCATTATGGCAACGATTGTAATGGCAATCGTTCTAGAAAGTTTTGGATTTTTTAATTGGGTGGCTGAGAAACTGGCGGAAAAAGCAAAAGGATCAGGTATTCGGTTATTCTGGTATGTAAACCTATTATGTTTTCTGATGACTCTTTTTTTCAACAACGATGGCAGTATTTTAATTACAACCCCAATCTTGATTATGTTATTAAATAATATGGGATTAAAAAACCATGAAAAAATCCCTTATTTACTTTCCGGTGCAGTTATCGCAACTGCTTCAAGTGCGCCGATTGGCGTCAGTAATATTGTCAACCTCATCGCCCTTAAAATCGTCGATATGAGTTTATATATGCACACAGCAATGATGTTTGTACCGGCAACGCTAGGATTACTTTTATTGGTTGGTCTATTGTTTCTTCGCTTTAAAAAAGCTTTACCAAAAACTATTCCTGCAAATATAACTGGACTATCTCTTCCTTCCTACCATCCATTAAAACATAATCCAACCACCTTTTCAGATAAAGACCGTACCAGATTTATGATAAACATCCTGCTTTTTGTTTTTGCTGTCCGTGTCAGTCTATTTGTAGCTTCATTTTTATCTATCCCGGTCTCCCTCATGGCTGTTATTGGATCACTTGTTCTATTAGGTTGGAGATGGGCTTATTTAAAAATACCACCAGGTGATATGCTAAAGAAAACACCATGGTATATCATCGTATTCGCTTTTAGCATGTACGTCATCATATACGGCTTAAATAATATCGGCTTGACTGACTGGTTAATAGGGTTCATGCGCCCTCTTGTCTCGGGAAGTCTACTCCATGCAAGCGTATTGATGGGGGTACTGCTTTCGGTACTTTCCAATCTATTTAACAATCACCCCGCGTTAATGATTGGCACAATCACATTAACAAATCTCAATCTTGATTTACTTTCTTTGAAAATTTCTTACCTTGCAAGTGTCATAGGCAGTGATGTTGGATCTTTAATTCTCCCAATGGGGACGTTAGCTACATTAATGTGGATGCATATAGTCAGACGTGGAAAGGTAGTTATTACATGGTGGGAATATATTAAGATCACGATAGTGGTTATACCACCAGCTGTGATTTTTACGTTAGTAATTTTATATTACTGGGTCTCATGGCTTTTTGTGTAGGTTCTGCCCCACAGGGTCGGGTTCTCTGGCCCAAGAGCCGTGGGGTCGGGAACTCTGGCCCAAATCTAGCCCAACAAATTACTCAAAAAAAGGGACAGTGGTAACAACCAAGGTTGGTAACCACTGTCCCTTCCTACTTTTTATGCTAGAACTAGCTCAGGCTTTTTTGCTTCCGCTTCAGCTAATAAACGATTTTTAATATCTTCTACATTCATAGGGTTTTGAGCAACTCCAGTTTCGATAGCAGCATTCGCAACAGCTGCCGCAACATGAGCTGGAACTCTACGATCGAATGCATCCGGAATTACATAATCCGCATGAATCTCTTCGTCTGAAACTAATCCCGCGATTGCATTTACAGCTGCAAGTTTCATTTCCTCATTAATTTCCGTTGCACGAACATCTAAAGCTCCACGGAAAATTCCTGGGAAGGCAAGAACATTGTTCACTTGATTTGGAAAATCTGAACGGCCTGTACCTATTACCAACGCGCCTGCTTTTTTCGCTACTTCAGGCATAATTTCTGGTATTGGATTAGCCATCGCAAAAATAATTGGATCACGATTCATAGATCGAACCATTTCCTCTGTAACAGCCCCTGCAGCTGATACCCCAACAAACACGTCAGCACCAACTAGTGCATCAGTTAACGTACCTTGTTTTTGCTCTTTGTTCGTGATTTTAGCCATTTCGTCCTTAAATTTATTCATACCAACAGGTCTGTTTTCATAGATAATTCCTTTTGTATCACATAAAATAACATCTTTAACGCCCATTTGTAGCAATAGTTTAATAATCGCCACACCAGCAGCCCCTGCACCATTTGCAACAACACGAATATCTTCGATTTTCTTGCTTGCAAGTTTGAGAGCATTCAATAAACCAGCAGCAGTAACAATTGCTGTTCCGTGTTGATCGTCATGGAAAACAGGAATGCTACAATCTTTACGTAGACGTTCTTCTATTTCAAAACAGCGTGGTGCTGCGATATCTTCAAGGTTTACTCCACCAAAAGTTGGTTCTAACAGCTTGACTGTTTCAACAATTTTGTCAGCATCAGTCGTATTTAAACAAATCGGAAATGCATCTACATCGGCAAAAGACTTAAATAACAATGCTTTTCCCTCCATTACAGGCATTGCTGCTTTCGGACCGATGTTCCCTAAACCAAGTACAGCCGTTCCGTCAGAAACAACTGCAACAAGATTTCCCTTCATTGTATAGTCATAAACTTTATTTTCATCCTTATGAATGTCGATGCAAGGCTCAGCGACACCTGGAGAATACGCTAAACTTAAATCTTTTGCATTGCGAACCGGCACCTTTGAATAGACACCAAGCTTTCCGCGATTTTCTATATGCATTTTTAAAGCTTCACCCCGTAAGGTTGACATACAAATCTCTCCCCTTGTAAACGAGTAAATATTTCCATTTCACAGGTTATATTTAGTTCATAAATATTATCGTTAGTACCTCTTTATAGTAGTAGGTTTTAAAGGTGATTTATAGCTTTTGTAACTTATTTCAGTATTTTTGTAATTAAAAAAAGTAGACAAAGGAGTTTAAAATTGTAAATAGAGGGTAATTTAGGTTTTTTAAAAAAATATACCAAACCCTCAGCGGATTTGGTATACCATTTTACATCATTACATCTTTTTAACAAACTCCGATTTTAGTTTCATGGCTCCTATCCCATCGATTTTGCAATCAATATCATGATCTCCATCCACTAAACGAATATTTTTCACCTTTGTACCGATTTTTACTACCAATGACGAACCTTTAACTTTTAGGTCTTTAATAACGGTTACTGTGTCGCCGTCCTGTAGTACATTCCCATTTGCATCTTTAATGACCTTTTCGTCTTCGCTTTGATCAGCCTCCGCATCTAAAGACCACTCATGAGCACACTCTGGGCAAATTAATAGACTTCCATCCTCGTATGTATATTCTGAATTACATTTCGGGCAATTAGGCAATGCCATTTTATCAAATCCTCCATTTCTTCTGTTCCTCTATATACTGTCACATATCCCCATTTTTGGCAACCGCTCCTTTCGCCTACACTTTGTAACCCCACCTATTAGACTATTAAGCAATCAGTAATAGCAATTTATCCACATCAAAATATAATAATGTAATGATATATAAAGGAGCATGGATATGAATAGAAATGAACTTTTTTTTGCTAATTTAAGTGGTTCCGAGGAGGTTCCCCCGGTCGAAACGAATGCTACGGGGCTTATTAAATTTAAAGTAAGTAGTGATCGCCAAAAAATTGGATACAAACTAACGGTTAATAAGCTTGCAAACTTTACTGAGGCCCATATTCACCTTGGTCACAGAAGGATAAATGGTCCTGTTGTGGTCTTCCTATTTGGCCCGATTGACCCTAATATAAGTGTTAATAAAGGGGTTGTTGAGGGCGTGATTACCCCTGATGATCTTGTTGGGCCACTTCAGGGTGCTTCCATTCCTGAATTACTTCGCCTAATAAGAGCTGGAAGGGCTTATGTAAATGTTAATACTGCCCAACATCCTAACGGAGAAATCCGCGGACAAATTAGGCGTTGCTAATTAGAAAAGCGCAGGCACCCGTTTAGCGAAATTTACGAGTTGCTGGGCGCTGGAGCTGGACAAAAAAAGGGCAAACTTTTCTTTCACATATAAAAAAGCCTGTCCAAATGCCACTGATTAGGGCAAATGGATCAGGCCTTTTATTTGGAGAATTCTTCTATTGACGTCCGATAACATTCGTATATCCAGGTGATCCTGGAGGTGCGTTTTGGATCATATCAATAAATGGAATGGTGTATGCGAATAATACTAAGGCAAATGTAATGGCGACCCATAATTTGAAGTTCTCGAAAACAGCCGGTACTTTTTCAGCCTGATCGTGCACTTCGCCAACAGGGAATTCTGTTTCGCCTTTAGGTGCATAAAATGCAAGATAAACAAAGATATACACCATTAATAATGCTCCAAGGAATAGGAATGTTCCACCAACCGCTTGAGCAATTTGGTAAGGAATCCAAGCAAGTGTATCTTCATTTCCGGCATAGGTTGAAAAAGCTGAACGGCGCGGAGCTCCGTATAGGCCTGCTGTATGCATCGCACCTGACATAAATAACATGCCGATCGTCCATAACCAAGTTTGGATAAGACCTAGTTTATTCACCTTTGGTGTTAATGTTCGACCAGTAATCGAAGGAACAATCCAGAATGCAACACCGAAGAAGGTCATTGCAACAGCTGAACCAACAGTTAAATGGAAGTGACCTGTAACCCAAATTGTATTATGAACGACTTGGTTTAGTTGGTGGGAAGCGTTAACTAATCCACCGGCACCACCGGCTGCGAAGAATAACATACCCATGAATGGAGCAAAGAACCGAGCATCCTTCCAAGGCATCTTTTTCCACCAGCCTAACAACCCTGTTGCTCCTAATTCACGGCCCCGCATTTCAAATGTTGCAAATAAAGCGAAGGCAGTCATTAATGATGGAATAACAACCAGGAATGTTAATACTACCTGTAAGTATTTCCAGAATGGATCAATACCTGGCTCGAGTAATTGATGGTGGAATCCTACTGGAATGGAGAACAAAATAAATAGCACAAATGATAATCGAGCTAAGGCATCACTAAAGATCTTACCGCCGATTACTTTCGGTACAACTACATACCATGCCATGTAAGCAGGTAATAACCAGAAGTATACTAGTGGATGACCGAAGTACCAGAATAATGTACGGCTAATTAATACATCAATCGTTGGAACAAGCCCTAAAGACCATGGAATGATTTGAACCAATACGGTAGTAGCTAAACCTAAGCATGCTACTAGCCACATAATCATTGTCATTACACCCATATAACTTAATAGTGGTGTTATTTGTCCTCGGTTTTCTTTTCTCCAGCGTGCATGACGATGGAAAACTACGAAACCGCAAATCCAGCTGCCGACTACAACTAGCGTAAGGCCAATATAGTGCATCGGATGTGCCATCATTGGTGCATACATTGTATATAGAACTGAAGCTTCACCAAGTAAGATGAATGTAGCAGCAATCGCTACACCAATTGTCATCGTCCAATATCCAATCCAGCCCCAGCGACGCTCACCATCAGTATACGAACCGCAAGTCTTACTTTGTGTCGCGAAAATAAAACCGATAATAAAGAAAGTAGTAAAAACAAGAGCCAATAAAACACCGTGAACGGTTAAAACTTGATAATATTGAATCCCAGCCGGTAGCGTTACCTTTCCTGAACGCACTAAAACTTGAAGCAAACCAGCCGTAGCCCCTAAGAATAGGGAGATAAATGCAACATAAAAATGAGCCATTGTAAGCTTCGCATCTTTTGGATTAATACTAGCGATCGGGTTCATTATTCAACCACCTCCAAAGTTGCAAACATTAAGTGGTGACCAAGCCCACAATATTCATTACAAACAATCGTATATTTACCAGGCTTATTAAATGTAGCTTCAACAGTATTAATATAACCAGGCTCCAACATCATGTTTGCATTTGAACCAGCAACCTCAAAACCATGAATAACATCCTTCGTTGTTCCAATAAAGTTTATCGTAGAACCAACTGGAACTTGAATAACCTTTTCAGGACCAACATCATAGTTAAATGCAGACGCAACTACTATTAGTTCATACTGATTGTCTCCGACTTGCTTCAGACCGGGCTGATCAAATGGAGCAGTTGTATCAACATTAGCCGGGTCAACAGTTACCAGACAGCTTGGCGGCTGATTTCCCATGTAAAATGCACTTACTCCAATCGTAATCGTGAATACAAGCAAAGTCGTGATACCAAATAACAGCCAAAGTTTTTCATACTTATGCATGTGCATGGTAACCAATGCTCCTTTCTACATTGAATTAACGACCTAAATATAAATTCCATACGCCAAACCATGTTCCGATCAAAATCAATCCAAGGATTGTTGTCATTAGGAGTGTCCCCCGTAATGAACTACGATCCTCGATTTGAGTCTTTTGATGTAACTCTGGCTTTGCCATATAAATCACACCCCTTCATTTTTATAAAATAATAATAAAAGCTCCTTACAACGCCATTATGACAAATATCACAGTTTGTCCATATCGAATCCGCCACATTTTGGTAAGTTTCATAAAAATTTCATAATTTGTTCATAAAAAGTTAAAATTAGCCAACTCTTTAGATGAAGGAACATCTTGAGAATTGGCTTAACTTTTGTATTATTCAATGTCAACTAGATTTTTGGATAGTACTGTACATATTGCGGATTCGTATAGAATGGTGGGCGCGGTCCAATCAACGGCATTTTGAAAGGAATTTGATTAGAATCATATAAAACTTTAACCTTTTCATTTGAATGATTCACTAACAATAATTTTACTTCAGGATGATAATAGTTGTTTGGCAATTTAGATACCTCCCCAAGAGTATTAAACCTTTTATACTGTATTCGCGATTTCTATCCCCTGTTACCTTCAAAATATACTAGTCACCTTTTCCACTCTCGAGACATAAAGTAACCCAAATTGTTATTGTAAAAAGGAGGAATTTTCGTGCCTGAAAATAATCCAAAGTCCAATCAAGAATACCCGCTATACCCAAATTACGGAAAAATCACACAATACAAAAATGTAGCTTTAACCGTTCCGGAACAGCGTCAATACCGTCAACCCGGTGTAGAAAGCCTAATGGTTCCAAGACCCATTATTGAAAATCCAAATTACAAAGGCAGCGGAAAACTCTTAGGAAAAACGGTTCTGATTACGGGTGGTGACAGTGGCATGGGAGCCGCCGCAGCCATCGCTTTTGCAAAAGAAGGGGCAGATATTGCCATTAGCTATTTGGATGAACACGAGGATGCTAATCGAACAAAAAGCAGAATTGAAGAGTTGGGACAACGTTGTTTGCTGTTGCCAGGAGATTTAAGGGAAAAACAGCAATGCATTCATATAGTTGAAGAAACGATCAAAACATTTGGTAAACTCGATGTTTTATGTAACCACGTAGGCATCCAGTTTCAGCAATTGAGCCTGCTTGATATTTCCGATGAACAGTTCGATGACACATTTAAAGTAAATATCTATTCACATTTTTATGTAACTAGGGCCGCGCTTCCACACCTAAAGGCTGGAAGTTCGATTATTAATACTGCTTCTGTCGTTGCTTATTATGGAAACGACCAGTTAATTGATTATACTGCAACAAAAGCTGCTAATGTCGGCTTTACCCGTGCCTTGGCCAATAATTTAGTTCGTCAAGGAATCCGAGTAAACGCCATTGCTCCCGGCAGGATTTGGACTCCTTTGATCCCTGCCAGTTTTTCTGCGGATCAGGTTTCACTTGTTAGTAATCCTATGGAACGTCAAGGCCAGCCCTTTGAAGTTGCCCCCGCCTTTGTTTTCCTTGCCTCCGATGATTCGCGATTTGTGACAGGGCAAACGATACATGTCAACGGCGGACAAGTGATGTCTTCATGAAAAATAGCCAATTCACAGCGCTAGTGAATTGGCTACTTTTTGAAATTTAAAATTTATATTTCTCATTTGTTTTTGGATCAAATTCGTATAACATCGATTTATTTTCATCCATGACCTGCATTATTAATTTTTGATTTTGCCAAAATAATGAATGTGATCCGGTAAATTGGTCAACTTTCTCCCCTTTTACTACATCAAAAAGATAAGTTGTTGAAACAAAGCCAGGTTCAGAAAATACATCGGCAACTACATATTGGCCTGTGGAGTCAAGAGACATTTGCTCAATCACAAGGCTCTCGCTGTTATTTTTCGGCTCTAATCTAGAAATTTCAGTAAATGTTTTTTGATCACGATCGTATTTAAGAATAGTAACCCCAGCAGGCTCTCCCACTTTTTCAGCCATTTCCTGCAGACTGAAAATGACGTCCTTTTCATTAGGACTAATAACTAATGAACTGATTCTTACGGAATCTGTTAGTAAAAATTCTTTTGGAATATCTGTTAATGAAAACAGGCGCTCCCTATCTCCCCCATCTTTTACTAAGAAAAGTTCATTTGAAAAATCAGCACTTGTGACTTCAACACCTTCTGTTTCTGCTATATTTTGAATAATATACTGACTCTTTTCCTGCTTCAATTCAAATTGATACGTTCCCACCTTATAATAAGGATTTGCCGTATACGTCCAGTACACATTGGCTGTAACAGTCGTGATGCCATTTTTCTCTTTCGAACTGATGACGTCATAACCAATTTGATGCGGGTTTGAAACTGTTAAAAACTCCGGCGGCTGCTCCATCATGCTTTTCGCATAATCATCATCCCTAACAATTAAAGCCTGCAAATATCTTTCCACTGTTTCTTCTGCTGAAATCGCCTTCTCGTTTAGAGAGATTTTCATAATTTGAATAGATGCATTTGGATCAAACTGACTTAATTTCAAAACATATAATGAACGCTCATTTGAACTCCAGATTGGTAAAGTATATTGATATAAACCTTGGTTTTTATTTTCGAATCGAGGTGGAACGTTTGTTGTTACTTTTTTCTTTGTTTCAAGGTCGAGGTCTTTAATCCAGACGTCATCAAATCCATTGTTATTCTTAACATAGGATATATACGCTCCATCCGCAGATACCGCTGGGTCAATGCCTTTATCCACAAAAGACTCTTCGCCGTTTTTAATATCTTTCATAAAAATTTGACTATCCCGCTCAAAAATCAGCTTATTTTCTTTTTCAACAAAAACTGGACTTGAACCCTTTGTCACAGATGTTTCTTTCATTGTTTTGAGATTGATTTCAACAATCTCGGATTTGCTTCCTTCGTTCTTTGTAACATAAATCGTGTTTTTATCCTTCCATGTCGGCTGACTATAGCTGATATCAGACGTACCTTTCATTATTTCTTTACTTTCTTTAGTTTGTAATGCCAAAATATAGATTGTTCCATTTTGTGAGAAAAGAAGCTGATCTTCTATTATTGATTGGCTCATGCTATCAGCAACTTCTTTCGTTAAATTCGTTAATCCTTCATTCGTGTACTTAAAGATCCCCTGGTCCCGTAACGAAACATATAATGATCCCTTTTGATGTGAATAGGCAACGACTTCCCCACTGCCGATATCCATAAATGAGATTGAGTTTGTAATATTTAATGAACTTGCCTTCACAAAATGATCAGGTTGCGAATTTGAAAAATAAAACGCCATAAATACTGCAGCTGCCAGTAATCCACTGATCCATGGATTCCGCCACAAGCTTTTTCTGCGTTTTGATTTTGGAACGAATGTTTTACGCAGATCCTGTTTTAGTTCATTATTTACATAAATTTGTTCCTTCAACTCATGTAAGTTTTTTTCAATTTTGTCGTCCATATTATTCTTCCCCCAGACATTTTTTCACCAAGAGGCCTAGTTTTTTAGTAATTCGACTCGATTTCACACGTAGGGATTGTTCGGTTTTGTCCAAGATTTCCGCTATTTCTTTAAACCTTAAATCTGCAAAATAGCGGAGATTCGTAATCTCTAGATCTTCCTTCGATAAATAATTCAGGCTCTTTTTTAAACATTCCATCTCATCAGACTCATGAAATGGGTCTTCAAATGGAAGCGGATTGAAATAAAACTCCATTTCATCACCAATCAAGATATTTTTCTTTTTACGGTAAAAATCAATGACAGTATTTCTTGCAATCATGAACAACCATGCCTTAGGATTTTCAACTTCCGTTAAAGATGATTGTTTTTCGTATGCTTTTCTAAATGTTTCACTAACAATATCATCCGCATCCCATTTGTTTCCTATTTTAAAACAGACGTAACGATATACATCATCGAAGCATTCATCATAAATTCGGATAAATGTATCACCCAACTTCTCTCCCTCCATATCTTAAGCTGGCTCTATCTTTAAAAACGAATGAATTTCAAAAATGTAACATCAGTTTGGAAAAAATATTTTTGTTAATGGTATACTGAATTTACCATAAATGTAAGCGTGGGGTTAACTATGAAGAAAACTAAGGGAAAAGCGATCATTTTATTTGATGGTGTATGTAATTTTTGCGATCAAACTGTTAATTTCTTAATAAATCATGATACCGATGAAAATTTTTTATTTGCTTCCTTGCAATCGAATGCGGGTCAGGACCTTTTGAAAAAGTTCAATTTGCCAACAGAGCATTTTGACAGTTTCATATATGTTAAGGGTGAGAAATATTTTACAAAATCAACGGCTGCACTCCATATTGCCAAAGACTTAAGAAAATGGTGGCAGCTTCTTTATATACTCATTTTAATCCCGGGACCAATCCGGGACCGTTGTTACGATTGGATCGCGAAAAATCGATATAAATGGTTTGGGAAAAAACAGGAATGCGCTATTCCAACGCCTGAAATAAGGAAAAGATTTTTAAATTAAATACAAAGGAGATGTGTGAGGTGAATGTAAAATTTGACCATTTAGTCCACTTTACAAGTAATCCTAAAGAGACACAGGCGGCATTTCAAAAGCTTGGATTTAATACAATAAAAGGCGGAAATCACACGAATTGGGGAACACGTAATTGTCTCTGTTATTTTCACAATTTAGGCTATATTGAGTGGATTGGTTTTACTGACTTTGAAATAGCAAAAACATCTGACAATATCTTAATCCAACAAATTGTTAATGATTCCGCTTTTGGTGAAGGCTTTTCAACCATGGCTTTTAGAACAAACGACATTTCAGCATTACAAAAAGAACTTAGACAAAAAGACTACGAAACTATAGGGCCATTTGATGGTAATCGGATAAGAGAAGATGGCTCAATATTAAGCTGGTCTATGCTGTTTTTGAAAGAAAAATCGGATGATCAAGTGCGTTACCCTTTCTTTATCAAATGGGGACATGCCGATGATATACGAAAAACTGAAATGAAAGCATTGTGGCAGCACAAAAATGGCGAACCATCTATTTCGTACATTAGTTTTGCAGTTCAAAATGTGCAAAAAACAATCCTGCAATATTGTCGACTATTTGATATTGATCAGAACGCATCTAGAAATGGACATGATGAATTTGGAGATTTTACCGAAATCCCTATAAGCAATATATCAATACGCCTCTATCGAAAGGCGCTTGAATCATCAGCCCTAATTGGAAGCAATCGTCCTTTATGCTGTGGGATTGCGGGAGTTACTGACGAAAAAGAATCAACTATCAATGTTCAAGGGGCCATTTACAAAATCCAAAAACGTCATCCCTAGAAATGACGTTTTTTTTCGTGTTATTCTGCTGAACTACGAATCTGAGCCAAGCAAGGCGCGGTTGGTTTCATTGATTAGGGGCATCAATCCCCAATCAGATTCCATGATTTCTTTCAATAATCTAAATTGTTCGTCCCCGATTTTCCCGATAATTTTTTTCTCAAGGTTTTCTTTTAACTCGATATATTCCTGGTAGCATTTTTCACCTAGTTCCGTTAATTGCACGCATTTATCTTTTTTATTGTTTTCGAGATTCTTTATTTTAAGAAGTCCCTTTGCCTCAAGATTTTTGATAAATTTATGGGTTGCTTGACGAGATATATTGACTTGCTTTGACACATACGAAATCGTTGGCTGCTTTTGATAAAGTTTAGATAGAATAAACCATTCCGAATTCGAAATATAAATATCACTATTATCATTCCAACTTTTTTCAATGATACTGCGAATTTGATGATGGCGTTCACTTAATAAGTCAAAAAAATCTAAGTTTTCCAGAACAGAACTCAAACATTTCACTCCAATCAATCCTTTATTTCGGAAAATAATATATTAAATTCCCAACCAATTGTCAACTAAATTGACAAAATTTCATTCTTGGATTAAAATAGAAATAGTCAAACAAGTTGACAATTTTAAGAATGGGAGCAATGATCATGTTCAAAGAAGGAGATTTGGTTACCTATTCAACACATGGTATATGCAAAATAGTCGACATATGTACGAAAACGTATTCTGGAATTACAAGAAA
This sequence comes from Schinkia azotoformans, assembly GCF_035811335.1. Taxonomy (NCBI): domain Bacteria; kingdom Bacillati; phylum Bacillota; class Bacilli; order Caryophanales; family Bacillaceae; genus Schinkia; species Schinkia azotoformans. Next base: position 59,582 of record NZ_JARSMD010000051.1, read on the forward strand.
TTATTATGTCTTGCATCCTATCGGGGACAGCAACCTAACGATCCAATGCCCAACAGATAATAAACAGAACGTCATGCAGGAAATGATGGATGAAGGTGAAGCGGAAGAAATTCTAGAATCCTTTAAAGAGCCCGGTATGAACTGGATTGAAAAGCCAAATGACCGCAAAAGATACTATTCTGACATGCTTAAAACAGGTAATCGCGAAACGATCGCAAAAATAGTTAACACCCTAATGAGGAAGAAAAGGAAAGTAGAAAACGACGGTAAGAAGTTGGCTGAAGCAGATCGAAAAATGTTATGTTCCATTCAAAACATATTATTTAAAGAATTAGCCTTTTCACTGAATACAAGCTTCGAAACCATTGATAAACAGGTAAACAAATTAATAAAACTAAATTGATATTCCTATCTATGCCTATAAATTAGAAATGGAGAATGCTTCATGTTTGAAAAACTATATTTAATCTATAACCCGTTAACTGGCACTAAAGATTGGGTTTCAGAAAGAGAATTTAAAATTGGGTCTTTAAGATTAAAGAAGGTGTTTGGAGTTTTATATTTATACGATCTTAAATTTATGCTACAGTTTAACCCCCAGTTCAAAAATTCGATTGTAAAGGAAAATAGCCTACTCAATGAAGAACAGATCTGTCTTAAACATGTATGCAGATTAATTACGAAAGATGAACTAGCGGAACTTTTAAATAATGAAGCTACAGACAGTATCCAAAGCGAACAATCCTATTATGAAACACATCCATCTAGAATTGAAATCAAAGATGGTTTTTTTATGTGGAACGAAGAAAAAGGATGCTATGAAGAGGCTGTTGTGAATGCCTAATGAAGGTTAAGATTTAGCAATACCGCACTGAAACCAAATTTCAATGCGGTTTTTTTATATTACAGGCCACTATCACGATTGCCATTGGCACGGTCGTGTCCCCGCCACCAATCCAAGTCCTAGTAAAACCACTTTGTCGGCAATAGGAACGTCCATGGTGTCGTGATAATCGCAATCGTAAGCGCTACTTTGAACCGTAACCGGGCTTCTGCAATAACAGGTACCAGCGTAATTTTATAGTTAAAAAGAAAAATGAAGTAAGATGCTACAAGCATTGAGATTAAAATGATAACTACAGCCAGAGGATGACTAAATGGGTCATAGCTTATAGCTGAAGTTATTTCATAGGACAAACCTATTTTTTCCTCCAACATAGTACAAAGGAATAAAATTAAGGCACCAAGAATATCTGCTAAAAACCCGTACAACCAAACTTTTAAAATACTTTTCTTGTAAAATGTTTTTAGGTTTATTTGCAAATTAGAAATATTAAAAAGATAAAAGCAAGCAATCAAGACAATTGAATCAATTACATAATTTCCAAAAAGCGTAATGAAAATGACTGGCGGAAAAAATAATAAAAACCAAATTGGAAAAATAACATTATAGATTTTCATGCTAATCTCCCTTTCTTACTCTTTTTTTAGTTCTTTTAAACGATTTATGGCATCATCCAGATTAAATGTACTGAAACGACGATAATTTTCTTCGTCCAATATGCGATAATGTTGGCTGATAACATTTTGCTGTAAGCGAAAGTCCCCTTCTTTTGAAACCTCCTTCCACCAAACCTTTCCACCCATTGTTTTCTCTTTTTTACTCTCAGTGTTTTTTAATCCAATTAATTTAATAAATTCGACTGGATCATCACCTAACACAGAGTTGAGGATTTCACTTTGATTGAATAATGCACAGACAGCTACAATTGTTGTCCAATTTGCGGTAATTCTCCCTTTTTCTATTTGGACCAACGTTTTTTTGGATAGCCCAAGTATCTCAGCCATTTTGTCCTGGGTGTAGCCCTGTTCGGTACGAATTAGCTTAATTTTTTCTGAGATTATGATAATAGCAGATTCACGTTCCATAGTACACCTCTTTTACATCTTTAGTGTAATTATACACTTTTGGTATGATTTTACAACTATAAAACCAAATTAAGGGACAAAAAAAGACAGAGGATAACCTCTGCGAATTTTGTTTGGTATCGTAGATTCAAAATTAAGGTAAATTTAGGAAACTGGATAACTGCTCAGGAATGAAAAGGAGTGTGCCATTTTTTTCGCAAAATTTAACGGAGGCTCAACAGATTGTATGTGAATATACAAGATCGAAGGTTCAGTATATAACCAATGATTATGCAAGGCACTAACAATCAGCCCCTGTTGGAGAACCGAATGCATAAAACGAGGAATCTCTTCTTCTAAAATTGCAATTTCAGCCAAGCATAAGGCAAGGCCACTTTTATCCAACGATTCGAATGATACCCCTGCTGGAACAACAGACCTACTCTCGCGCCCTTGCACAATCACCTTAAAATTGCGTCGCAATGATACAGTACAAACACCATGATTTATGGTACTTTTTCCATTTAGAATCTTAGCAAAATATTCACAAATAAAATTAATACCATTCATATATTTGAGCCTCACTTTACCAAAAAACAGGTGGTTAATGCACCCGTTAAAGTAAAATCATAGAAAAACTTTATATACTTTCTTTTAATTCTTTAATTTGCTCAATATGACGTTTTTCATGGAGAGCCATAAATTCAAGTATTTGTTTTATATTCATAGGTCCAAAGAGTGGATGTACCATGGATTTATCCTCAAATACAGTTTCTTCCGTAAGTTGGCCTAAATATTCAATGAGCGGCGTTCTTACATGATTCAACTTTTTTAAGAGTTCATCTTTGCTCATAAATACAGTTGACGGATCAGGGAAGGGTGATCTTAGCTTGTTTTTACGGTCTAAAATAAAAGCAATGTTCTTATCCACTACCCTCATGCTCTTCTCTTGCTGCACAGCTTTTTTTAATGCAGGTAAAACAATTTCATCTATAAAAATAAGATGACGTATAACTTGAGAAACACTCCACTTATCTTCACTAAGCTTTTGGTTTAATTGTTTATCTGATAAAGCATCTACCTCATCCAATAATTGTTTACGCACCGATTTCAACAACTCTGACAAATAATCGAATTTCCCCTGCATTTAATTCCTCCTTTTGATATTAGGATTATTCAAATAAATTATAGAAAATTCCTAATTCAAGTAACCCTTTACTTCAACTAGAATAGGCATTTCTCCTTCTTGAAGAAATGCCTCCTTTTGTTTAAGTACAATTAATCACAATATTGCTTTCACGATAAAAGTGCCCTTAATAGCTCTTTGCCCCTGTTTCAAAAATAAATAAATTAATTAATGAAATTCATTCAAATATCAATGTTTAATTATTTTTTTGTATTTTAATACCGAAATAGATCCAACAAACCAAATACATAATCGGTATAACGAACATAAATATTTCACAAAAAAATTGTTCTAAATCAGTATCTGCAAACACAGTTCCGATCCCTAAAAAAAACACAATAAAATAAATGGGGATTATACCCGCAATAAAGAAAAAATGAAAAATTACCTTCCTCCACATGAAAACAACCCCATTTTTAGTGAGATATGCATTTTTTCAATTAACTTGGTTATTTAATGGAACATGGGTGCTTTTCCTTATTCAAGATAAAGTACCAGTTTAGAGAAAGAAGACGGAATATATTATGAATCCAAATACTATTACAAGAATAAGTATTCCAGTACCTTTCCATCCTAAACTACCTACCAAATCGACAAGATTGCCATTATTGGCTCTCTTTAAAGAATCATTTAGCTTGCCTGTTGGATTATTTCTAATTTCTTGTTGTCTTAATCTTTCTCTTTGTTGCTCTGGAGTTTCTTTGTCGCTCATCAAATCCCTCCTTTAACACAGATTACCACATATCCCCAATTGATTGTTGGACTATTCTGCAAACGCAGCTCAATATTCTGATTATTTTAGTTTTCCTTTCGCTACTTTTGGCAATAATTCCACTAAAATCAAATAAATTAGAGGGATTGATTATGCTGTTATCTAAAGCGCGGAACTGTTACGAGGCAGATAAAAGAATGGAAGGATTCTCACCACAAACTTTGAGAGCATACAAACTTTAGACCGATCTTTTAATTCGCCATTTTGGTGATGTTAAAATTGACTCACTTATCAATGTTCATTAACTCTTCATAGGAGCTATACTTGGCTTCGCCTGCTGTTGTATCCCAGTCCCATCCATAACCAGCGATACCGAGTAAAATTTTTGATGGTGGTACTTCATATTTCAAAGCATAACGAATCGTTGCTTCTGTCCAATCGACGGATGCTGATGACCCGGGTTTTGTTCTAGGATTGTGTTCATCGTATGTCATAATCATTAACCCACCTGAATATTGACCAATCTTTTCATAAATAACATTAAATCAAAGGAAGACAGAAAATTCTGTCCTCCTGCTGTTACATAGTTTTTTTCTTTTGTAAGCTTACAACCACAACACCTGCCATAATTAAGAAACCACCAATAAAAAAGTTCACGTCTAACTTTTCATTTAACAAAAGCCAGCCTAAAAAAGAACCGACAAGTGGCTGGAAAAAGAAAAACAATGAGCCTATTCCCGCATCCATTAGTTCCATACCTTTATTCCAAAGAAAAAATGCTCCAGCAGTTGAAACTACCCCAAGATAAATAACTCCTAAAACGATTAAAGTGTTTTGATAATATACATCGTTAGATTGAAGTTCCCAAACAAAAGCAGGCGTAGTAAAAACAAGTGCAAAAAATACAGCATAAGTCGTTATTGCTAATGATGAAAGACGTTTAGAAGCAACCTTGACATAGACTGATAATAACGCCCAAGTAATGGCGGCTCCCACCAAAATGATAGTTCCTAAGAAGTAAGTTCCAACCTTTGTATCCCAACCAATTACAATAAGAACTCCCAATGTTGCTAATAAAACTGAAGTAATCTTTCTAACGGTCAATTTTTCCTTTAGTATAAACCTTGCAAACACCACAATAAAAGCTGGTGTAGCTGATGTAATCAAAGCTCCCGTGTGAGCATCCGACAATTTTGTACCAATGAATTGGAAAGCAATGGATACGAAGTAACCTATGAAACCAATCCAAGCTATTAGTAACCAATCACTTTTCTTAATCTCTGTACGATTGTCATTTTTTAAATGAATTATTTTTAACACAACAAACAAAACAACAAACGCTATAACATACCGCAACCATACTAACGTTAAGGGTGGAATATAATCTAACACATATTTACTTACTACATACATACCGCCCCACATACTTGCGGCTAATGATAAACATATTGCTCCAATTAAATTTTGCTTCATCAATAATACCTCCGTCTTTTTATAAGGGAATTGTGATAATACTTCCCCTAAGACGAGGCATGACTTTTATATTACCTATTCATCCCTCGACTTAGGAATGAATAGCTGGTTGGTCATTTTCAAAAATATCAAAATATAATCTCATTACTTAATCCCTCCATTTTACATTTTCTTAATTTTAACATAATTCCATTTATTAGGACTAACGTTTTGTCAAAAAAAGAACCACATAATGATGATCCAAAAAGCAAAGAGTCCATCAGCAATGACATTTAGTAAAACAAATAATCATACTGGGAAATAATACATCCAATTTTCTGTATTACTTTTCTTATAATCATGATATAATAGTGATATCACTTTAGTATCATTTCAATTTCAAAGGAGGCATTTTTATGGTTGAGAAAAGAGCAACTGGCACAAACGGTTTTATTGGTTTATTAGTGATTTTAGCAGCATTAGTCCTAGGAGTTTTCCTTATCATCCGTGAAATACAAAACGAAACTTTTAGCATCGGCATGTTTGTATTGGCTGGTTTATTAGTACTCGTTGCTGTTATCATGAGCACAGGTATTGTCCTAGTAAAGCCAAACGATGCAAAGGTTATCTTATTTTTCGGTAAGTATTTAGGAACTTTAAGAGAAAGCGGCTTATGGTGGACTACCCCATTGATCACGACCCAAGTGATTAGTGTGAAGGTATTTAATTTTAACAGCCCGAAAATTAAGGTTAACGATGTAGACGGAAATCCAATTGAAATTGCTGCTGTTATTGTTTACAGAATATTAGATACAGCAAAAGCAGCGTTTGAAGTAAATAGCTATAAAGAATTTGTGGAAACACAAAGTGAGTCAGCGCTTCGGCATATTGCAAGCCGTTATCCATATGATACTGCCCGCGACGATGTAGATTCTTTGCGAGGCAATTCAGAAAAAGTAGCGAAAGAACTTTTAGAAGAACTTCAGGATCGTTTAAAGGCTGCTGGAGTGGAAGTCATTGAGGCGCGATTTACCCATCTTGCCTATGCACCTGAAATTGCTTCAGCAATGCTGCAACGCCAGCAAGCCGCTGCTATTATTGATGCTCGCGAAAAGATAGTCGAAGGTGCCATTGGTATGGTTCAGTCCGCCATTGAGAAATTAGAAAAAGACATTGAGTTAGACGAGGAACGCAAGGCCGTCATGGCTAACAATTTAATGGTCGCAATCGTCTCCGACCGAGGTGCCCAACCGATTATTAACACCGGGTCACTATATAATTAAGCGGACTGATCATTATGTCTAAAAAGAAACAATTCCCACTTCGCATCGACCCCAAATTATATGAGGTTCTTGAAAAGTGGGCACAAGATGAGCTCAGGAGTGTCAATACGCATATCGAATACCTTTTAAGAGAATCAGCGAAAAAAGCAAAAAGGCTAAAAGACTAGTACAAATAAATTTGATTCAGCTTACGAGACCTGCAGGAATGTTGAAAAACACCCTGCAGGTTTTTTATTGACACAAAACAAACAGTCTATTATTATGTTTATTATAAAGTAAATAATTATATATTTTGTTCATATAATGACAAACTTTTATAGGGTGTGTTTATAAAATGGAAATAGCAGACTATGAAAATAGGTTTTACGAAGCGGAAAGATTTATGCGAATTCATATAGAGAGCGCACATGGATCAGTCTTACCGACCATCAGAAAAGCCTGCTCCGTCTTTTTTATCAAGGAAAAAATGATTCGGATATCCAGCAGGAACTTGGTATTGGCAGTGCCTCTACGATTCGTCACCATCGATTCGCGTTGAAGGAAAAAGAACGACAAGCAAAAACCTTTTTAGCCATGATGGAATTATTAAAAGAAAAAGATGAGTACGCCCCGGCATTCCTTCCTGTTCACAAGACAGCGAGAATGGTTGATGATAGATACAATATTACAAAAGAAGAACAAGAAAAAATAATCAAAAAGTACTTTCCAGAAGGAACCAACCACTCTTTAGTTAAATTTCCACCAAGGGAAAAACAACGGCTTGTTGTACTTCGTGAGATTGTAAAACGATTAGAGGTTGAATGTATTTATACGGAGAAAGAATTAAATGAAATTTTAAAGAGCGCAGCTGCTTGTGTTGATTTTAAACAAGCAGCTTTTGTTTTACCTATTCTTTACTCCTTCACTAACCCACCTCGAAGTTTATTAATGCCAAATTCCAAGTAAGCCTTCAAGGAGGTCAGCATAAAGACCCAGCCTTCTTTATTATCAATTAACTGATTTACATGATCTTCATCATTTTCATTAAATCCTTCTTCCAGTACTTCAATAATTGTACTGTTAGGATCTATCTCTTTCAGTGTAATAGTGATGGTATGCCCTTCCCCATTTGCTCCCCACTGGAACACGATTTTTTTATTTTTCTCGATTTCTTTAATATCAATTTCTAATTCTGCGTTATATTCCTCATATTTCAGTATAATGGTCTTCCTCTCTTCCCATCTTTCAGAACTGGAAGAAAACCAAAAATTACCGATTTTTGCGGGGTCAACGAATGCTTCAAACACTTCTGGTGCCGATTTTAAAATTTTAAATTTAGTTAGATTGTTCATTGCTATTCATTCCTCTTCTTTTAGATATAAATTATCTTAACCTTATGTGGTCTACAACAAACCAACCATTTGAAGACCATGAACGATCCCGTCATCTTCTACTGATTTTGTAATGAATTTTGCAACTTCTTTTACACTATCTTCTGCATTCCCCATGGCAACGCTGTTTTTTACGGTTGACAGCATTTCCAAATCATTCAACCCATCTCCAAAGGCATAATGTCGTTCAGCGGGAATTCCAAGTTTTTCGGCAAGTTTTTCAATTCCTTTCGCCTTCGAACCTCCTTTAGGAAGGAGATCAAGGGAAACTGGATGCCATCTCACGAAATCAAAGTCTTGAAACTCCCTTTCATATTGCTTCTCCTCTCCTTCTGAACAAAAAAGAAGAGACTGGTACAGCTCGCGTCCTTTGTAATAATGGGGATCATACGTTGGAAATCGATCAAGTTTTAATGTATCAATACTTTCCTTTATATAGGCATGTTCTGAAACATTCATTTTCATATCCTCATGGTCCATAAAAACAACAGGATGATGATTACGAAGAGCCGCTTCCGTTAACTTTTCTAAGGATTGAATTTTTAATGGATTTGTATAGATCACTTCCCCATTTAAAACTACGAATGAACCATTATAGCTGATATATGTATTAATATCTAATTCTTTACGAAGTTTTTCAAACATAAACGGGGCTCGTCCTGTTGCAATTGCAACCACATGTCCACGTTCTTTCAGCTGGAAAATGGCTTGTTTTGCAGAAGACGGCAATTGTTTTTCATGATTTAGCAACGTCCCATCAATATCGAAAAATATAATGCTTTCTTTTGTCATTATCGGTCCTACTTTCAAATATTAATTCCTTATTAATCTTACCTCATTTACAAATGAATGAAAAATAAGATGGTTAGACAACCCAATCTTAGATAAAGGAACAATTTTCCATGAACCTTATGTTAATATGGAATTAGATCAAAAAAGAAACGGGGGAGTTTCTTGAAGGAGAAAATATTTTGGGTTGGTATAGTAATTATTGTTATTAGTTGGGTTGGTAATTATTTGTATTTCCAATCAAAACAGCTTGAACGACCGATTTTTTTAGATCATTACTATGAAACTTATTTACAAGACGATAACTATTTAACTTTTTATTATTTGACCAATAAACAAGACCCCTCTCAGGTTAGCTACGCTTTGATTGATGGATTGGAAGCCTATCCACTTTCTAATGAAGGGGTGTGGCATTGGCAACCAAATACACCTACGTTTGAGCAGGAATTTTCCCATCAATATTTAAAATCAGTGAGATTGCAGCTACCTAAATATGATTTACCGATTGAAGAAGGCTCTGACGATGTTTGGACGTTTGAAGAAGTCACTTTTACTTTTTCAAATGGTGAGATGGTAACTACAGACATTGGTAATGTGAATGTATACGGTAGATTACCAAATTCAGATGTTTTTGAAAATCGGGTGAGCTCAAGCAGTAACCAACACCGTAGCGATGATTCAATGGTTGCAGTAAAGCCCGTTATAGTCGAAGCTATTACAATCCCTTTTTCAGAAGAACTATCACAGGATGTACTTGTAAAGGTAAATACTGATCAAGAAAAATTAAAGGAATTAGAAGCCATAAATCAAGGTGGAAACCCTCCAGATTGGTTTGAAGAGGAGCGGGATTTAGATTGGGAGAAAGTGAGTGGTGTATCCATTGATGAGGACATTTTCCCTTTTGAATTGAAGAAAGATGATTGGTTGACACTTTCAATGAAATTTAACCCGAACAGAAAAAGCTATTTTGAATTTGGAGTTGAAATTAACGGGAAAACAGCTGAAGGTGAACCGTTCATGCAGAAGGCCTTCATCATTGATCATCCCTACTTCACCCAACAGGCTGTGAATGAAATCATCGCTGAAAAAGCTGGAGGTGCTGGCAATGAGTGAGGCTTTTAACAAAATCTTTTGGGGTTATTTATTGATTCTGATTGAAATTCATTTCTTGGTCATTGATATTTTTCCTGATCCACTTGGATACTATCTCATTTTCTCTGGAATTAGCATGTTATTAAACGATTTTCCTATTGGCAATAAGGCCAAAAATATAGCCTTGACTCTTATTTTTATCTCTATTCCAACTGTTTTTATCGAGCAAAATACAGGTGCAGATCAATTGGGGCAATTACCGTTTTTATCAGGTTGGTCAATATATATGACTGTATTAGGGGTATTAAAATTAATACTTGTCTTTCATATTTTCCAACTTATTATGGCAATTGTTAATAAACATGGCGATTTTTCCCTCATTAATCGCACAACAAAGACATTTTACACCTATATTCTCATAATGGTCCTAACCATGATTGCACACTCCTTTTCGATCAATTTTTCAACGGATCAGTTCATTGTTGTTTCGATCATTTCCTTAGTTCTAGGGTTTATAATGGAGATTGTGCTTCTTGTACTTCTGAGGAAGATGAGGAAAATAGATTGTGAAGGGTAAAAAATTATTGATAAATGAGTAGAAAAATCGGTTCCATCACAACGATGGAAACCGATTTTTTATTGCTCTATTATTAAATTAAGATTAGGATAATTTTGCTAGAATTTCACGAGTAAATGCGGGTTCATCAGCTGGTGTACGTGATGTAACTAGGTTTTCGCTAATAAAAGAGTAATACATAGTATCAGAATAACTGATAATAATATTCATCCTCCTTTTCTACCCAAAATACTTCATTATATATGTTACATTAAAATCGACGCAATTCTTCAATAAACTTGCTTCGTTACTTCAATAAGCAGGGGATTAATCTGCTGGACATCAGGTTCGAAATGCGTAACAGCAAAAATGAATCTTTAGTCTAAAATATTTTCCATATTTGTCCGAATCTGGTAGGACGTGAATTTCATAACATGTACTATCTTATAAAAAGGTGGTGATACTGATGCAGTGTGGAACTTATGGCGGCGGTGGAATGGGTAACAGCTTTGTTTTAATTGTTGTGCTTTTCATTTTATTGATTATTGTTGGAACAGCCTTTGTTGGCGGAGGTTATTAGTACTTTTAAAGTACTAATCCAACCTCTATAACCATAATAGGAAGCACTTTTCTAAACGTGCTTCCTATTATTAAAGTTCAATACTGGAGGTGAAAAGTTATGTATACTCGACCAGTTTATTGCCCCCCAAGATGTTATTAATCACCCTGTTTG
>NZ_JARSMD010000052.1:0-18163 GCF_035811335.1 Schinkia azotoformans
ATCCTGAATAACATTGACTTCATCTTCTGAAACAATCTTTTGAAACAAATTGTGGAATGTGGTATTCTTTTTCATGAGGGCACCTCTTCTGTAGTTTGTTTGTCAGCAAACATCATTCTACAAGAAAGGTGTCCTTTTTGGTATTAATTTTTTGGATTTTATTGGTTAATCAACACTCGTGAGTAAATATCATTAACGCATTAAGTGTTTTCCATTTTTATATTGATTTAATCTAGACTAGACCAAAATGATGTAAATAGAGCTTGTGAGAACCTCTTTAGTGACTTGTTAAATAAAATGTACGGTTGGAATCTTACAAACTTAAATTCTTCCCAAAAAAATAACCCTGTAATAGATCAAATAAGGTTGCAGTTCAAGTTACTTTATCAAATTTACGTTCACCTTTTGGTGGTATACATTGGCAATGGTTTTGCACTAAAGGCCATGGTAGGACTGATACTGGTGAGTTTTGGGATTAATACATTATTATTAGCTTATAGATGTGTATGGAGCAAGGGATAGTAATTGGTCAACGTTAGAGGATTAAGCAAAAAAAGACTTATTTACGAACCATTTACTTTTAGAAACATCCCCTTATAGTAAAGTCTTATTCAGCTAAGAAGTGTATTTAGGTTTAATAAGCCCTAAAAATGTCGTTTTCTTAATTTGATAGAAAGCGACATTTTTATGTGTATTATTGAAATTGCAGTGGAATGTGTTGTTGCACGATAGCCTCCCATTATTCAACAATCAGTTGGATAAATTATTTTTTGAATAATCGTCAATCGCTTGAACCGCCAGTTCCTTTTGTGCCCGTTACTTGAATAGCTTATTTACTTTATTTGTATCTTTTCAAAAACTCTTCTGTAAATTTTCTTAGTTCATCTTCATTTTTAAATTCACTTAACTCTACTCCGTACGACTCTTGTAGTTTTTCTTTCGTTATTGTGTATTCTTGGTTATCAAAGTTAAATGTTATCCAATCAACATTTTGAACCAACGCAAAAAGAAATGTTGCATTATAAATTGCTGTTTCTTTATGGGTATTTTCTGATTCTGGCCAATCGTAATTTAGGATTATACCATATGGCTTCTCTTTTGTTTTTAGTTCAAAGCCAACTAAATGTTCCCCGCTTTGTAACTGATTTACAATATTCCCTACTGCACTATTATCGCCTACAAACGAATCTTTATATTGAAATATATCTTGGCTTTCATTATTTGCATTACAGCCGCTTAAGAAAAGTAGTACCATCAACGAAAAAAGCAGAAATTTAATCATTTGCCTCACCTGTATTCCCTCCTCAAAAACTTGGTAATCCAAATAAAATAATCACTATAACTAAAGACGAGCTCGCCCAAGTTATTATTAATTTCTTCTCTACCTTCATTGATGTATCAACAATGACATGTACAATCGACAACACTAAAAGGTTTATGAAAAATAAAAAGTAATAAGCAACAATGAACATCATCCATGCATGGGAGGAAATTAAACTTTCCAGCGGTGTCGTAAAAAACAAGAAAATAAATACAACAAACGAAATCATTAACCATATTAAAATAACGATAAACATCTTATTCCAAACCTTGTGTTGCATAAACTCTTCTTCTTTTTTTGCATAATTATAAATAAGTTGATTACATACAAAAAGAAGAATTGAAATCGCTATAAACATTATCAATCGTTTCATTACAATACTATCTATATCAATGTTTACGTTTTGAATATAATAATCCGCTATAAAAGCAAAAAGAAATAAAAACAAGATACAAGTAAACTGTTTAAAAACATAGCTCTTCTCCAACTAACTTTTCCACCTTTCTTCCTTAATAAGCTTACTTACGGAAAATACATGTAAAAAGTTTCAAGGTTATATCTTCTCATCGGTGGAAATATGCGGATGCACAGCTTTCTATAATATCGAAGTGCCAGGTACTATATCAATCTACTAATTGTGGTTCACTTCCGACAATTTTATATTTATACTCTTCCACTATCGTTCCATCTTCATTTTTCTTCTGAAAAGTGATAAGGTCAAAATTATCGTTAGTTTTGCTTTGAGAGGTTTCATAAATGTATCTCGTGCCATTTTCAATCTTCTCCGTTGTTCCTAGCCAATAAGGGCAGTCATTAAGAACAGGATTATCCTTTGTAAATTCCGCAAATAATCGGTTGGAAGCCTGCACATCTATATCTACTAGTTGTTTTTCGACATAACCAGCACTGACTTTGGCAGTTCTTCCAATCACTTTTAAATACTCTTTAGCCTGTGCTTCCTGCTGCTTTTCTAGGTCAGGGTAATCATCATGGGCAGATAATATCTTGTTATGTAAATGGGGAGGAAACATTTTCTTGATTGAATCTGTGTAGTCTGAGCCATCCATCGGTTCTTTATATTCCAACAAAGTATATTCGCCATTTTTATCTTGCGAAAATTTAATAACAGTTGGGATTGATCCACTTCCACTTACTTTTGTAAAAATGCCGTTTTCAAAACCGAATGCACCATAGCTGGCTATTAAATAGACCTTAACCATTCCATTTTTATGCTCTGTATCAAGAATGATGTGCCCTTCTGTTGCTGTTTCCCCCGAAGCATAGGAGGCGCTTTGGCTCTTAATAGCCATACTAACAGCCTTATTGATATTTTGCTGATTTTGTTTTAGTGTGGCTTGATTTGGCGTAGCATCTAGCTCATCATTATTCTGATTAGAACAGGATACCAAACTGAAAGCCAGGAACATCGTCAGACCTAGGATATATAATCTTATCATTGAAATTTTCCACCTCCCCCAAAGCGGGGCATAGCAAAATACCCCACTCAATCATTCCAATTCCAAAAGCTTACCTCATCCACTTTTAATCCTCCAACCCATGGTTCCTCGCGTAGCTTTAAGATTTCCTTTGTAGGTCCTGTTATGACAACGCCATAATGTTTAAAGCCATTCGTTTCAAGGTAATCAATTCGTTTTGAAAGCTCTAGTTTCCCAAAAACGAAGTTATTCACTTTCCGTTCATGGTCTTTTAAAAAATATAATGTTTTCAAAAATTGTTTATGGAGAACATCTTGATCTCCCATGGTATAACTAGGGGATGAATGACCTTCTGATACAATCTTACCAAATAGGCCTTTTTTTACTTCTCTGGAGTCCAAAATCATATCATCATCATGCCAAATTGCAAAGCTTGGAAACCCAATCGGTTCAAAAATAACCCTCTCATTTTTCTCTTCAAAACCCGTATCAACCGCCAACCAAATCAAATCCATCTCTTTGCCCTCGAATAGTTGAAAAACCTTCTCCGTCTCAATTAATTCAGCAAAAGATAAATAGGCTGAAACGACAGTACCTTCAGGGAGGCGCTCTAACTTATTCCACTCTGACACGTTACGGACTTCTCCCCCGGGATATAAAAAGTTCGGGTTGCTATCCGATACTTTTCCAAAGTTAATCCTTTCTGGATAGGACATCGCTGAGAAAAAAAACTTTGTTTTTAACTCACCAACTTTTACTGTTTCATCCCCCACTTTTTTGTTCAACTCTCTCTCGGTATTCAAACCAAAAAATGGACCCGTATTCGTACTTGTTCCACCTAAATATCCATAAGGATCTGTTATGGTCAGCGAATAGTCGATTACATTCCTGAACACATCTACACGATCCGGTGTCCCCCATGAATAGTAAACGGCTGTTAGTATCGATGAAAGAATGGTAAACGCAAGGATTAGTGCAAGGGCAGAAAAGGCCGTTTGCAATCTTGCTTTCCATTTACTTCGTCTTAATATCTTTTGCTGTCTTTTTTCATTCCCATTGGAGTCTTTAATTTGCTCGACACTATTTTCTTCAAGAAACTCCTGATATTTTTCTAGTTTTTCTAATTCTTTTTCAAAATCCTCTAATTCTATATCAGATAGTTCACCTTTTTCATATGCTTCTAGTTTTCTTTTAAATTCATCGCTCACTTTTCTCCACCCTTCCTTCGCCTTATCGCCTGCCTACCACGGAATAATAATATTTTAAAATGGGGTTGCTTCACATTCATCACTTGTGCTGCTTCATTGTATGATAATCCATGAAAATCATGTAAAAGCACGGCATATTTATGTTTTTCGGGTAAATCTTTTAACAGGCTAACAATTTCTCGAACTTCTTCTTGTATAACAATCGTATCTATAGGTGTTTTTCTTTTATCCGAAAGTGGCAAGAAAAAGCTTTGTTCCTTTATTACGGTTCTATTATGCTTGCGATAATGATCAATACATGCATTATGTGCGACTGTAAACAGCCATGCTTTAACCTTATCCCCCTTGTAATTTTCAATATAAAGGTAAGCACGGAGAAAGGTTTCTTGAACAAGATCCTCGGCCACATGGTGGTCATGACAAAGGGAAAGGAGAAATCGATATATTTCATGAAAATAAATTTTATATATGTCATCAAGATTCTCTTTCATCACAGCCTCCCTTCATTAATAAAACGGCTTGGAATGAAAAAGGTTACAATATTTTTTGTTTATTTCAACAAAAAAACCCGCTGATAAGCAGGTTTTTGATTTCAATTGGTTACTTGCTATAGAAAGGCTTCCAATGAACTTAGGCTACATCAGTTAATTTCGAAGATTACTCCAAAAGTTTAAGTTTTCACTTTCTATTTAGTTAAATGTGGTTAACTTTTCCGAAACTGAATCTAAAAAATCTTTTTCAAATTTAATATAGTAAGACTCGTCTATCATTGTACTCATCATTCCATCGATTAATGATACCGATTCTATCGATGGAAGTTCCATTTTATCCTCAAACAATTGTTTAATTGGAATATTACTTTCTATTTTATTAGTAAATTCTTTTAATTGCGTTTGTGGTATTACGTTTATTGTTTGATTTATTACTGTATTAATGAGGTTTAATTGATCTTCTTCATCCAAGTTTTTTCCCACAGTAGCATCCATCATTAATGCCATAACCTCTTCTCCATTTAAACGATGAGTCCCCTTTTTGAAATCAAATGCCACTTGAGATATAGCTCTTACTCGAATATCTTCTGGTAAGTCGTATTCTATCCCATTCACTGCATCAACCATCGCTGAAAGGGTTTCTAAATCCATAATTGCATAATAATCGATTGGTAAATCAAATAGGTTAGAAACTGTTGTTCTTACCTTTTCAGCTACTCCCGAAGCGTTAATATAAGCATGTGATAATTTATCATATGGAGTAGTTCCATCATTTTTATCCAATATCGGAGCATAAGTATCACGAGGGATCGATACAACTTTCATCATCTTTTTATCTTTATTATAAGTAAGTAAAAGGTTAATAGGTATTCTATCATTCTCATCCTTTACCATAAATAGAGTGGTAAAATACTCGTCTTCTTGAGATACTACTCCATTCGAATCAGTTCCGTTATTTTCGTTATTAACGTTTCCTTGAAGAATCGTTGGAATAAACAAAAATAGACATAAGCCTACCGCAAACAAAGCAGCAGTAAGTGGAGCCAATTTTTTTGAAATAGATACTAGAGATTTCTTTTGGATATTATTCTTTTCCATTTTATGAAGTTGTTCAAACACTTCATTACGGTCTTCTTTTGTAAATCTTAATTCTTGATTAGACATATGGTTAAATGTATCTTTCAAATTTTTATCTTTCATTAAGTTCAGCCTCCTTTAACATCGACTCTAATCTTTGTTTTGCTCTTCTTAATCGAGTTTTCACTGTATTAACTGGAATGTTTAAAATTTTAGAAATTTCATCTGTTTTTAAAGAATCGTGATAGTATAGATAAACTACTTCTCGATACTTGTTTGGAAGAGAATTGATTGTCTCTTTCATTTGTTCGTTATTGTATTGATCAATAACGGATTTTTCTACTGATGGTAATATTGACCTGGCAGTTTCATTTATAAAACTTTTTACTTGAACCATTCTGTAATTCCAACTTTTTAAATAATCTTTACATTCGTTAATGGTGATACGATAGAGCCACGTTTTGATCTGTGCGTCATAACGAAACATATCAAGGCTTTTGTAGCATTTAATAAACGTATTTTGAACCAGATCCTTAGCTATCTCGGCATCTTTCACATAAGAAAATGCCAATCGTACCAACTCATTACCATATTCAATCATTATTTTATCTAATATGTAATCTTTTTCTGATTTGTCCATTCTACTCCCCTCCCTTTCAACCTGCTTCAAATTCTGCTATTAGACGATTATCAAATCATAATAGGTTCAATTTTTAAAAAATATTTATTTTAACAAAGATTCGTTTCTATTCAATGTTTAATCCTTCATTGATTTTTATAAATATTCCGTAAAAGGATTCATCCATACGATTATAACTGAAATACAAAACCTGTATCTTAGATTAACAAGTAATCATGGATACAGGCTTATTGTTTATATTAATTCCTTTTTCCACTAAACCGCCCGTTCAATAGGAATAGGTATTTCCCCTACTTTAAGAAGCCCCTTTGGTAGCAAAGATATAGTTACTTTTACCATTACACACCTTATTTCCTTTTGAAGTTTTTGGTTAAGCTAATCAATAAACATTCTCGAAAGGAAAGATATTTTTGAAGAAGTTTATCTACTTCCTGTTTGGCAAACCATATACTAAAAGTAAACTGTTTTCAATTTCATATTGGATTACTGTCGGATTTTACTTTTTTGTAGTGACAGTATCTGTTGTTCAAACCGTTATTTATGGTGGCTGGATTTCTTTATTGTTTTTAGCTATTATTTTTCCTGTATTATTTCGAATTGTATACAAAGTGAATTACAACATACTTAAAGGATTAAAAGGCATGAATAAGCAAGCAATACTAATTTTAGGGTTGGTATTCGGATTATTTACAGTTGGTATGTTTGCGATAGCTCTATTGTTCGGAGATAATGTGTCAATAGGTTCAAGTAAATCAGTAATAAACGGAGAAGTTAAACTATCCATCGGTTCATTAAAGGGGTATCATGATGTTGAAAGTTTTGATGTTACCAAAAATAGAACAGTCTCAATACCTTATATAGCCTCCGTTGGTGAGGGGAGCTTTTACATGTATGTTAGAGGGTTCCAAAAATACTGTATGGGAAGACGAAATCACTAATTCAAAGAACGGAGTTATTGAATTTCCGGGAGAAATAGGTACTTATACTATTGGTATATATACGGAAGAAGCCAAAAAAATAAAAATAAACCTTTCCTTAGATTAAAATGCTTGGCGACAGCCCTAATCTGCTATCGCCCCTTTAGGTGAAGTATATTAATATGGTAAAACAAATCCATACTCCATTTTTTCATAATGAGCAAGTCGAAATTGCAAATCTTATCACATTCAATAGAAATAATATTGGTTATTAAAAAACAGACGTTAATATTTGGACTTAATAAAATGCTATAAAAAGGCAGTTATAAACAAGCGATAGGAAAAAGGTCAAATTTAATGATTACCGTGATAATATTTCTTGCTTTATTTGTCTTGCTTCTTCATCGTCTGGTTCATATTCCAGAAAGTGATTGATTTCTTCTTCAGCTTTATCCATATCTCCTTCTGAATAATAAAGTAAAGCTAAATTAAAAGAAATCTCAGGTATAGGGTGATCTTTATTTTTTAGTTTTTCGTATATTGTTATAGCTTCTTTTGTTTCCCCTTTTTCCTCCAACTGGGTTGCTTCTTCAAACTTTTGAGCAGCATAATTTTGATATACATTTTCTTCAACGATTGAAATTGTGAAAGCATAAACTACCATTGCTAAGACAAAGATAAGGACATTAATCCAACTAATTCCTCCACGTTTTTTGATTAATTTAAGACGTTCATCTTTATTAGGATACTGTTCCTTTAATTTGTTAACTTTTTTTACTACAAACTCCAAATAAGATTGATTACCTAATAATGCTATAATTAAAAAGACACCAAAGAAACTGCTATTATTAGTACTTGTTTGTTTAGTTGTAATAAGGAAAAGTACATCTATAATGGTAATGACTCCGAAAAACAAGTACGCATAAACATTCATTTTTCTATATGCAAACCAAAAAAATCCAAAGATAAATGCAGCCCAATTCCAAGAAAATTGAGCCCCCTTTTTTCCATATTTAAATTTACTCCATTTTTTTCTGTAAGTATCTTTATTTTTCCCGACGAATTCCATCACTTCTTCAAGAGTTTCTGTATCTAGGTCCTCAATATGAATATTATTTTTTCTTCGTTTCCACCCCATTACTGATACCTCCTTTATTTAGTTAACCTCCCCATTTACTGTTTAATAATTCCTGCAGAAAAAAGGCCCCAACATAAAAAACGATCAAAATGTTGACCGTTTTTAATCATAGGCTCTGTGGTTTAATGTGACCGTTTAATAAACCACCTTGACAATTTCTTGTTCTACTCTCGCCCCTTTAAATGTAGTATAGCCCCCAATGGTTTAAGTGAAAAGGTTCACAATGTTACTCTTATAATGAAATTAAAATATTCTACAAGTTTGTTAAACGAAGGATTTTGCATCTTTTTATCTCAAAAACAAATAATACTTTTGAGGTGCTTGCATGTACATAAAACGAAGTTGTTTAATTATCCTTATTTTATTTTTGACAGTTTGCTTTATAACCCCCATTACAAATGTGGAAGCAACTGTTGACCAAAACTCAAAAAAATTAGAAATGGAAAATGAGGAATTAAAACAAAGAATTAAGAAATTGGAACCTCCCGTGCCCGTAAACATTCAAGACCCACCGTGGGGAGAATTGTCATTCCCATCAAAAATAAAACCAATTTCAGAAGTAATTCATAATGGTACAAAAATTCCTTTTGATTTAATTGTGGATAAGCCGGAATATGAAAGACCAGCCTATAATGAACAATGGCATAGCACCATTGGCAGATGGAGCTATGTACCAAATCGGATACATTTTGCACTCCACCGATTATTTACTAACTATGATATAGGACTATCTGGTTGGTATGACTTTGAACATAATATGGGTATAACCATTCCAATGTTTCAAAATGAGAAAGCACTTGATATGTATATTGTTACTTTCCAAACACAGGTGACTAGTGTTTACACCATAGGAAATCAAGTTGTTGTTGTTGGAACACCACAGAGAAACGGTGTACAGGTTATTACAATCACTACAAAGGATCTTAAACCGTTTAATAAAAAGGAAAACTTACTAATACAATTGGCAACGAAAGATGAACACGAAATTGATTACTCACTTATTTCATACATCCAACCAGACTTTTGGGCAAAGCAAAAGGAAAAGTAATTCACAGAAAAGCATCACTCAAGAAGTGATGCTTTTTTACTATCCTGCTCCTTAACATAAAGAAAAAGCGTTCCCGTTGTTCAAGAAATGCATCCGTTATTAATAAATCTCCTGAAAAATCTTTTATTTGTCGTCATTGTCGTTTTTCCGTTTATATGGTACCTTCGACCAATTATAAAATAGAATAAACAAGAACATCACAAAACATATCCCTATATTATCAACCCATTTAACCTCTTTATCAAAAATTAACTGCCAAATAATTGATACTATAAAAAGTATCAAGGGAAAACTGACGCTTTTCCTAATCATATTGATGCACCCCCTGCATTTATAACACATTTCCTACATAGGTTTGTTGCATTAACCCCTAATAGTTGAAGAAGCGATAGCTTTGTTCAGCTATCGCCACCCGTTATTTAATAAGCAAATTCTATATCTAAATAGTAATTTCACCTGTAATCCAACCTCTAATAAATACTTGCAATGATGGGGCAACCCACATTCAGCTGTCATTTTCGTGATTCCATACATAAATAGCTTCTGTTTGAAAACTACCATTTAATATTTTGGCTATGTTAAACTTTATTGTTGATATTTGGTAATTATGAACATTCGTTTTATAATAAGGACAATATCACTGTTCGGATTTGCTTCGTCTATTAGATAGAATAATTTACATTTGAAGAGGAGAGGACGAATTGAAGAAACATTTTATTGCTGGTGTGTTGTGTGGTGCCTTCTTAATGGCAACAACTTCTGTATTTGCTTCGAGTGTAATTGAAGCAACAATCTTTCCAAGTAAAGTTACTTTTTTTCTAGCTAACGGGCTTTCCAAAGAAGTACAACCACAGGAAAGTGAGGAGGTGCTTAACTATAATAACAAGGCATATGTACCTCTTCGTTTATTCGCTGAGGGCAGTGGTGCTCTTGTAGAATACACACAAGCCTCTCCTGAGACGGATAACAAACATAAAATAGATGTTCACTATGTTGCTGAAGAGGCTCTTTCAGAGCAAACTTCAAATGCAGATGGTAATAAGCCGCTTGAAGATTCAAGGGAACTGCAACTACAAGATATGCTTGTTTTAATTCTACTTCCACATATGCAGGAGAAACTTACTGGGGTATACGCAGATGTAATTACAGTACCACCAGTTATTCATCCGGATTATGTAAATGTGAAGAGCATTGAAAGGGTAGCTGCTTTTCGTGGTTTTGATTTTTTAATCACATTAGATGCTCAACCCATAGTCGGTCCTCATATCCCTGTCGGCGAAGATGTACTTACATATCGGATCTCGTCGGTTGGAGTTGAGCTTAAAAATTTTGAACATCTTAGAGACCCCGATAAGGATGATTTCCTCCCCAATTACCAAAATCTTTTGAAGTAATGGGGAACGATAGCAATAAACCGCCTTTTCTGACGAAGGCGGTTTTCTTATGGTCAAATGGCATATAAATATCTTTATAGTCACCAAAAGTTCTAAAAAATAAATTATCCTTTACTATTTGTGAAGTTGACCATATTAAAGGACAGTCGAAACTATCAAACACTCCATTTATTTCACTATATCATTCAAACAACTTTTTAGGTAATTCGACATTTAATTCCTTTTTAATTTATATGTAACTTGATAATATCCTTTTTATCTTTGAGTTTTATAGTAATTTTATACTTATCATCTTCAAATGTCTCGAAATTAACTGTACCAACTAAAAAAGAAATAACGTTACCGTCAATTTTTGTTTCCATATTTCCTAAATTCCCAGTAAGCAAACCATCTCTACTTTCAAATTCAATTTCAATATCATATATATCTTCCTGGGATTATAAGAAAAATACCGAACAACATTTTAAACTTCATTTTCCCCCCCTTTTTAAGACCCCTATATAATAATACTCTTTTTCCTAAGTTAGCCTGCCACTTTAGTAGCAATTCAACAAAAAGAGCATTTACCCTTTCCTGGATCAAAATGAAGCTTTTGTTAAACTAGTGTGTTGAAATTTTTATTTTATCATCTTGTTATTTAATCGGTATTCGAGTGCCATTTACAATTATTGCTTTAACTTTGGTGATATCTAAAGGTGCTTTCGTATTCCAACTTGAATTGAAAGTATGTTTATCAGGCTTTTGGCTTCCCCCGCCACCTTCCAATGGAATAATTCCATCAACAGTTTCAACCCTAATTGACATATCACCAACCATGCATTCCTTTCCTTGATAGGTTCCGATTACTTGCAATCCTAAAGGACTAAGAGTTATATATTCAAAGAGATGACCATCAACTGAAATATCATTTGTCCAAGTACGTATATTTTGGTTAGAATCGCTTAAATTTGCTGATACCTTCCAGCTGCCCTCAACACCAGTAAAAACGGAACCGGTATAGCAAAGAGTATATCCGCTAAGATCTTCAGTGCTTACAGGAAATACGAATTCCCAGTATCTGTATACTCCATCAGCATAATCGTTTTTTTCATGATTAAGTAAGTCATTTTCCTCGTCACCGAGAAGTACAAAACTATAATCGTAGGAGATTGAATTACCATCCGGATCTTTTAGAGAAAGCTCTGCAGTACTAGTACCAAACTCTTTGTTAAAGATTTCACCTATCTGCACATGCAGTTTTCCGTCTATATTACCGATATTGGAAACCCATTGATCTTTTTCACCATGGGGCATGTCAGCAAAATGACCGGGCATAAGTGCCTCTGTATATGAACTTAAATCATCTGGCATCTTACTTCCTCCCCAAAACTGTACTTTCGCAATAGGTATAGTTTCTGCACCTTTAATTCCAGTAAGGGACACGGAAATGGGTTCGTCATTGTAAGCTTTTTCATTGAAATAAATAAGGAAGCTACCAAGTTTCAACGGTTCTGCCAAAGGTGAGTCTGGGTCAGCCGTAATATTAAACTCATAATAAATGGTATTGGTATCCTCATCAAAATAAAGCATCTTTTCTTTCCACATGACACTACCTGATATAAACTCATCAACTCCCGTGATTGTCTCTTGTGTTTGCGGATTCATTTTCACACTAAACCCATCTCTAAAGTCAGTCTGTTCAGTCAGCCGGTTTTGACCTGTTATATCTTGAAGGGACAAGTAAACTATCGCCATATTATTATATTTCTGGGCACCAATCACCTCCATTCTGATTCCTTGGTCTTCACTGTAGACTTCAACTGGCTCCACAATTTTGCCAAAATCGGGATTAAATCTCTCTATAAACCAATCGAAATTCCCTAAAACTGCCGCAGTAGCACTAGCAACTAATACGAATGACATCACAATAGCTGCAATTGTTGACCTTGTCCACCGTTTTCGGTGTCTAGCAGGCATGTCAGCACGATCCTCATACAATCGGCTTTTAACCTGTTCTGCAAGTTTACTTGAATCAACAGTGATTTGAGAAAGCATATCACGGATTTTCTGCTCGTCAATATCAAATTTGCTCATATTTAGACTCCTTTCCACAATATTCGAAGTTTAGATATTTAACCAATTTATCTTTAGCTCTCTGGTATTGCTTCCGTAAAGCAGCGGGGGAACTCCCTGTAAGCTGAGATAGTTCCTCGTAACTCTGCCCATCCATAATCCTCCCATATAACAAGGCACGTTCCTTAGGTTTAAGCTTCTGTAACGCACGAAGCGTCTCATCACTCAAACCTTTATCTTTTTCTGGTAAAACTACTTCACTACGAATTTCATGAAAATATAGGATCTTACGCTTTTTTAGTTGATTTAAACAGCGATTATATGTAATTTTGTACAACCATGCGGATAGGTTATTGCCATCAAAAATATCCCGATTTTGATAAGCTGAAAGAAAGACTTCTTGTACAATATTTTCTGCTTCATGATAATCACATAGAATCGCCGTTGCATAGTGAAGGAGTTTTTCACCATAGAGATTTATTATCTCTTCCAGTTCATCTTCTCCGCCATTAACAAATCTTTTCCCAATGTCTATTTTCTCCATTGGCTCACCTCCCTATTATTTATCAGTCGACTGTACCCTTATAACAGTTCAAAGAGCTGTTTTGTGACATAATTTTTATTTAATCAATATTTTATTAATTAAAAATAAAAGTGGATTATGCAAGTCGATCTTCACCACCAAGATATAGCCCATGTCGGGTACACTAAAAATAGCCAACCCCTTGATAGTAAAGGGATTGGCTATTAGGTTTGAATGTTTATTTGTTTAACACATTGAACATTTTGTTAAACTAATAGACTTTTTCCTTCCGATAGCTTTCTATATAATGACACTCTAGATACATTTGTGATTTCACATATTTGATTTACAGTCATATTCTCCTCATTATACAACTTTATTGCATAGTTCATCCCCGCATAGTTTTTATAATGTTTTTGTAATCGCCCTTTAAATTTCCCCCTCTTTCTTAGCGAGTTCAATACCTCGTTCTTACATGGTAGTTCAAGAAGATTAAGAATTGCCTTTCTTAATCCAATGACTTGGCTTTTCTAAATAACTCGGTATTTTAGTATGAACATCCCCAATCGCTGAATTGATTTGCGACTGCGTAAGAAAGAGAGCCTCTGTCAAGTTAGCACCACTTAAATCTGCATCTCTAAGGTCTGAACCAATAAAATCAGCTCTCCTCAAATCACTCTGGCTTAAATTTGAGGCAATCATTAGTTTCCCACGAAAATTTTCGCCTTGTAAGTTTAAACCCTTTAAAGTTGCTCCTATATAGTCTGATTTTTGCTTCATCAGTTTACCCTTTTTATTGTTGTCGCCTCTGTACAATTTGCTTGAATCCATTAAAAGAGCGTTTACCTTACTTCGATGTGCGACAATATCTATTTTTAAAATCTCCTCTGGACTTTTTACGGTTAGATCAACTGTTTCTTCATAAATTTTTTGCAGGGTATTATGTAAGGAGTGAGTTTCCTTTAGAGTTAGAGATTGTTGGAGATACCAGAGCATTTCATGCAGTTGTTGAACAAGAGGAAATACAGCAAACATTTCTTCGGCATGTTCGCCACCCTCACGCCAGTCTTTACCATTATAAATAGACTGTGAAACATGTTGACCCGCACCAAAGCATTCATAAGACACACAACCACGAAAACCTGTCTCTCTTAATTTGCCATGAATAGAACACAAATTGTTTGAGCATAAATTTCGGCAGGGTTCTCCACCATCTTTGTTGAAAGGGAAATCTGCTGATTTGCCATAAGGCAATGCTACACAACACAACCCAAAGCAATTATTACAATCTGACTTTAAACTATTATTCACTATTAAACACTTCCCAAAATAAGTATATATTTAAGTAAATATGAAAAAAACAAACTTGTAATACTTTTATTTAAACACACACAGCCGACTAAACTGTGAATCATTCCTTTACTAAACTGCTTCTGTTTAGCAATCGCTACCCTATAGTTAAATAACATACAGGCTATTTTTTGAGGTTTGCTTTCATTAGAGAGGCAATCTTTTGTTCATCCTCACACGAAATCTGTTTCAGTTGATTGATAACAAGTTCTTGTCGGTCTTCTGGGTGGTTTTGACTTAGTTTTGCCTTGCCCTCTATCTTGTTTATTTTTACTTTAAATCCTTGAACACCTTTATTCATACCAGCAATAAAGTCAGTATCTACGTTCTCTAACTTGTATGTACTTTCAGGTGCTTCATATTTCAATACCAATTCATGTAGAGACTCCATTAGCTCTCGCTCGTCATCAATAAGTTCAACTTCCCCGTAAACATGAACAGTCACATAGTTCCATGTAGGTACTGCTTTATCCGTCTCATACCAAGAGGGAGAGATATAGCAATGAGGACCATGAAATACTGCTAAAACCATTTGATTACTAATATCTTTCCATTGTGGATTCGAACGAGCAAAATGTCCATAGAGGTATTGTTTTTCCTTATCCAAATTTAAAGGTAAATGCGTAGCGAATGGTGCTCCGTTGTGTTGAGAAAACAGAGTCGCAAAGCCATATTGTTTTATTACGTCATAAGCAATTTTTACATCTTCAATTTGAAAATGCGATGGAATATACATGGTCTCACCTCTCGAAAATTTCCTCTTTTCTTAATTTTAACATGTTACACCCCATATCTGATAGGAATGAAATTATTCCACGTTGAAATATAGTGTTATTAAGATGCAGAAAGGAGCGATACATGTGAATGATCTCAAATACATTGATACCAATACATCAGAATGAAAAACAATTAGTGATGGTGTAGAATAGTGCCTTAAAAGTACACACATTTATAAAATAAGGTATTTATAGTATGCCGGAAATTCCCGTATTATCGAATATAAATCTCTAAGCTCAAAGATTTCCGCATGTGCTGAATATACATTTTCAAAACCAAGCTTATTAAACACTAATTTTGTTCGTGTAATATGAAAGTATTGTGCAATCACCATAACAGATTCTAAATTTAAATTCGTCATTATGTCTCTAGTATTTTGGACAGTCATGGATGAATTGTAACCATTACTATCTTCTATAATTTTCTCCGAGGGAATGCCTTTGTTTACTAAGTATTCTTTCATTACTTTTGCTTCATCAAAACCTTCTTTTCCTATACCGCCACTTACAATTATGTATTTACAATAACCTTCGATTGAAATGCTTGATCAAGAAGTTGCAAAAAGAGTGAGTGAATATCAAGAAGATGTTGAACGTATAGACTCCATACCGGGTATCGCCACTCAGATGGCAGAGCAAATCCTATCTGAAGTTGGAAGAACAATTTCTAAGTGCACCTCACATGTGCTCATGGACAGGTCTGGTTCCCGGTAATAATGAAAGTGCAGGAAAAAGGAAATCGACTAAAACAAGAAAAGGTAAAAAACGAGCAGGTATGGTTGTCGCTCACGCCATGTTACGTATTGCTTATTATCTATTAACCTGCAAAGAAATGTATGTAGACTTAGGAGAAGATTATTTTGATAAACAAAGACAACAAGCAATCGTACGTCATTCATTAAAAAGACTTGAAAGTCTTGGTTACACAGGAACAATAACTGAACCAGAAGCCTCTTAATTCAGTAAATATCAATTTTCCCATACCCTCAATAATCAGGCACTCTCCTTTTTTAAAAAATGAATGAGCTGCGTCTACTTTGGTATTGCCTTTTTTCCGGAATCCCAGAAGTTATTTTCATGGTAGCTTAATAGCTTCAACAAAAAAGGCGGTTAATCCTTCTTGGATCAACGCCCCCATTTGTTGAAGCCCGTCAATTATTCTTTTAAAATTGGGGCTATAATGTCAATACGATTCGTCCATATACCTCCTGTATAATTTTTAGGAAGGCGTTCTAAGTCTTGTTTTTTATCAAATCCTTCTGACCAACTACCATCACCCGCAACGAGGATTACTCTTGTATTAGCTTCCTCCATTCTATTTAGAAATTTGTTTGGAAATCCCCACATATATGGAGCATACTTTTCTGGAATATGCAATTGAGTGTTTTCGCACGCTGCCGGTACATATCCTGTCCAACCAACTACTATATAAGGAAGCAAACAACTTTTCAACATAGCCTTTGACATAACACGCATATCAGGCTGTTTATCTTTCAAAGAAGCAATCGGCTTGTCGCCACCATAAACAGAAAGATTTTTCAACCTGCTATCTGGAAACTTGGTCAGATAATTGGACAAATGTACCCCTTCATTCGGGTCATTACTTTTGATATGAATCAAAAAAGATTGCTCAGGAAAATGCGACATCACTTCATCAAGTGTAGGCATAAGCCCTGCTCCTTTGCCTCGGAAAGGATAAGTTTCTCCATTATCTGCTGTATAGCCATAACCAATATCCAATTGTTTTAGTTCTTGCATCGTATGGTCCCTTATTTTTCCTTTGCCATCAGTTCTGCACTCTAGTGCCCAATCATGAAAAACAGCAAACTCTCCATCTTTTGTAAGTTGAACATCAAATTCTACAATATCTGCTCCAGCCTCAAAAGCTGCTTCCATTGAAGCTATAGTATTTTCTAAAAATGGATGTTCAGGTTCGTAGATTCTTTCTGCTGTACAAGTTTCGCCAGTAATTCCTTCCATATGGAAGGTCTGTGCCATTCCCCGATGGGCCAGCAATAATGGTTCTTTATTACTATCTCTTGTGAATAATGATGTGTTATTTAAGTAAATAAAACCTACCAAAATAACTAAAAATATAAAAAACCTTTTGATATTTCGCTTTAACTTTTTCATAATTCTCCCCTAAATGCTGCATTGAATATTTACAAAGTATTCATTACCCTCTTCTAATAAATTATATATTCTGGGGTCCATAATCATTACCTTAACAAGTACTTTACTTTAAGAGAAATTAAACGTCGAAGAATTTCAAATTAAAAGTATAAAAGTTTTAAAGATTGGACATTCTATAACTAGAATTATTATTATTGGGAGGTTATCGAAATGCATAGTACCAATTTTTTACCTGAAGAGCTACCAGAAACGCTAGAGGAATTCTTGTTATTCTTAAAGGAATTTTTGCTAATAAAGGATAATATGCGTCAATAAATTGTAATAAAGGATAAGAAATGTCGAAGTGCTAAGCACTTGGCGCTTATATAACCTCACGGTCTAATCTTTAAACAAAAAGAGTAGCATATCTGCTACTCTTCTATTCGCTTGGCAACGTCCTACTCTCACAGGGGGACAGCCCCCAACTACCATCGGCGCTGAAGAGCTTAACTTCCGTGTTCGGAATGGGAACGGGTGTGACCTCTTCGCTATCGTCACCAAACATATTAAATTGAAGGTTGTTCCTTCAAAACTAGATAATCAGCATTCATATTCACTATGTCCAGCTACAGCTCCCAGCGAATAGTAAACTTCGCTAAATGGTCGCTTCCGCTTTTCTA
>NZ_JARSMD010000053.1:0-1096 GCF_035811335.1 Schinkia azotoformans
CACGAGTGTTGATTATCCAAAATTAGACAGACTTATCCCTTGGAGAACTTTATAATTTTTTAAAAATAACAGCTATTTCAGAACGCCAGTCAATTGGCAAGTTATCTTTTTGCAGTTGTCTTAGAAAAGAGATAAATGATAACTTTTTGAATATGCGTCCTTCAGCTGTCTTTGAATAAAGCCACTTTAATAAAACATAAGCAATCAAAGCGGCGAACAGCTGATTAAAAACAGCATTTTCAGTCGTGCCAAATAAAACAGGAACATTTAGGTTCTGCTTGATCCATCGGAAAAACGTTTCGATTCCCCATCTTGCCTTGTACATGTCTGCGATGACTTCAGGTGCTATGTCCATTAAATTAGTCACTACACGCATCTCGTTACCATAATCATCCTTAAAAAATACCACCCGATGTCGTTTCTCAGAACGGGATTGCTTGGTACCTAGTTGACAAGTAATGTCGCGTGTGATGGGGGATCCAGCTTGTTCAAGGCACTGCAAAGCATGAGGTCTAAAAATCTCGACATTTTCTTTTATTCGAATCACGAACTTTTGCTGGTCTTCTGTGAATTGATCGATTCGTTTAATCTTAAAATAGGCTCGATCTTCTACCATGATAAATCGAGAATCGACTAACTGTTCACCAATCGGTCCATCATGTATAAGTCCAGTCGTTTCAACGACTTGAAGCGGCATTTCAGTTAGTGGAGTATAACTAACATGCAGTTTAATCCCTGCACGTTCTCCGTGATAAAGAGCCCAAGGAAGACGTGACTTCCCTACTGTAATGGTAGTAGAGTCTACCAAGAGAAGTTCCTTGGAAATTTTTAATACTCGGCGTGTTATTCGATTACATTTAGAAACGACTAAATGGAATAATTCTTTCATGATCTTGTAGTCTACATGTCCGGCTTTCTTTGAAATAGTAGAGTGGTCAACTTTGGGTAATCCATGTTTGTCACCTACGTCTGCGCACTCTCGATAACTTTTGAACTCATTCATAGCAGCACAGGTCAAATAATGAATGAGTGTGTGTACAGTGAGCTTACGAGCTGTATCCTTATAGCCGATGGCATCCTGAATAACATTGACTTC
>NZ_JARSMD010000054.1:0-61294 GCF_035811335.1 Schinkia azotoformans
CTTTGGAAGGGTGGTTATGATGTGCGCCCAGCATGGGTGCAGTCTATAGGGTGAAAGTCCCGAACTGTGAAGGCAGAAGTAACAGTAGCTTAACGCAAGGGTGTCTGTGGCAACGCAGAATCTGAAGGAAGCGGGCGGCAAACCTCCGGTCTGAGGAACACGAACTTTATATAAGGCTAGGTATCATTGGATGAGTTTGCATCACAAAACAAAGTCCTTTCTGCCGAAGGTGATACAGAGTAAATGAAGCAGATAGATGGAGGGAAAGACTGCACTCTTACCTGGGGAGGTCTGACTGGAAAGCCGAGCACACTTGGTAACCTATCTAGTGATAGATAGCTGAACAGTCAGAAGTCAGCAGAGGTCATAGTACCCAATCAGCCTATGTTGTTTGGGGAAGGACTGAACATTTAGGAAGAATATACACTAGGCCGTTCACTGTTTATGATGATACAGACAATCTAACGGACTTACTTAGAGGAGGAAACGGTGAATTCCGTGGGGGACTTTAAGAGGGTGGAATAAATAGTGGCACCAATAGAAGGTATATTCACGTGAGGAGAAGTATCGATATGATGAAGAAACTGCTGTCACGGGACAATCTTCTAACAGCTCTACATCGAGTTGAAAAGAATAAAGGTAAACACGGAGTAGATGGAACCTATGAACCTATGCCAGTCAGACGAGTCGAAATCCCGAAACCGAATGGTGGCGTAAGATTGTTAGGTATTCCTACCGTGACCGACCGCCTCATCCAACAAGCGATTGCCCAAGTCTTAACTCCCATATTTGACCCTACCTTCTCTGAACTCAGTTATGGATTCAGACCAAGAAGAAGGGCACATGACGCAGTTCGAAAAGCGAGGTCATACATGGAGAAAGGGTATAGCTGGGTGATAGATATGGATTTAGAAAAGTTCTTCGATAAAGTAAATCACGATATGCTTATGGGTCTTCTAGCGAAAAGAATTAAGGATAAAACGACTCTAAAATTAATCAGAAAGTACTTGGAATCGGGAATCATGATAAACGGTGTGGAAGTTATTAGTGAAGAAGGTGTTCCGCAGGGAGGACCATTAAGTCCGCTATTATCTAATATCATGTTAGATGAACTCGATAAGGAATTAGAGAGGCGAGGACACAAATTTGTGAGGTACGCAGATGACTGTAATATCTATGTCAAAACAAAGAAATCGGGTCTCCGTGTAAAGAAATCCATCACAACTTTCATTGAAAAGAAACTCAAGCTGAAAGTTAATGAGGACAAAAGTGCAGTAGACCGTCCATGGAAACGAAAGTTTCTTGGATTCAGCTTTACTTTCCACCATTCCCCAAAGATTCGTATCGCAAAAGAAAGCATAAAGAGGGCGAAACGCAAAATCAAGGAATTAACATCACGATCAAAAGCCATATCCATGGAGAAACGTATTGAAAAGATCAATGAATACCTTGTTGGATGGTGTGGATATTTTGCGCTGGCGGATACGCCAACTCCCTTTAAGCAACTTGATGAAATACTTAGAAGAAGACTACGCATGTGCCTTTGGAAACAATGGAAATTGCCTAAAACCAAAACTAAAAGGCTTATATCCCTTGGTGTACCGAAGGAAAAAGCCTATGAGTGGGGAAATTCGCGTAAGAAATATTGGCGCATCTCCAATAGTCCTATCTTACACACAACGCTTAACATAGAATTTTGGCGAAATCAAAAGCTAAAAAGTCTATTAGATAGATATAACTACTTACGTCACACCTAAATGAACCGCCGTATACCGAACGGTACGTACGGTGGTGTGAGAGGTCGGGGGCTAGTCACCCCCTCCTACTCGATTTGGTAATTTGGTAATCCCGCTCAATAGTTATATAATTATAAGGTAAATGTTAATAGTAGGAGGAACCTCATCATGATAAATAAAGACCGTATTGTCCAAGAATTTATGGAGCTTGTTCAAGTAGATTCTGAAACAAAATATGAAGCGGAAATCGCAAAAGTATTAACAAAGAAATTTCAAGAGCTTGGGTTAAATGTCGTTGAAAAAGATACTACGGCACAGACAGGGCATGGAGCAGGCAACTTAGTATGCACCCTTCAAGGTACAAAAAACGTTGATACCATTTATTTTACTTCCCATATGGATACTGTTGTCCCTGGAAAGGGTGTAAAACCTTCCATTAAAGGCGACCGTATTGTAACGGATGGGACGACCATTTTAGGTGCGGATGATAAGGCCGGTTTAGCGGCGATGCTTGAAGCAATCAAAGTATTAAAAGAACAAAATATTGAACATGGAACAATTGAATTTGTCATTACCGTTGGTGAAGAATCAGGGCTTGTAGGAGCGAAAGCACTGGATCCCGCTTTAATGACTGCTAAATTTGGCTATGCATTGGACAGCGATGGGGACGTTGGCAATATCGTTGTTGCTGCACCAACACAGGCGAAAATTAAAACCGTTATTAAAGGGAAAACAGCACATGCTGGTGTTGCCCCGGAAAGAGGAGTTTCAGCGATCACGATTGCTGCTAAAGCAATATCTAAAATGCCTTTAGGGAGAATCGATGAAGAGACTACTGCTAATATTGGCAGATTTGAGGGTGGAAGCCAAACGAATATCGTCTGCGATTATGTTGAAATATTAGCAGAAGCACGTTCCTTAATCGATGAAAAAATGCATGCTCAGGTTGCCAAAATGAAAGAAGCATTTGAAACAACGGCAAAGGAAATGGGTGGGGAAGCAATTGTCGACGTTGAAGTCATGTATCCTGGATTTAAATACGGTGACGGTGACCATGTTGTTGAATTAGCCAAAAAAGCGATTACAAATATTGGCCGCACACCAAAGCTTGAACATTCAGGAGGGGGCAGTGATGCCAATGTCTTTGTAGGACATGGGATTCCTACCGTAAATCTTGCTGTTGGCTATGAAGATATTCATACGACAAATGAAAAAATGAGAATTGGTGAATTAGTGAAGACAGCTGAACTTGTAGTGTCCATTATTAAAGAAGTAGCAAATGGATAACTTTTATCCCAAAAAAGGCCGGGTCATTCTTCATGTCGATATGAACAGCTTTTATGCATCGGTTGAAATGGCTTATAATCCCTCGTTAAAAGGAAAGCCGCTGGCAGTGGCTGGTAATCCTGAGGAACGGCGCGGAATCATCGTTACTTGCAGTTATGAAGCAAGGGCGAAAGGTGTTAAAACAACAATGCCGCTTTGGGAAGCAAAAAAGCTATGCCCGGAGCTTATTGTTTTGCCGCCTGATTTTGAAAAATATCGAAAAGCTTCTATTTCGATGTTTCAAATTCTTGCAAAATATAGTTCCCTCATTCAACCTGTATCGATTGATGAAGGGTATATGGATATTACAGAGTGTATAAACTTAGGTTCGCCGATTGAAATAGCGAAAAAAATCCAAGCAGAAATTTTAACTGAATTACAGTTGCCTTGCAGTATTGGAATTGCACCGAATAAATTTTTGGCCAAAACGGCTTCAGATATGAAGAAGCCGCTTGGCATCACGATTTTACGAAAACGAGACGTCCCATCCAAGCTTTGGCCGTTAAAGGTTGAAAATATGCATGGGATCGGCAGACGAACGGCTGAGAAGTTGAACAAAATTGGGATCACGACCATTGGTGAACTCGCTAAAGCGAATGACTATCAATTAAAACAGCTGTTAGGGATTAATGGGATTCGTTTAAAAGCAAGAGCGAACGGAGAGGACTTCCGCCCGGTTGATCCTGATGCGGTTTCTGAGTTTAAGAGTATTGGGAATTCAACAACGTTAAAGGCTGATACGACGGATGAAGAAGAGATCAAAGGGGTTTTAAACCGTTTAGCCGGATCTGTTGAGCGAAGAATGCAACGACATCATGTTGTTTCCTGGAATATCCAAATTACAATTCGCTATTATAACCGTGAAACAGTGACAAGAAGTCGTAAGCTAAAATATGCGATTCATGCAAAAGAAGATATTTTTAATGCTGCATGGTATTTATTTAAAAAGCATTGGTCGGAGGAACCGATTCGCTTGCTGGGGATTACGGCACAGGACCTCGAAGAAAAGAATGATTCAACAAAGCAACTTAATCTTTTTACATTTGAAGAAGAAGCGAAGGACGAACCTTTAATTAATACAATGGAAAAGCTTAAGGACAAGTATGGGGATGACATTATCGTGAAAGGTTTAACAAAACCACCTCAAACTAGTACCCCGACAACAAGCTTTCAAAAGGATTTTTTACAAGATTATAAGTGGAGAAAGGAGGAGTGATGAATTTGGAGTTAACATTTTTGGGGACGGGCGCGGGTGTCCCTGCGAAGGAACGAAATGTATCGGCGATCGCGTTCGACCTCGCGCAGGAAAGAGGAACAACCTGGCTGTTCGATTGTGGGGAAGCAACCCAGCACCAAATTTTACATACAACGATTAAACCACGTAAAATTGAAAAAATATTTATTACCCATTTACATGGTGATCATGTTTTTGGTCTACCTGGTCTGTTAGGCAGTCGATCATTTCAAGATGGGACATCCTTATTAACGATTTATGGGCCAAGGGGAATTAAGGAATATGTGGAAGTATCTCTACGCATAAGTGCTACCCATTTAAAATATCCAATTGAAATTGTTGAGATTGAAGATGGGGTTATTTTTGAGGATCATCAATTCATCGTTACAGCAGGAAAGCTGGAACACGGAATCACAAGCTACGGCTATCGTATTGTTGAAAAGGATCTAAAAGGAGCACTCGAAGTAGATAAACTGAAAAAGCTGGGAATTTCACCTGGTCCAATTTATCAAAAGATAAAAGCTGGCGGGGAAATATTATTAGAAGATGGAACGAAAATCAATGGTGTGGATTTCGTTGGTCCGGATAAACCTGGTAGAAAGCTTGCGATTTTAGGGGATACACGCTTCAATCAAAAAGCGATAGAGCTTGCAGATGATGTGGATTTGCTTGTGCATGAAGCTACCTTTGGGAAAGAGGATGAAGCGATTGCTTATGATTATTTCCATTCAACGACGATCGGCGCAGCTCGGGTTGCCAAGGAAGCAAAGGCCAAAGCGCTCGTTTTAACTCATATTAGTTCCCGGTACCAAGGAAATGACATAGATGCCTTATTAGAAGAGGCCCAGGAAGTATTTTCAAATGTTAGTATTGCTCATGATTTTTATAAGCTTCAAGTTAATAGAAAACAGACGGAAGGGGAATTTCTATAATGACTACAGCACTTTTTTCTTCATTTACAATTAAAAATACGACGTTCAAAAATAGAATTGTCATGTCACCGATGTGTATGTATTCCTCACATATGGAAGATGGAAAGGTGCAAAACTTTCACATCACCCATTATACTAGTCGAGCTATTGGACAAGTGGGGCTAATCATCGTTGAGGCAACGGCAGTTACAGCGCAAGGTAGAATTTCAAAGCATGACCTCGGAATTTGGGAGGATGAACAGATTGAAGGATTAAAAACAATTGTTGACCGCTGTCATGAACATGGCGCAAAGGTAGGAATCCAATTACAGCATGCTGGCAGAAAAGCAACTGTGGATGGTGAAATTTTGGCTCCTTCAGCTATTCCCTTTAATGAGAAAATAAAAACACCAAAGGAAATGACTGAAGCAGATATTAAAGATACGATTACAGCCTTTCAAGCGGCCGCCCGCCGTGTGAAACAGGCAGGCTTTGATGCAATCGAAATTCATGCGGCTCACGGATATTTACTTCATGAATTCCTTTCACCGTTAACTAATAAAAGGAACGATGAATATGGGTCATCACCGGAAAATCGTTATCGTCTCTTAAAGGAAGTAATCGAAGCGGTGAAACAAGTTTGGGATGGACCTTTATTTGTTCGAATTTCAGCTTCAGATTATCATCCCGAAGGTTTAACAGTTGAAAACTATTACGAATATGCGAAGGAAATGAAAAAACAGGGCGTTGATTTAATAGATTGCAGTTCCGGTGGCTTAATACCGGATGCAAAAATTGACGTGTATCCGGGGTATCAAGTGCAATTTGCGGATAAAATAAAAAGCAATATAGGGATCTATACAGGTGCTGTTGGTTTAATTACATCCAGTCTTCATGCTGAAGAAATATTAAAAAGTGGTAGAGCAGATCTTGTTTTTTTGGCAAGGGAACTTTTAAGAAATCCATATTGGCCTTATGTTGCAGCAAAACAATTAAATGCTCCACTTGAAGCACCAAAACAATATGACAGAGGCTGGCTTTAAACTATAAGCTTGTCTCTTTTTTTTTGCACAGCAAAAGATTGAATATTTTCTATATTATTAACACACCAATGAAACAGATTAAAATAATCGTAAAAAAATAAATGTGATTCACTTTCCAGCCATCACCAATTGTTTTGTAAGCGGTTCATCCGCGCGATTACTATTGTAATAAAATTAAATTCGGAATTTAATTGTTAAAAGGTACCATTTTTAAACAACTATTTAATTCTGTTATAATACAAAACAAACACTGTAACATATGTAAATAATAACAAAAAACACTGTCATATTAAGCTATTTTTGGAATATGATATTAGTGTATCATACATTTTTTCGAAAAAGGTGTAACATTAATCACGGAAATCATGTATAATAAAATATATAATCAATCTAGTAATCATTTTAGTGATTTTTCCTGAGGGGGGAAATAGTAATGTCAATTTTACCTAAGAAGAATGAATTAGGCTTCTTTGAAATACGACTAGAATCTATTGGAGGACTAGGTGCAAACCTAGCTGGAAAAATGTTAGCAGAGGCTGGCGTCCTTGGATTAGGATTAAATGGATCAAACTTTTCATCCTATGGTTCAGAGAAAAAAGGATCACCAGTAAAAAGCTTCATCCGTTATTGCGATGCGGATACAGAAATTCGTGACCACAGTCCGATCATGCAGCCGCATGTTGTTGGTGTGTTCCATGAGGCTTTATATAAAACAATCGACGTAGTTAGCGGATTACATGCGGATGGTATTGTGCTTGTAAACTCAACTCGTGATTTTGATGATGTAAAAAAAGATTTAAAACTTGAATATGGAACGCTTGCTATTGTAGATGGGTTAGGAATAGCCGTTGAAGAAAAGACGAAAGTAAACACGGCGATGTTAGGTGCATTATTCCGTATTTGTGATTTCTTAGACCCTGAGGCTATGAAAGCCGTTATTCGTAGAACTTTTGAAAAGAAATATCCGCATCTAGTTGAGCCCAATATCCGTACATTTGAACGTGGATATGAGAGTGTTCAATTTAAAGAGTATAAGGTTCCAGAAGGTGCTGAAGGTAAAGCATATAAAATGCCGGAACCAATGTTGGGGTATGAAACACAATTAATCGGTGGTATTATCACAGCACAAGCAAATAGTATTTTCAAAGATTTAAGTGGTTCACGTCAAGGATTCTTACCAGAATTCAAAATGGAAAAATGTATTAACTGTGCACAATGTGATACAGTTTGTCCTGATTTCTGCTTCGTTTGGGAAGAAGAGGAGGACAAGCGTGGTCGTAAGCAAATGTTCTTAAAAGGGATCGATTATCAATATTGTAAAGGCTGCCTAAAATGTGTTGAGGCTTGTCCTACTGAAGCATTACTTGATATGCGTGAAGCACTTGGCTATGCCGATGATCATCGTGTAGCGCAACGTTTTCCTAGAGTACTAGAAGGGGTGATGTAAGATGGCAATGATCGAAAAAGAATTGCAAAATGCAAATAATAAAAAGTGCGAACAAATCACAACATTTGAATCTGGTAATGAAATGGCTGCGATGGCTGCAGCACAAATAAATTATCATTTAATGGGTTACTTCCCAATAACACCATCAACAGAGGTTGCACAATTCTTGGACCAAATGAAGGCGCGCGGTGAACATGACATTAAATTAATCGCTGCTGATGGTGAACATGGTTCAGCTGGTATTTGTTACGGTGCTGCTGTTGCCGGTGCCCGTGTATTTAACGCGACTAGTGCGAACGGATTTATGTACATGCTTGAGCAGCTTCCAGTTCAATCAGGTACACGTTTTCCAATGGTTATGAATCTAGTAACTCGTGCAATTAGTGGTCCATTAGATATCCGTGGTGACCATTCAGACTTATACTTTGGTTTGAATATTGGCTGGGTTATTTTAACAGCTCCTACACCACAAGCAGTTTATGATATGAATATCATGGCGCTTAAAATTGCTGAACACTCAGATGTACGTCTACCCGTTATTGTTGCTTATGATGGCTTCTTTACATCACACCAAAAACGTAAAGTGGACTATTTTGCGGATCGTAAAGTAGTTCAACAATTCGTTGGTGAGCGTCCAACAGAATATCCTGTTGTCGTTGACCCACGTAACCCGGTTACAATTGGTGCTCATATGGACGGCCATGATTTAATGAACAATAATTATCAGCAGTCTGAAGCTTTATACAGAGCCTATGATGTTTACAAGCAAGTGGCTGAAGAATATGCAGCACTTTCTGGACGTAAATATGAAGTATTAAATACGTATAAAATGGAAGATGCAGAAGTAGCATTATTCCTTATCAACTCAGCAGCAGAAACTGCAAAAGACGCAGTTGACAGACTACGTGCTAAAGGTATCAAAGCTGGTGTTGTTAGCCCGAATATTATTCGTCCATTCCCAGCTGACGAACTTCGCAAAGCACTTAAAAATGTGAAGGCGTTACTAGTTGGTGAACGCGCTGATTCATATGGTGGTAATGGTGCGAACATGACTCATGAAATTAAGTCTGCACTTCAAGATGATAAAGAAAATAAAACAATTGTACTAAGCCGTGTATATGGTATTGGTGGTAAAGACTTCTTTACAGATGAAGCAATCCAAATGTATGAATTAGCAATCGATGCTATGGAAAAAGGCTATGCTGAAAAGCCATTTGACTATTTTGGTGTTAACCCGGGAAAGCCAGAAAATAAGATGAAACCTGCGATCAAACCAATGCATGGTGATGATTTCAAAACTGGTTTAATCGAAGTTACACCAGATCCTGAAACAAATAAATTAAAAGTAAAAATTCCGCCATTACGTCAATTGACAACTAAGCCTAAGCGTCTAGGATCAGGTCATGGAGCATGCCCAGGTTGCGGTATCTTCCCAGGACTTGAACTATTCTTCAAAGGTATTGAAGGCGACGTTATTACATTATTCCAAACTGGCTGTGGCTATGTTACAACAACAGGCTATCCGTATACTTCACACAAACAGCCAATGATGCACAACCTGTTCCAAAATGGTCCTGCGACATTATCAGGAACAGTAGAAGCATTCTATGAAATGAGACGCCGTGGTGAAATTGAATTTGATGATGATGTAACATTTGTTATGATTACTGGTGACGGCGGTATGGATATCGGTATGGGTTCAGCGATTGGTACTGCTAACCGTAATCATAAGCTTATTATTCTAGAATATGATAACGAAGGTTACATGAACACTGGTTCTCAGATGTCATACTCAACACCATTCGGTCACATGACAAGTACAACAAACGTTGGTAAAACACAACAAGGTAAAGCGTTCCACCATAAGGATACTGCTCAAATTATGGCAGCAACAAACATTCCTTATATCTTCACTGGTACTGAGGCATTCCCTCAAGACTTAGTGAAAAAAGCAGCTAAAGCACAATGGTATGCACAAAACGAAGGAATGGCTTACGGTAAGATTTTAATTACTTGTCCATTAAACTGGAAATCAGAAGACCGTTATGGCGGTACAATTATGGAAGCAGCCGTTAACTGTAACTTCTTCCCTCTTTATGAGATGGAACGTGGTGAAACTACGATCACTTACAATCCAGAGGATAAAGGTAAAACAGTTGAACTTTCTGAATGGTTAAAATACATGGGTAAAACAAAGCATTTATTAAAACCAGAAAATGCTGACATGTATAAAGAATTCGAGCGCGAAATTGATCGTCGCTGGAATCGCCTAAAAGCAAGACACGAAAACCCATATCTATAAGAACAAAAAATCGCCCCAAAAATAAATTTGGGGCGATTTTTTCCTACATGACAATTCCTCCATCAACATGAAGAACGGTACCATTTACGTAGGAGGCTTCATCTGAGGCTAGGTATAAATAAGCGTTAGCGATATCCTCCGGTTTTCCGAGCCGTTTTAGTGGTATTTGTTGAATGATTTTTTGGATTACTTTTTCCGGGACTTGTTGCGTCATACTTGTATCGCAAAATCCTGGAGCAACAGCGTTTACAGTAATCCCTTTTCCACCTAATTCTTTTGCCCATGTTCTTGTCATCCCAAGCACACCAGCTTTAGCGGCAGCATAATTGGTTTGACCAAAATTCCCGTACACGCCGGAAACAGAGGATGTATTAATAATCCTTCCTGAGCCGTTTTCAAGCATAGATGGTATAACTGCCTTTGTACAGTTGAATACTCCTGTTAAATTTACATTAATAACCTTTTGCCATGATTCCTCAGTAAGCTTCGTTAAAAGGCCATCACTTGTAATCCCAGCATTATTTATAAGGATATCAATTTTCCCGAAGCGATTTAAAGTTGTTTGAACCATGTTTTGTGTGCTTTCATGGTTGGCAACATCAACCTTAACATATAGGGCGGTCCCACTTTGATCAAGAACCTCCTGTACAACCTTCTGCCCTTCTTCTTCATTAAAATCTGCAATGACAACCTTGGCTCCTTCAGCTGCAAAGCGATGGACGGTTTTTCTGCCAATGCCATTTGCCCCACCGGTTACAATGGCCACCTTATCATTTAATCTCACATATCTCTCCCCCTGCTCTAAGAAGTAAAATATCAAGTGCGCCTTGGCGTGTTTGCGCCCAGAGTTTTTCGAGCTTGCTCGAAAAACTACCTCTAATACCATTATATTATCAGTGTAGTAAAAATGTTTTTGTCTATACTTATCTGTATTAAAAATATATCTGTAAAATTCACATATCTGCGAAGTTAATAAAAAAACCGCACTTATGGCGGAATATTATTTCATATTAAATGTCTTGCCAAGCAGTTTATCAAGAAAGCCAGGAAAAATATGATAAAAAATACTGGCAGTGTTCATCCATTTAGGAAGGTTTAGTTCCCGTTTCGGATGAATCATTAATTTGACAATTTGTTCTGCTACAAAATCGGATTTCAGCATAAATTTTTTTGCATTTTTAAGATAATTTCCCGATTTGTCAGCTATGCTGAAAAAGTTAGTTTCGATCGGTCCGGGATTTACTGCTGAAATAATAATATTAGTTTGAAACAGCTCTAATCTGAGACTGTTGGTAAACCCTAAGACCGCATGCTTGGTTGCTGAATACCCACTTGATTTCGCGCTTCCAACTTTCCCTGCTTGGGAGGCAATATTGATAATATGACCACTATTGTTGTCGAGCATAGAAGGGATGACTTCCTTTGTACAGGCAATTAAGCCTAATACATTCACTTCGAACATTCGCCTAATTTCATCGATATTTGCTTCCTGTAATGATTCAAATATTCCAAAACCGGCGTTATTCAATAGGATGTCGATTTGACCAACTTCTTCATATATCTTATTAAAAACGGCCTTTACTTGTTCAAAATCACTGACATCAAGTGTATAATAAATACATTCCTTTTCTGTTTTTTGTTTAATTATTTCACAGATTTCCTTTAATTTTTCAGTAGATCTTGCTAAAAGTATTGGCCGAGCTCCAAGTTCCGCTGACAAGATCGCTACTTTTTCTCCAATACCGGAAGATGCACCAGTAATGACAATGTTTTTGTTTAATAGTTTTTTCTCCATATTCCCTCCGCATAACATCTTGTTCTGTAACTATATTATCATAATAGTGGAAAAATTAAACAGAACACAGCTCTTGACATAAGTATTTATAACATGCATAATATTTTAAAAAGTATAAAAAAATGGAACTGGCGTTGACAGGGATCAGTAGAGTATGTAATCGCAAAAGAGAGTGAAGTTCAAAGGCTGAGAGACTTCACAGCAGGATGCAATTTGAACCTACCCTTGAGCCATTAGGGAAACCTAATCGTCTTGCTCACGATACGAGCATTGAGAGGATAATAAGAAAAGTGTAGCAGATATAAACGTATTTTTCTTATTGTCAATGAAGGTGGTACCGCGGATTTAAGACCTTTCCGTCCTTTTTATAAAAGGATAGAAAGGTCTTTTTTAATTGAATTTTTACGGGAGGGAACATAAATGAATAAAAAATTAACTTACGCCTTTATTGGTGCAGGTTCAATGGCAGAGGCAATGGTGTCTGGGATGTTAAACAGCGAACTATTTGAAAAGGAGCAACTGATCGTAACAAACCGTTCAAATAAAGAAAGATTAGATTATTTCAAAGAGCAATACGGAGTGGTCGTAACACATGATCAAGGGGAAGCGATTAAAAATGCCGGCGTGATTATTTTGGCGATGAAGCCAAAGGATGTAACGACAGCGCTGGAAGGAATTAAGCCTTTCGTTTCCGAAAAACAAATGTTAATTTCAGTGATTGCTGGTGTCTCAACAAAAAGCATGGAAGAATTATTAGGGTTGAATATCGCAATCATTCGGGCAATGCCAAACACTTCAGCGACCATTGGTTATTCAGCCACAGCAATATCTAAGGGTACCTATGCTGATGATTTGCATGAAACGATTGCAGAAACTTTGTTTTTAACAATTGGAACGGTGTCAAAGGTTAATGAAGAGGATCTTCATGCGGTAACAGGTCTTTCAGGAAGCGGACCGGCTTATGTGTATTATCTAGTTGAAGCAATGGAAAATGCTGCTGTAGATTTAGGTTTAGCAAAAGATGTGAGCAAAGAGCTGATTCTACAAACGATTATTGGCGCAGCTGAAATGTTAAAATCATCTCCGAAGCATCCATCAACACTTAGAAAAGAAATAATGAGTGCAGGGGGAACAACAGAAGCCGGTTTAAAGGTACTAGAGCAATATAAATATCAAGAAGCGATGATCCAATGTATCGAACGCGCCGCAGCCCGCTCAGCGGAAATGGGAATTGAAATAGAAAATAAAATGAATGAAACAATCGCAAAAAGTGCGAGTGCCTAAGTTATGAACACCCACTAATCCATGTTTAAAGGTTAGTGGGTATTTTTTAGTTGAAATAAGAACATACATTCTTTATAATATAAAACAGAACATAGGTTCTTTATTATGTGGAGGGATGCGCATGATTTCTTATTCAACAGTTCCGCACCATGAAATTTTGTGTATAGATATGAAAAGCTTTTTTGCAAGCTGTGCTGCCGTGCAGCTTGGATTAGATCCAGTAACATGTTATTTAGCGGTAATTGGAGATACGGACCGGGAAGGAAGCATTGTCCTTGCTTCCTCTCCCAAAATGAAATCTGAGTTTGGAATTAAAACAGGGAACCGCTTGTTTGAAATTCCCAATGATCCTCGTATAAAAATTGTAAATACCAAGATGGGAACGTTTTTAAAAACATCAACTGAGATTACGAAACTTTTTAATCAGTTTGTGCCAAAGGAA
Organism: Schinkia azotoformans; assembly: GCF_035811335.1. Classification (NCBI taxonomy): domain Bacteria; kingdom Bacillati; phylum Bacillota; class Bacilli; order Caryophanales; family Bacillaceae; genus Schinkia; species Schinkia azotoformans. The sequence goes on from NZ_JARSMD010000054.1 coordinate 13,521, forward strand.
TGCATCCATATGTACAGCATTGATGAAAGCTTTTTGAAAATAGATGGGACAGAACGATTATGGGGAAGTACGCAGGAAACAGCCGAAAAGATAAGAGAAGCAATTAAACAACAATTTAATTTGCCGTGTGCAATCGGCATTGGTCCAAACATGCTGCTTTCGAAGCTTTGTTTAGATCTTGAAGCGAAAAAGTCCGGAATTGCAAAATGGACATATGAGGATGTGAAAACAAAGCTTTGGAATATTAGTCCCTTAAGTAAAATGTGGGGAATCGGCTCCCGCTTAGAGCGTACATTAAATCGAATGGGGATTATGACTGTAGGGCAGCTTGCCAATTATCCTCTGGCCTTGCTTGAAAAAAAGTTTGGGATTATGGGAAATCAGCTGTATTATCATGCCCATGGCATTGATTTTTCGGAACTAGGAGCACCCGTTATTCAGGGGCAGCTCAGCTTTGGTAAGGGTCAAATATTAATGCGGGACTATGAAGATCCAAAAGAAGTAAAGCATGTGATATTAGAGATGTGTGAAGAGGTGGCAAGACGAGCTCGAAATGCCAAAAAATGCGGCAAGACCATCAGCTTAAGTATAGGGAATAGCAAGGATGAAGGCGGCGGTGGTTTCCAGCGCTCAAGAACGATACCTGAACCAACGAATATTACAATGGATATTTACCGAACGTGCGTACAATTATTCGACGAAAATTTCAATAACAGCACAGTACGTCAAATTTCGATAACATTATCCAATGTTTGTGATGATGAACAGCTTCAGCTTAGTTTATTTGAAGAAAACAAAGTGAAGGAACGAGAACTAGGATATGTGATGGATGCCATCCGTAAAAAGCATGGTCCGAATGCGATTTTGCGTGCAGTTTCTTATACAAAAGCGGGAACATCACGCCATCGTAATAAGCTTGTAGGTGGACATAGGGCGTAAAAAAAGTGACGATAATTGTTGGAATTTTGCGAAAGAAATTCTTTTTAAAAAAAAGGAGAATATCCCCCTGATTGCGAAAATATAGATGAGATGTACATACATAAGATGTACTAAGGACAAGGGGGAAATTAGGTTGACATTAAAAGACGTTGTAATTGTAAGTGCAGTAAGAACAGGAATTGGCAGTTTTGCGGGAAGCTTGAAGGATATTTCTGCTCCTAAGCTTGGAGCAATCGTAATTAAAGAGGCGTTAAAGCGTGCAGATGTACAAGCTGATCAAGTCGATGAGGTCATTATGGGAAATGTTCTGCAAGCGGGCTTAGGACAAAATCCAGCGAGACAAGCTTCGATTTTTGCTGAATTACCGCAAGAAACAGCAGCAATGACAATTAACAAAGTATGCGGCTCAGGATTAAAAGCTGTTCACTTAGCTACACAAGCAATTATGGTTGGCGACGCTGATATTGTTGTCGCTGGTGGATTCGAAAATATGAGTCAAGCACCGTATTTATTAAAGAATGCCCGTGATGGCTACCGCATGGGCGATCAAAAAGTTGTCGACAGCATGATCAATGACGGATTATGGTGTGCATTTAATGATTACCATATGGGTGTGACTGCTGAAAACCTATGTGAAAAATATGGAATCACTCGTGAAGAACAAGATGAATTCTCTGCAAGAAGCCAACAAAGAGCTGCAGCAGCGATTGAAGCAGGAAAATTTAAAGACGAGATCGTACCAGTTGAAATTCCACAACGTAAAGGTGAGCCTGTTATTTTTGACACAGACGAATATGTAAAAGCTGGTACAACAGCTGAAAAATTAGGGAAACTTCGTCCAGCTTTCAAAAAAGATGGATCAGTTACTGCTGGAAACGCATCAGGTATTAATGACGGGGCAGCTGCATTTGTATTAATGTGCCGTGAAAAAGCTGAAAGCCTTGGTATTAAGCCGCTTGTAGTCATCCGCGGTAATGCAAGTGCTGGTGTAGACCCAAGCATTATGGGAATTGGACCAGTACAAGCTGTTAAAAAAGTGCTTGAGAAGACAGGTCTTGGATTAGGCGACATTAACTTAATTGAAGCTAATGAAGCGTTTGCTGCACAATCACTTGCTGTTGACCGTGAGCTTCAATTTAACAAAGATATCTTAAATGTAAATGGTGGAGCAATTGCTCTTGGACACCCAATCGGAGCAAGCGGTGCACGAATTCTAGTAAGTTTAATTCATGAATTAAAGCGCCGCGGCGACCGTTACGGCTTAGCAACATTATGCATCGGCGGCGGCCAAGGTGTAGCTACAATCATTGAGAATGTAGAATAATCTGCTTAAGCCATGATATAATTTGTCCTAGAGGTGATAATCATGGCAAAAAAGAAAGTGCAAAATCAAAAGCAAAAAAATCAAAAAAATGAACAACAAGATAAGATTAGTATACTTGATCATTTAGATCAAAATGTATTTGCGAAGTTAAAAGAAAAACAATCAGAATTAAAAATGGAAGCAAAGAAACAGCAAGAATTAGAGGAAGAGCAAAAACGGCTAGAGCGGAAACAACGCGAAAAAAATAAGTCGTTTGAAGATCTTTTTAATGAAAGTAACCTAGATTGGAAAAAGTTTAAATAAAAAAGACGGGAGCCCCGTCTTTTTTATTTCTAGATGTCTAGCTTCAGCGCCCAGCGACTCGTAAACTTCTCTAAACGGGCACTTCCGCTTTTCTATTTAAGAATATCGTGGTCAACGTAGCGCTCACCGTTCAATTTACTAATAATGTTGATGGCAACTTTAGCACCGTCACCAGCAGTGATGATTGTGTGCATGCTCACGCCCGCAACCGTACCAGCAGCCCAAACACCGTCCACATTTGTTTTACCTTGTGCATCGACTTCAATTATAGATTTAACACGTGGCTCTGTACCGGGAACAGTCTTGATGCCGGATTTTTCAGCAACATCTACAAGCATACCGGTTGCTAAGATTACATGTATACCTTCATATTTTTGATTTTCTGTTTCTACAGTTACACCAGAATCAGATTTCACAATGTTTACAACTGTATCAGTGATAATTTCAGCACCAAATTTAGCTGCCTGTTGTTTTCCAACCTCCACAAGATCTGGTCCTGAAATTTCCTTTACACCATAGTGGTTTTCCATCCAAGCACGTTTAGTAATACTTTTGTCATTATCAATAATTAATGTTTTTTTGCCTGATTTTGCTGCAAATAATGCTGCACTACCTCCAGCAGGTCCTGCTCCGACAACAATAATATCATACATATTCAAATTCCTCCTTTTAGTAATTTATAATTGTTATTAATTAGTATTTTAAATTAAATAATTTTTAATGTAAAATAAAAAGTCCTATTCTTTCATAAAAAAAAGCTGTCCCAAAAGACAGCCATTTATCTTAGACTTTTTGAACATTTGTTGCTTGCGGACCGCGCTGTCCATTTTCAATTTCGAAGGTTACTTCTTGACCTTCATCCAATGTTTTAAAGCCTTCTCCCTGTATAGCAGAAAAGTGAACGAATACATCCTCGCCACCTTCACGTTCTATAAATCCGAAGCCTTTCTCACTGTTAAACCATTTTACTTTACCATGTTCCATTTTTTTGTTGCCTCCTAAATTGTAAGAAATAAAAAGTGCAAAAATACACTTGCCTTCTTATTATGTCCAGTAAATTTTTTTTAAAACCATTAAAAGATAGTTTTCGAATATTGTCTTAGAAACACTCATAGAAATGTATATTGAATGATTATTTAAAAATGAGAGGGTGTGTTTTTGATGGACATAGTTGTAAGACAAGGTGACTCCTATTGGAAATACAGTCAATTGTTCCAGCTACCTCTCCAACTTATTCTTGATTCCAACCGTGAAATTCCTGCTAATCAACTTCACATTGGTCAAACGATAAAAATTCCCGGATTTGTCGTTACAAATTATCAAATAAGAGCTGGAGATACATTATGGGCGATTGCCCAAAGACGAAATTTATCATTAGAAAGCCTACTTTTAGTCAATCCGAATATAAACCCCGGGGCACTTCGGATTGGTCAAACGGTAAGAGTGCCATTACGAATTATTTGGCGGGTTGTCGAAGGGCGGCAAAATTACAGTTATGATTTAATGATGGAAAATCTAGTTCGCTTGAAGAGCATTTATCCTTTTATCACCATCCCATCCATTGGTCGTACAGTACTTAACCGGGCTATTCCTGAAGTCAACATCGGCGGAGGAAATAAAAAGGTTCATTATAATGCTTCTTTTCATGCGAATGAATGGATTACAACTCCTGTAGTCATGACGTTTTTAAATGATTACTTATTAGCCTTGACAAATCAAACGCCAATCCGCGGTTTATATATGTTGCCGTATTATCAACAGGTTTCCCTTTCCATTGTACCGATGGTGAATCCGGATGGTGTAAATTTAGTGTTAAATGGTCCACCAAGTGAGGAGCCTTGGAGAAGCAGGGTTGTAGAGATAAACAGAGGTAGCCGTAACTTTTCCGGATGGAAAGCCAATATTCGTGGTGTCGATTTAAATGATCAATTTCCGGCCAAATGGGAGATTGAAAAAGAAAGACGGGAGCAAGCGCCTGCACCAAGGGATTTTCCAGGAGAAAAACCATTATCAGAGCCGGAATCAATTGCCATGGCAGAATTAACACGAAGAAAGAACTTTAACCGTGTATTAGCTTTCCATACCCAAGGGGAAGTTATTTATTGGGGCTTTGAAAACCTGGAACCTCCTGAAGCTGAGACTATTGTCAATGAATTTGCCAGAGTAAGTGGATATACACCAGTGCGAACCGTTGACAGTTATGCTGGATATAAAGATTGGTTTATTCAAGATTGGCGTCGGCCAGGTTTTACGGTTGAACTCGGGTCCGGTGTAAACCCGCTTCCACTCTCCCAATTTAATGAAATTTATGAAGAAACGCTCGGAATTTTTTTAGCTGGATTATATATGTAAAAAAAATCATGTTTCCTTTTAAAACGAAGTGCTACACTACTGATATGGGTAGGTAGCATTTTTTTTGAAAGGAGCATTGCACAAATGAGAAAAATACCTTCGATTATTGTAATCATAGCTTTATTTTTTTTAATAACGGCTTGTTCAGCTAATGAGGAACAGCTGTATTCCGGTACAATTGAGGGAGAAGAAATCCCGATTTTAGCTGAAGTAACAGGACCTGTACAAGCCTTTTTAGCGGATGAGGGTGATACAGTAACAAAAGGACAATCATTGGTTCAAATTGATAACCGCCTAATAAGAGCGCAAATGAAGGAAGCTAAAGCGGGTGTTCAAGCGGCAAAAGCGGCTCTTGATGAGGTAAAAGCGGGTACTCGTAATCAAGAAATTAAAAAAACATTATCGCTGCTTGAGCAAAATGATGTGAAGATTGATAGCGTAAATATACAGTTATCAAAATTAAATGATTTGTTAATTCAAAGAAAAGCAAATATCGATCAAATAAAAGCACAGCTTAAATCCGCAGAAGAAACAGAATTATTTTATAAAGACCAATTGATAAAAATTGAAAAATTATATAAAAATGGAGCGGCTTCCGAAAACGAACTAAAAGTGCAGGAAGAACAGGTAAATAAGGCTGCATCATCTGTAAATCAACTTAAAGCAAAGCTTAAGGAAGTAGAATCTTTATATGATATGGCTAAAAAAGATCAAAGCACATACGAAAACCAAATTAAAGAACTGCAAGCTAATAGTAAACTACAACAGGCCCAGCTTAGTCTTCAACAGGAAGGGGCGACAAACCATACAATTTTAAAATTGGCCAGCCAACTCGACCAAGCGGAAGCAAAACAAGAGCAAATTCAAATTCAGCTTGATAAAACAAACGTTACGGCACCAATCGATGGTGTCGTCTTAAGAAGAAATATTTCAGTAGGTGAAGTTGTCACGGCTAATTTTCAAATGTACACATTGCTGGATCAAAATAAACTTAAAGTTAAGGTTTATGTTCCTGAAACGAGATTGAATGAAGTAGAGCTTAACGGCAAAACTGAAATTTTCGTCGATGCATACCCGGATAAAGCTTTTAGCGGGAAAATTACATATATTTCAAGCTCTGCCGAATTTACTCCTAAAAATGTGCAAACACCAGAGGAACGAACAAAAATGGTGTTTGAAGTCATTGTCGAGCCGACAGAAGGATATGAGCAACTAAAACCAGGCATGCCGGCCGATATACGCTTCCTTAACAAGGAGACGGGAAAATGATAATGGCCATTACATGTGAAAACTTAACAAAAAAATTCGGGAATTTGGTGGCTGTTGATAATATTTCAATGAGTATTCCGAAGGGGTCGATCTACGGATTTTTAGGACCAAATGGTTCTGGCAAATCAACTACGATTCGAATGCTATGTGGCCTGATGGATCCGACGTCTGGAAGTGGAACCGTTTTAGGGTATGATATCCGGAAGGATTCTGAAAAAATAAAACACCATATTGGCTATATGTCGCAAAAGTTCAGTTTATATGAAGAGCTGACCGTATCTGAAAATCTTGATTTTTATGCAGGTATTTACGGACTGGACCCATCAAAAGCACTTCACCGGAAAAAAGAGTTAGTCGAAATGGCCGGCTTAACAGGAAGAGAAAAACAACTGGCTGGAAAATTATCGGGAGGTTGGAAGCAGCGCTTGGCTTTATCATGTGCCTTGCTCCATGAACCAGAAGTGTTGATATTAGATGAACCAACCGCGGGAGTTGATCCTGTTTCAAGACGAATTTTCTGGGATGTCATCCATCAGCTTTCAGAACAAGGAATCACGATATTAGTCAGCACCCATTATATGGATGAGGCAGAAACCTGTGATTATATTAGCTTTATATTTTTTGGGCGATTACTCGGAAATGGTACACCACAAGAGCTCAAAGATCATTATCACGTAGATAATTTAGAGGATGTTTTTATTCAATTTGTGACGAATGCCGAGTCGGGAAGTGAAAGCGATGGATGAGAGAAAAGAGCGTAAGCTGAATACTACTTTTTCATTTTTAAGATTTCGTTCGATCTTTATAAAAGAGTTTATCCAAATTCGTCGTGACCCTCCTAGCTTAGCTATTGCGATTGCAATGCCCTTAATGATGCTCTTATTATTTGGCTACGCGGTCAATACGGATATTGACCATCTGCCCACTGTCGTTTGGGACCAGGATAATAGTGAAGCAAGCCGTGATTTAGTTCAAAGCTTTGCTAATACTCAATATTTTGATATAGATTGGATTGTCTATAGCGGTGACGAGATCCAAGCTTTAATTGATGATGGCAAAGCCAAGACAGGGATTGTGATTCCACCGGATTATAGTTCCAAGCTAGATCGGCATGAAACCACTTCTGTTCAATTGTTGATCGATGGTACAGATCCAAATGCTGCAAGAATTGCCTTAAGCAATGCCCAGCTCTTAACCCAGCATGAATCACTGGCGATTCAAGAACAACTTATGGAAAAAAGGGGGCTTAGTAATATTGAACAGCCGATCGAAATATTACCGCGGGTTTTATATAACCCGAATATGGAGAGTTTGATCTTTAATATCCCAGCTCTTATCGGCTTAATCATGCAAAATGTGACGGCTATTTTAACCGCTTTTGCCCTCGTCCGTGAAAAAGAAAGAGGAACGATGGAACAGCTCGTTGTAACACCAATCCGGCCGGTAGAATTAATGCTCGGCAAACTGCTTCCCTATGTCTTTATTGGGATATTTTCTTTTACAATCGTATTAGTAACGGGTGTCGGTTGGTTTGGGGTGCCGGTGAAAGGCAGCATTACCCTATTGATCGCTCTTAGTTTTTTATTTTTGATTACAACATTGGCCGTTGGAATGTTGATTTCTACTGTTGCCAAGACACAGCTTCAGGCGATGCAAATGTCATTTGCCTTTATATTGCCAAGTGTTTTGTTGTCAGGCTTTATGTTCCCACGAGAAACAATGCCTGTTTTCATTCAGTGGATTGGAGGTATAATCCCGTTAACTTATTTTTTAGAAATATTACGAGGGATATTCTTAAAAGAAAGTACACTTGCCTCCTTATGGCAGGAAACTGTGATTCTTTCCGTTTTTGCCTTCCTAATCTGTTTACTGGCAACATTAAAATTTAAAAAGAAAATTGAGTAAAAGACTGTCTTTATGGCAGTTTTTTATTTTTTTGAGGAAACAGTAAATAATATTGCGAGCGTTTTGGCATCTTATTGGTAGAAGTAGAAACGATCGTATACGTATGATTATTTTTTTCAATCAATTCATTTACGGAAGTAAAATGCTGGCTATATTCTTTTAGCATGGCTCGAATTTCTTTTACTTTTCCTACCATTTTAAAGCTGTTGTTTTGAACATAGATCTTCATAAATAGGTCTCCTTTTCACGGTCTAGCTCCAGTCCTGTCGTGCGCTGAACGGGCGCTTTTGCTTTTCTTTTGGTATGGTAGACTTTATGATAGATTGATGAGAAGTAGAACAAGGAGTTGCAAAAATATGGAACATTTAAGAGAAAAAACATTATCATCTACAGAAATTTACAATGGTAATATTATTAAGGTTAGTTTGGATGAGGTCGAGCTCCCTAATGGGCATACAAGTAAACGAGAAATTGTAAGGCACCCCGGAGCTGTTGCGATTATTGCGTTAACAGATGAAAAAAAACTGCTATTAGTTCGCCAATATCGAAAACCGCTTGATATGATTATTTATGAAATTCCGGCGGGAAAACTTGAGCCGGGAGAAAAACCATTTGACTGCGCCCGGCGTGAATTGGAGGAGGAAACGGGTTATAAGTCGGACTCTATTAAGCATATTCAATCTTTCTATACTTCACCAGGTTTTGCAGATGAAATCGTTCATGTCTACTATACAGATCGGTTAGAAAAGCTAGAAAATTCCGCGGGTTTGGACGATGATGAATTCCTAGATTTGCTAGAGGTTACCCTTGATGAGGCCGGGACATTAATAGAAGAGAATAAAATATATGATGCTAAGACTGTTTACGCCGTTCAATATTTACAGTTGAAGCAAAGTCAGGGATTATTATGAAGCAATTTTTCGTAGACCTTCATATCCATATTGGGCGAACAAAAACTGGACGGCCCGTAAAAATTACGGGGGCGAAGTCTTTAACAATTGAAAATATTTTATATGAAGCCTCTTTTATAAAAGGAATGGATATGATCGGGGTGATTGATTGTCATGTTCCGGAGGTTCTACAGGAATTAAAGGTCTTAATAGAAGAGGAAAAAGTAGTTGAAGAAGAAGGAGGCGGCCTTCGTTTTTCAAATGTTACTTTAATTTTAGGCTCAGAGATAGAAGTTTATGATGAGACTTGCCATGGACCCATTCATGTGTTGGCGTTTTTCCCAACCTTAGCTATTATGGAGACATTTAGTGGTTGGTTACAAGAGCGGATGAAAAATATCACACTAAGTACACAGCGCATCTATGAAACAGGGCGGAATCTTCAAGAAAAAGTGAAGCAGTTAGGCGGTCTGTTTATTCCGGCTCATGTTTTTACACCGTTCAAAAGTCTATATGGTGTAGGTGTAAACGTATCACTTACGGAAATATTAGACCCGAAATTAATAGATGCAGTGGAACTTGGGCTTAGTTCCAATACCGAAATGGCCGATCAATTAATGGAACTCCATCAGTTTACGTTTTTATCTAATTCTGATGCCCATTCATTAGGGAAAATTGCTAGAGAGTACCAAGCCATTCGAATGGATCGCCCTACTTTTTCTGAATTAAAACTGGCTCTAGCGAATAAACAGGACCGGAAAATTTTTGCGAACTACGGACTGGACCCAAGGCTCGGTAAATATCATCGAACGACATGTGCGAAATGCTTGACACGATTAGAGGACAACTGGGAATGCTGTCCAGCCTGTGGACATAAAGGAATGACAAAAGGGGTATACGAACGTTTACTTGAGCTAAAAATGGCACAGGAAAAAGAGCCGGGACATTTGGTAGAGAAAATAAAAATAGAAGAACGTCCTCCCTATATCCATCAAGTCCCATTGGATTTCATCCCAAAGCTTGGACCGAAAACGTTGGAAAAACTGCGCGACCATTTTGGGACAGAAATGAATATTATTCATTTTGTTCCTAAAGAAGAGCTGCAAAAAATCGTAAGCTCATGTATTGCTGAGATGATTTTGCAGGCAAGAAAAGGGGAGTTATCAGTAACAGCTGGCGGTGGTGGACGATACGGGAAAGTGAGCAAGGCGTTGGAGCTAGACAATGACTAAAATTCTCCCGAAAAATAGAGTCATAGATTCTTGGGAAACCTCATAGAATACAGTAGAGCCAAATGATAATGTAACTAGAGTTTTCGCTCTACTTATTGTTTTTTGAGGGGGATTTTTTATGAACCGCACATTAAAATCAGTCGTTATGAATCATTTTCGAGAAAACTCATCGATCTATTTATTTACGACTGTCTTATTATTAATAGGAGTCATTTTTGGGGCGATCATCGTGAACAGCTTAAGCTATTCACAAAAGGAGGACCTATACTATTACTTAAGCCGCTTCTTCGGACAAGTATCACATGGTGAATTTGCTAATGCCTCATTAATGTTTAAACAAAGCTTTATTCACTATGCCAAGTACGTTGGGTTAATGTGGATTTTAGGCTTATCCATTATCGGTTTGCCAATCATATTAATTTTACTGTTCTTAAAAGGAATTGTCGTTGGTTTTACAGTTGGTTTCTTAGTGAATCAAATGGGCTGGTACGGATTTTTATTATCCTTTGTTTCGGTTATGCCGCAAAATTTGATTTTAGTTCCAGGGTTTATTTTTATCGCAACGGCTGCCATTTCCTTTTCAATTAGGATGATCCGGAAGCAGTTTGTTAAAAAGGTAAATGAACCAATATTCCCTTATTTTGTACGGTATTCCTTTGTTATGGCCGGCATTTTATTAATCATCAGTGTAGCCTCCTCTTTTGAAGCCTATGTTTCTCCAATTCTAATGAAAAATGTGATCGATGTCATTTATAATTAGATTGATTTTCTGATCAATTTAGAATAATTTTAATAAGGGAATTAAATTAACCTTTAGAATTTAGTATAATTCTAATTTGACACCCTTTTCGTATATCGACTATAATGATAATTGAGAACGAGGGAGGGGTCTTCTATGGAATCTTCTATGGAAAAAAGAATAGAAAGAATAAAAAAGCAGCTGCATTCTCAAAGTTATAAATTGACACCACAACGTGAAGCAACCGTCCGGGTCTTATTAGAGCATGAAGAAGATCATCTTAGTGCTGAAGATGTTTACCTCCTCGTGAAAGAAAAATATCCTGAAATAGGATTAGCGACAGTATATCGTACGTTGGAGTTACTAACAGAATTAAAAATAGTGGATAAAATTAATTTTGGAGACGGAGTTGCCCGTTATGATTTAAGAAAAGAGGGTGCTGCCCATTTCCACCATCACTTAGTATGTATGGAATGCGGTGCTGTGGATGAAGTTCAAGAGGATTTATTAGGTGAAGTTGAAAAAATAATTGAAAAAGATTGGAATTTTAAAATCAAAGATCACCGTCTTACCTTCCATGGTGTATGTCATCGCTGCCATGGGAAAGAAGCGAAAGAAAAATACAAAAACCTTGCCTTTGAATAGAAGGCAGGTTATTTTTTTATGGTATAATGCATTAATATACGTAAAGGGCTAGAAAAGATAAGGATGACTATAAATGACGAATCATGATAATACAAAAAAGAAATCCCATATCCCGTTTCGTTTGAACTTTTTATTTTTCTCAGTTTTTCTCCTGTTTTCGATAGTTATTTTGAGACTGGGAGTTGTTCAAATTGTTAATGGAGAGGAATATACAAAAGAGCTTGAAAGAACAGAGAATATAATTGTCGAAAATCCAGTTCCGCGCGGGAAAATTTATGACCGTAAGTGGAGAACGATTGTTGATAATGAGCCAGTAAATGCGATTGTATATTCTCGCATGCCCGGTACTTCACATGAAGAAAGATTGAAAGTCGCGACTCAATTAGCAAAATATATTGAAATGCCTATCAATGATATTTCAGAAAAGGATGAACGTGATTTAAAGGATTATTGGCTGATTAAGTTCCCTGAAAAAGCAAAAGAAAAGTATACCGAAAAGGAATTCAAGGAGCTTGAGGATAATGAACTGTATAAATTACAACTCAAACGGATAACAAAAGAGGACATATCCGTTTTTACTCCAGAGGAGCTTGAAGTTTTCAAAATCAAACGGGAATTAGACCGTGGCTATGATCTCACCTTAAATATTGTCAAGGACCATGTTTCCCAAACGGAATTTGCGGTTGTTAGTGAGCATTTAAGTGAACTCCCTGGAATCGATATTATGACAAACTGGGATCGGAAATATAATTATGGCACGACCTTTCAAACCATTTTAGGAAATGTAACCCAAGGCCTCCCAGCTGAAAAAATAGACTATTATTTAGCACGGGATTACAGCCGGAATGATAGAATCGGGGCAAGTTATATTGAACAACAATATGAGGATGTTTTAAGAGGAAGTAAAGAAAAGGTTAAGTTCATTAAAGATAAAAGCGGCAATATCCTTGACACAGAGGTTGTGTCAGAAGGCGAACGCGGCCAAGACCTTATTTTGACCCTTGATATGGAGCTTCAAAAGAAGGTTGAACAAATTATTGAAGAAGAATTAATGAAAGCGAAAAAGACGGTCGGCAACTATTTGATGGACCGTGCTTTCGTTGTCATGATGAATCCGAAAACTGGTGAGATTCTTTCATTAGCGGGTAAGCAGCTCGTTACTAATAACGGGAAACTCGAAGTTCAAGATTTTGCAATCGGAACAATGACAAGTCAATACGAAATGGGCTCTGCTGTAAAGGGGGCTACGATCCTAACGGGCTACCAAACAGGTGCGATCAAGCCTGGCACTTTTCTGTATGATGAACCGCTTCAAATTAAGGGAACGAAATTAACAGGATCTTATACAAGAATGGGTTCCATCAATGATTTAACAGCATTAAAGAAATCTTCAAACGTTTATATGTTTAAAACTACAATCAATATGGCAAATGCTGTATACCGTTACAATGAACCATTAAATATTCAACCAAAATATTTTGATATGATGCGCTATTATTTCAGCCAATTTGGCTTAGGAGTAAAAACAGGTATTGATTTGCCAAATGAGGCGAGTGGTTATATCGGAAAAGAAACTAGGCCGGGTTTGTTGCTATTTATGAGTATTGGGCAGTATGATTCCTATACACCACTACAAATGGCGCAATATGTGTCAACAATAGCTAACGGCGGTTACAGGATGAAGCCGATTATCGTGAAAGAAATCAGAAAGCCAACCAATGATACAGAAATGGGTAATGTGCAATACGAATTTAAACCAGATGTGTTAAATAAAGTGGATATGGATGAAAAATATGTGAAGCGTGTGCAGGAAGGTTTCCGTCAAGTGTATCAAGAGTCCGGTGGGACGGCCTATGCCTACTTTGGTAATGCACCATACAGTCCCGCGGGAAAAACGGGTACAGCGCAGAGTCAATATTACGGGCCAAAAAGAGAATATTATGGAGCAAGTACGTATAATTTGAGCTTAGTCGGCTATGCTCCATTCGATAATCCAGAGGTCGCTTTCTCCGTTGTAGTTCCATGGGTAAGCTCTGATAAACATCCGATTAATAAATATATTGGCCGTCGTATAATGGATGCTTATTTTGAACTGAAGAAATCAGAAGCGACACCGTCAACTGAAGATCAACAGACAGGGAATGATACATCCGGAAATACAACTGCGAATACGAACACAGAAGCAGAAAATATTCAACAATAATAAACTTGGTCTTGACGTTTCATTACCTAATTGGTATGATATCTTACAAATTCATATTTGGTTAAAACTATGAAGGACAATAGTAGCTGAACAATCTCTTTTTAGCGAGCAAGGGATGGTGAAAGCCTTGTAAAGAAATTCAGTGAAACGGCAGTCTGGAGTTAACTATTTTAAAGTGAGTGCATTGGTAAAGCTATACCGTTTTGCAATGTACTAATTAGGGTGGAACCGCGGGAATAATGCTCTCGTCCCTAAGCTGATATTTTTGGCTTAGGGATGGGAGCTTTTTTATATGTATATTTATTTAATCTAAGGAGTGCATGGTAATGGCAGTAGAAAAAACAATGGACAAAATAGTCGCAATGTCGAAGCATCGGGGCTTTGTTTTTCCAGGCTCTGAAATATACGGTGGTTTAGCAAATACATGGGATTATGGTCCACTAGGAATTGAGTTAAAAAATAATGTGAAAAAAGCATGGTGGCAAAAATTCGTGCAAGCATCTCCCTACAATGTCGGCTTAGATGCAGCGATTCTTATGAACCCAAGAACATGGGAAGCATCAGGACATATTGGCAATTTCAATGATCCGATGATCGATTGCAAACAATGTAAAGCCAGACACCGAGCTGATAAAATAATTGAAAATGCACTGGATGAAAAGGGAATTGAACTGGTTGTTGACGGTTTGCCATTTGAAAAAATGGAGGAGCTCATTAAAGAGCATGATATTGCATGTCCAGATTGTGGCAGCAAGGATTTTACGTCTATTCGTCAGTTCAACCTTATGTTTAAAACACATCAAGGTGTGACTGAATCAAGTGCGAACCAAATCTTCCTACGTCCTGAAACAGCACAAGGTATTTTCGTTAACTTTAAAAACGTTCAACGCACGATGAGAAAGAAACTGCCATTTGGTATTGCTCAAATCGGTAAAAGCTTCCGTAATGAGATTACACCAGGAAACTTTACATTCCGTACAAGAGAATTCGAACAAATGGAGTTGGAATTTTTCTGTAAACCGGGTGAAGAATTAAAATGGTATGAATACTGGCAAAAGTTCTGTGAAAACTGGCTATTAGCATTAGGAATGACAAAGGTAAATATGCGTCTTCGTGAACATTCTGAAGAAGAACTTTCTCACTATAGTAATGGAACAACGGATATTGAATATAAATTCCCATTCGGCTGGGGCGAGCTTTGGGGTATTGCTTCTCGTACAGATTATGACCTAAAGCAGCATATGGAATTCTCTGGCGAGGATTTCAACTACCATGATCAAGAAACGAATGAGCGTTTTATTCCATACTGTGTTGAGCCGTCACTCGGGGCAGACCGCGTAACATTAGCATTTTTAGTGGATGCTTATGATGAAGAAGAGCTAGAGGACGGAACAACTCGTTCTGTAATGCACTTCCACCCTGCTTTAGCACCATACAAAGCAGCGATCCTACCTTTATCTAAAAAATTGTCTGATGAGGCACGTGCCATTTTCGAAGATTTGGCTAACTACTTCATGGTCGACTTTGATGAATCTGGCTCCATCGGTAAACGTTACCGCCGCCATGATGAAATCGGGACACCATTCTGTATTACGTATGACTTTGATTCTAAAGAAGACAATATGGTAACCGTACGTAACCGTGACACAATGGAACAACAACGGATGCCGATCGCAGATTTAAAGAAATTTATTGAAGAAAAAACCAAATTTTAATTTCATGTAAAAAAGAGGGTGTTCAAAAATGCTTTGGACATCCTCTTTTATATCTCCTTATATTTACAAATCCTTGATTTTTCTGTAGTTTAGAATAAGGAATACTTTCTTCTTTTTTCCACAATGTATAAAATTTCTCATTGTTGACATATCTTTAAATATAGGGTTGTACACTTGACACTATTTTTATTGATTTTGGAGGAATGAGACATGTCAATTTTAAAAATTGCCTTTGATACATTAAAAGTTTTTATATTATTTACGGGCTGTACATTGCTTTTTTATTTCGGAATTATCTGGATAAATCAAGAGTACGAACAATATCACCGTTATGATGAGCCGGAGGGCGGGGCTTTAAAGGTATCTGCTCAAGCAAAAGATTTTACACCTACATGGGTTGATCGTCTTATTTATTTTTATCAAAACGGGGAGTAAGTCATTAAAGGAGAGTTCCAGTTTTTATGAATGACCACTTAGAAGAATTTTTACAATATTTATTGACTGAACATGGGGCTGCTAAAAATACGGTTGATTCTTATCGCAGGGATATAAAACAATATATAAAATATCTTGAAACAGCCGAAAAACTCCAATCATTCGATGCGGTTGGTCGAATTCACATATTCAATTATTTAGCATCTTTAAAAGAAAACGGCAAGGCATCTTCATCCATTTCCCGAACGTTATCATCAATACGGGCGTTGTATCAATTTTTACTCCGCCAAAAAATTACGATGGAAGATCCAACCCTTCATATTCAATCCCCACAACTTGAGAAAAGAATGCCTACGGTGCTGACACTAGCTGAGGTAGAGACTTTATTGAATACACCTAAAGAGGATAATGAATATGGGGTTCGCGATAAGGCCATGTTGGAGTTGCTATACGCCACCGGAATTCGAGTATCGGAATTAGTTTCTTTGAATCTGGAAGATGTGAATGTTTCCTTACAATTTGTTCGTTGCAGTGGAAAAGGGAAAAAAGAAAGGGTCATTCCATTAGGAAAAATTGCAACAACTGTATTAGTAAATTATCTTGAAAATGCACGGGGGAAGTTACTTAAAGATAAGGAAAATGAGGCTTTATTTGTAAATCACCATGGCCAAAGGCTGTCAAGGCAAGGATTTTGGAAGATTCTTAAGGGCATAGGAAAGGATGCAAATATAGAAAAAGAACTTACGCCACATACGCTGAGGCATTCCTTTGCTACTCATCTTTTGGAAAATGGCGCAGACCTTCAAGCAGTTCAAGAAATGCTCGGGCATGCCGATATTTCAACAACTCAAATATATTTACAAGCTTCAAAAGCTAGATTAACAGATATATATAAGACCTATCATCCACGGGCCTAATTTTGTGGATAGTATTCTAACACCCAAAGACCTAAACTTAATCTTTGCATAAACAAAATGAGGCAAGAGTATCAAGGTCTGACGTCAGATAATAAATATAATCATAGTAATTAGTTCCATCAAAGGGAATAGTATTAAAGGTCTTAATTTTATTTAGCAGTAGTTACGTCAAGGCGATTTGATTGGAGGGAATAAAATGAAATTCAAACGGGTTTTCTTAATTGTAATGGATTCAGTTGGTATCGGAGAAGCCCCCGATGCTGAAAAATTTGGTGACAAAGGCGCAGATACACTAGGTCACATTGCCGAGCGTATGAATGGCTTAAATATGCCAAATTTAGCGAAGCTCGGTCTTAGCAATATTAGAGAAATTAAAGGTGTACCCGTTGCGGAACGCCCATTAGCTCATTA
Organism: Schinkia azotoformans; assembly: GCF_035811335.1. Classification (NCBI taxonomy): domain Bacteria; kingdom Bacillati; phylum Bacillota; class Bacilli; order Caryophanales; family Bacillaceae; genus Schinkia; species Schinkia azotoformans. The sequence goes on from NZ_JARSMD010000054.1 coordinate 30,800, forward strand.
TACAAAAATGCAAGAAGCTTCAGTTGGGAAGGATACAATGACTGGACACTGGGAGATTATGGGTCTTAATATTGATACGCCTTTTCAAACATTCCCACAAGGGTTTCCAAAAGAGTTAATTGATGAAATCGAAACTCGTACCGGTCGTAAGGTAATCGGGAACAAACCCGCTTCTGGGACGGAAATACTTGTTGAACTAGGGAAAGAGCATATAGAAACGGGCAGTATAATCGTCTACACATCAGCTGATTCAGTCCTACAAATTGCTGCCCATGAGGAAGTGGTACCGTTGGACGAGCTTTATAAAATATGTGAAATTGCCCGAGAGCTTACTTTAAATGAAAAGTATATGGTTGGACGCATCATTGCCCGCCCATTTATTGGGATACCTGGAAACTTCGAAAGAACAGCGAACCGCCATGATTACGCACTCAAACCATTTGACCGGACAGTCATGAATGAATTGAAGGATAATCAATTTGATGTTATTGCCGTCGGGAAAATTTCGGATATTTATGATGGCGAGGGTGTTACAAAAAGCTTGCGAACGAAATCAAACCTTGATGGAATGGACCGTCTAAATGATACATTTAAAATGGACTTTACTGGCTTAAGCTTTCTAAATTTAGTCGATTTCGATGCAAAATTTGGGCATCGCCGTGACCCAATTGGCTATGGAAAGGCATTGGAGGAATTTGACGAACGACTAGGCGAAGTTTTCGATTTAATGAATGATGATGATTTATTAATGATTACTGCTGATCATGGTAATGATCCAGTTCATCCAGGTACAGATCATACGAGGGAATATGTACCACTCCTCATCTACCATAAGGGGATTACGGAAGGAAAACAGTTGCCGATCTCAAAAACATTTGCAGATATTGGTGCAACTGTTGCCGATAATTTCGGAGTTTCACTGCCAAAGTATGGAAATAGCCTTCTCGATATTCTTTAGAGTGAATAATTAATCTAACGTTTGTTAAAGAACTGGTTCAGGTAATATAAAAAGATTAAAAACTAGGGAGTTTTTCAAATGAGAATGGTGGACTTAATTGAAAAAAAACGGGATGGTCAGGAGTTAACAAAAGAAGAAATCCGTTTTATGATTGAAGGCTATACTAATGAAACGATACCGGATTATCAAATGAGTGCCTTCGCCATGGCTGTCTATTTCAAGGGAATGACAGAGAAAGAGCGGGCGGAATTAACATTAGCGATGGTCGACTCCGGGGATAAAATAGACCTTTCTGCGATCGAAGGGATTAAGGTTGATAAACATTCAACAGGCGGTGTTGGTGATACAACGACACTTGTATTGGCCCCCCTTGTAGCCTCAGTAGGTGTCCCGGTTGCAAAAATGTCGGGACGCGGTTTAGGACACACCGGCGGTACGATTGACAAATTGGAATCAATTAAGGGCTTTCATGTTGAAATCGACAACAAACAATTCATCGATTTAGTAAACAAAAATAAAGTAGCCGTGATCGGTCAAAGCGGTAATTTAACACCAGCCGATAAGAAGCTCTATGGTCTCCGTGATGTAACTGCAACCGTTAATTCAATCCCACTTATCGCAAGTTCGATTATGAGTAAAAAAATTGCGGCAGGTGCTGATGCGATTGTTTTGGATGTTAAAACGGGAGCAGGAGCTTTCATGAAAGATATAGAAGACGCAAAAAAACTAGCAAAAGCGATGGTTGATATCGGAAACAATGTCGGCCGCATGACAATGGCCGTGATCTCGGATATGAGCCAGCCGTTAGGATATGCAATCGGCAATGTATTAGAGGTTGAAGAAGCTATCAACACGCTGAAAGGGAAGGGACCAAAGGATTTATACGAACTTTGCCTCACACTTGGCAGCTATATGGTATTTCTCGCCAAAAAAGCAAACTCCTTAGAAGAAGCACATAAAATGTTAGAAGAAGCGATCCAATCTGGAAAGGCCCTTGAGAAATTTAAGACGTTCATAGCAGCTCAAGGAGGGGATCCATCGCTTATAGATGATCCAATGAAGCTTCCAAAAGCAAAATACAAAATCGAATTAGAAGCGAAGGAAAGTGGCTGGGTTGAATCGATTATTGCTGATGAGGTCGGAAAGGCTGCGATGTTGCTTGGAGCTGGTAGGGCAACGAAAGACTCGAAGATTGATTTAGCAGTAGGGATCGTACTTCGAAAAAAAGTAGGAGACCAAGTAGAAAAAGGAGAATCAGTGGCAACGCTCCATAGCAACTTTGAAAATGTCGACGAAATAAAAAAACTGCTATATCAAAGTTTTACAATATCTCCTACTGAAACAAAGACACCACCATTAATTTACGATAAAATTTCATAATAGTGAATCAATAAAGGGCATTCCAATGGGATGCTCTCTTTTGTTGGAACAAGAGGACCGTCCCCATATTACAAAAAATAAATAAACGTAAATTTTGGTATAAAATGATAAATTATGGAAAAAATGTCGTGTATGAAGATTTTATCCTAAGGTTAGTATGTTTTCTAAAAAAAGGAGGGAGATAACATGAAAAAACGAGGTTCAAAGATTTTAATATGCTTTATATTTTTGTTGGCACTATTTGCACCGACAGGATTTGCAGAAGAAACAAAAGTCGATTTGGCGGAAGATGCATCATCTGCGATATTAATCGAACGTGACACCGGAACCGTCCTCTTTGAAAAGGAAGCAGATAAAAAGCTGCCGCCAGCCAGTATGACAAAAATTATGACGATGTTACTGATTATGGAGGCATTGGATGAAGGGAAAATAAAAATCAATGATAAGGTAAGAACAAGTGAATTGGCAGCTTCAATGGGCGGCTCCCAAATTTTCCTTGAAGCGGGAGAAGAAATGACGGTTGATGAGATGTTAAGAGGGATTGCGATTGCATCTGGTAACGATGCGTCCGTTGCAATGGCTGAACATATTGCCGGGTCCCATGATGGTTTTATTGAAATGATGAACAACAAAGCGAAGGAACTTGGTTTACAGAATACTAGCTTCAAAAATCCTACAGGGTTGCCGGCAGCTGAACATTATAGTACAGCACGGGATATGGCCATCATGGCAAAAGAATTATTAAAGTATGATTCAATTACAAAATATACAGGTGTTTATGAGGATTATCTGCGCGAGAACACCGATAAGAAGTTTTGGTTAGTCAACACCAACCGTTTAGTAAAATTTTATCCCGGAGTTGATGGTATTAAAACAGGCTTTACCAATGAAGCTAAATATTGCTTAACGGCAACAGCGAAGAAAGACGGCATGAGAGTTATTGCTGTTGTGATGGGAGCTCCAACACCGAAGGACCGAAACAGACAGATTACAAAAATGTTAGATTTTGCATTTAGTCAGTATCGGACACACCCAATGTATGAACGCAATCAACCGCTATCGAAGGTAAAAGTGTCAAAAGGGGATAAATCTACGATCAATGCTGTTACATCAGAGCCTATATCGCTTTTAACAAAAAAAGGCGAAAGTGTTGATGATGTAGAGCAAGAGATTATAATCAATGAAAATAGTAAGGCACCAATCAACAAAGGAGATGAACTTGGAAAGCTCATTCTAAAAAAAGGTGATAAAATCCTAGTTGAAAGCCCTCTAGTTGCAAATACCGAGGTAAAGGCCGCTACTTGGTGGAATTTACTTAAGAGAACGATTGGCGATTTTGCTAAATATTCAAATTAACATTGTAAAAATAATACGAATAAACACTTATATACACTAATAAACACTAGTTTTGTCGTGTTGCAGGAATTCCTTTAAAGAATAGCGAAAAGACTCACTTAAGACTTTCAGATTAGGAGGAAATTGAGTTGAGTCTCGTCATCAATTTAGAAACTAAAAAAGATGTACTGCTCATCCGTTTAAAAGGTGAGCTTGACCACCACACAGCAGAGAATTTACGTAATAAAGTTTCAGACGAAATTGAAAAAAATAATATTCATCACATTGTTTTAAATTTAGAAGAGCTAGCCTTTATGGATAGTTCTGGTTTGGGTGTAATCTTAGGCCGCTATAAACAGATACAAAGTCAAGGAGGGGAAATGGTTGTATGTTCCATTTCACCTGCTGTAAAAAGACTTTTTGATATGTCTGGGTTATTCAAAATCATCCGCCTAGTAGATGATGAGCAATATGCCCTAAAAACTTTGGGGGTGGCCTAAGTGAAAAATAAAATGGAATTGAAATTTTCAGCACTCAGTCAGAATGAATCTTTTGCTCGCGTTACGGTTGCAGCTTTCATTGCACAGCTAGATCCAACTTTAGATGAATTAACTGAAATTAAAACGGTTGTATCTGAAGCAGTTACGAACGCCATAATCCATGGATATGAAAACAATCCGGATGGTGAAGTGTATATTTCTGTCATGCTTGATGAAGGAGCAGTTCATATAACAATTAAAGACGATGGCATTGGAATTGCTGACCTAGATGAAGCCAGACAACCATTGTTCACAACAAAACCTGAGTTAGAACGTTCAGGGATGGGCTTCACGATTATGGAGAACTTTATGGATGATATGGTAATTGAATCGTCATTACATGAAGGAACAACGATTCATTTAACTAAATACTTAGCTAATAGTAAAGCTTTATGTAATTAAGGAGATCTGCCTATGGATGTGGAGGTCAAAAAGCAAAATAGTGAAACGTATTTAAAAGACCACGAAGTGAAGGAATTGATTGAGCGTAGTCAAGTTGGAGATCAGGAGGCTAGAGATTTAATCGTCCAAAAAAATATGCGCCTTGTTTGGTCGGTTGTTCAACGCTTTATTAACCGTGGATATGAACCAGATGATCTGTTTCAAATCGGTTGTATCGGTTTACTTAAATCAGTAGATAAGTTTGATTTATCGTATGATGTAAAGTTTTCAACCTACGCCGTTCCCATGATCATTGGGGAAATTCAAAGATTCATTCGAGATGATGGGACCGTTAAGGTAAGTCGTTCTTTAAAAGAAACTGGAAATAAGATTAGAAAAATAAAAGATGATTTAACAAAAAGGTTTGGTAGAGCACCGACCATTACAGAAATTGCGGAAGAGCTTGAAATTACTCCGGAGGAAGTTGTTCTTGCTCAGGAAGCAAGCCGTACACCATCCTCTATTCATGAAACGGTATATGAAAATGACGGTGATCCAATTACTCTCCTTGATCAGATTGCTGACCATTCGGAAGCAAAATGGTTTGACAAAATTGCTTTACAAGAAGCTATAAGGGGTTTGGATGAAAGAGAACGGTTAATAGTTTATTTGCGATACTATAAAGACCAAACACAGTCAGAAGTGGCTGGAAGATTAGGGATTTCACAAGTACAGGTTTCGCGCCTTGAGAAAAAAATTCTTCAACAAATGAAAGAGCAGATGGATATTTGACGCTAATTGTCAAATATCCTTTTTTTGTTTTTGAAACCAATTATTGGACGGATGATTTCCGAATGAGGCAACTATTCCACATCCATACTACATATACAAGGATTTAGCTTTACGAAGTGAGGTGGACCAGATGAAAGAGGATACGATATATCTCAGGATGCGGCTTAGAGTACAAACTAAACCCGATTCAATCATAAAAATAGGGGATATTACTCAAGTTATCGGTCCCGAAAATATAGTTAACCAAATCCAGAGCCTGTCGTTATACCAGATCTCCAAAAGTGACAAGAATATTGTAGTAATTGATCTTATGCATATTATCAATACGATACAAAGCTTTAATTCTGCCATTGATATTCAAACAATTGGACCAACGCAAACCATAATTGACGTAATATATAAACCTAAAAAGCCGAACATTGGATTTATAATACTCGTTTGGCTCTTATTATTTATAGGATCTGCGATTACAATTATGAACTTCCATGAGGATGTGTCCATGCAGCAGGTACATCAAAAACTTTACTATATTATAACCGGAGAAGAGCTAATAAAGCCGTTACTATTACAAATCCCTTATTCTTTAGGATTAGGAATTGGAATGATCCTATTTTTTAATCATTTGTTTAAAAAGCGAATAAATGAAGAACCAAGCCCCCTTGAAGTCGAAATGTTTAAATACCAACAAGATTTAGATCAATATGTAATTATTAAAGAAAATAAAGAAACGGTAAAAAGAGTGGGCCATGACCCTTAAAATTCTGTTGACCATATTTATTGGCTTTGCAGGGGGACTTGCTGTTGGTGCTGGTTTTGTGGCTTTTCTTACTGTACTTGGTGTAATTCCAAGATTGACACAATTAACGAAAACGATGAAATGTATTCATTTATATGAATGGGGTGTTGTTCTTGGAGCAATGGCGGGCGGGTGGATTGGCTTGAGAGAAACCATCTACCAATTTTCATCTTTGTTTGTGATTCCAATTGGATTGGCAAATGGCATCTTTGTAGGAATGTTGGCCGCTGCTTTGACGGAAGTATTAAATGTATGGCCGATTTTAGCAAAAAGGATTGGTGTCCAAGAGAAATTAATCATTTTACTATCTGCAATCTTTTTTGGGAAAATTTTCGGATCATTATTCCATTGGATCTATTTTGTTGATCTACTAAAACATTCATGAAATTAGGTGACGTGAATTGGGGGAGAAATTCTCAAAAGAAAAATACAAACAACAGATTCAATCTTTCCAACCTAAACAATCCATTTTTGTAAGCTGCATGAAAGCTTTTATCATAGGTGGTTTAATTTGTGTGGTCGGCCAAGGGATACAAAACTTTTATATTTCGTTTTTTAATTTTACAGCAACGACTGCAAGTAACCCCACGATTGCGACAATCATTCTGCTGGCAGCGCTATTTACCGGGTTAGGAGTATTTGATAAACTAGGCCAATTTGCCGGAGCCGGAACACTAATACCAGTGACAGGTTTTGCGAATTCGATGGCAAGTGCGGCACTGGAACATAAAAGTGAAGGTTTAGTTTTAGGAGTAGCCAATAATATGTTTAAAATTGCGGGAGCTGTTCTTGTATACGGAGTGGTAGCAGCAGCAATTATTGGGTTTATCCGTTATTCAATAACAACAATTTTATTGTCATAAAAGGGTGATCCTGATGGGAAGATTAGGTAAACAATCCTGGTTGTTTCAAAATGAAATTTTTGTAAACTCAACGGGTACTGCTGTCGGTCCGACTGAAGCAGAAGGTCCGCTAGGTTCAAGTTTTGATATTAAATATCCAGATCTTTATTGCGGTCAAAAGACTTGGGAACTGGCTGAAAGAAAATTAATGGAAGATTCAATTGAAGCCTGTTTGAATAAAGTCAATTTAAAACATGAAGATATTGATTTCTTTTTGGCGGGAGATTTATTAAATCAAAATGTTACCTCCAACTACGTGGCTAGAGGAAATCAAATTCCTTTTTTATGTATGTTTGGTGCCTGTTCGACATCAATGGAGACACTGGCAGTTGCTTCCTCTTTAATAGATGGTGGCTTTGCCGATAAAGTGTTAGCATCTGTTAGCAGTCATAACGCTACAGCTGAGCGCCAGTTTCGAAATCCGACAGAGTTTGGTGGCCAAAAGCCTGATACAGCAACATTTACAGTTACAGGCGCAGGTTCTATTCTAGTTGGAAAAGAAAAAGGGTTTATTAAAATAACAGGAGCAACCATTGGCCGGGTCATTGATTATGGAATTGGTAATCCTCTTGATATGGGCTCAGCGATGGCTCCGGCAGCAGCAGATACGATAATGGCCCACTTTAATGATTTTGGAAAAACACCACAGGATTATGACCTTATAGTGACTGGAGATCTGTCGGGTGTAGGAACGCCAATTTTACGAAAAATGCTGACAGATGAAGGGTATCATGTTGGCGCAAGTCTTAATGATTGTGGTCTCATGGTATATCATGCTGAACAAGCTGTATTTGCAGGTGGAAGTGGCTGTGCATGCTCTGCCGTTGTCACCTATGGTCATCTAATCAATGAACTTAAAGTAGGTAATTTAAAGAGAATATTTGTAGTTGCTACGGGTGCATTATTAAGTCCGATTATGATCCAGCAGAAGGAGACCATTCCAACCATAGCACATGGTGTTGTTTTTGAAAGGGTGGAATAAAGATGACTGAATACATGACTGCATTTCTAGTTGGTGGCATGATTTGTACGATAGGGCAGGTTCTTTTAGATAAATTCAAGCTCACGCCTGCACATGTATTAAGTTCATTCGTTGTGGCGGGAGCCATTCTTGAGGGTTTTGGGTTGTATGATAAATTAATTGACTTTGCAGGGGCCGGTGCTACTGTACCGATTTCGAGCTTTGGCCATTCTTTAATTAATGGAGCAATGGCTGGGGCGGAGGAACATGGTTTTACAGGCATTATAACGGGGATGTTCCAGCTTACATCGGTTGGCCTTTCTTCCGCCATTTTGTTTGCATTTTTAGTAGCAGTAGTCTTTCGTCCAAAAGGGTAAGGTGATATTCTTATGAAGCGAAAAGTAATTTTGGTTACTGATGGTGATGAATACGCAAATAGTGCAATTAAGTATGCAGCAAAAAAGGTTGGGGGTCGCTGCATCTCGCAATCAGCAGGAAACCCTACCCGATTGTCTGGGGAAGAAATGATTAAATTAGTTCATGCCGCACCGAATGACCCGGTATTTTTAATGTTTGACGATAGCGGGATAACTGGGGAAGGAAGTGGGGAAAAAGCTTTGAAATATATTGCCACTCATCCTGACATAGAAGTATTAGGAGTAATAGCTGTTGCTGCAAGGACAAGGCATAATGAGTGGGCAAGAGTAGATGTTTCGATTGATCGTGATGGGAATTTAACGGAATATGGCGTCGACAAAAATGGTTTACCAGATATTGAAATAGGCAGAATAAATGGAGATACCGTTTATGTTTTGGATGAAATAGATGTTCCGAATATCGTTGGGGTTGGTGATATCGGAAAAATGGCCAGATATGATTCCGTCAAAAATGGCTACCCGATTACATTACAAGCCGTTGAACTGATTTTGGAAAGGAGTGGATTTTCGTGAACGACAAAAATGAAGTCAAAATACCGATTTCCCCTGCCATAGGTTCCAACGAAGAATTCTTGAAGAAGCGAATTGGTATTGGGACAAGTTTTGATTTAGGTGTCCGAAAGCTAAAAGTATTGAAAAAGGATATACAGCTTTATTATTTAAATGGACTTTGTGATTCTGCTTATATAATTGAATTATTAAAGGAATTAGTTGAAATCAATGATAATGAACGATCTTTTAAAACAAACACAAAAGAAGTAATCCACAACCGTCTAATTCACCAACAGGTTGAAGAAATTAAAGATATGGACAAGGTCGTAGATCAACTTCTTTCTGGACTCATCATAATAATGATAGATGGAGAAAATACCGCATTTGTAGTTGACGTTAGAAGCTATCCAGGGCGTAATCCCGAGGAGCCCGATACAGAAAAGGTAGTACGTGGAGCGAGGGACGGGTACACCGAAAATATTGTTGTCAATACGGCTTTAACAAGAAGACGAATTCGTGATGAACGTTTGCGCCATGAAATCATTCAAGTGGGTGAACGCTCGAAAACGGATATTTGTGTAGCCTATCTTCAAGATGTAGCTGACCCTAATCTCGTTGAAATTATAAAAAAAGAATTAAAGGAAATTGAAATTGACGGGATTCCTATGGCCGATAAAACGGTTGAGGAATTTATCGTAAAACAGGGATGGAACCCCTACCCAATGGTTCGCTATACAGAAAGGCCCGATGTAGCAGCGACCCATTTGTTGGAAGGTCATGTCGTCATTATGGTTGACACCTCACCAAGCGTTATCATTACACCGACAACTTTTTTCCATCATGTTCAGCATGCCGAAGAATATCGTCAAACTCCTTCCGTAGGAGCCTTTTTACGATGGGTTCGTTTTATTGGTATGATCGCCTCTGTTTTATTAGTTCCAGTATGGTACTTATTTGTGAAAAATGAAGAACTCCTTCCGAATTCTCTAGAATTTATTGGACTAAAAGAGGAGTTTACGATCCCGATAATCGTCCAGTTAATCCTAGCAAACTTGGGAATTGATATGTTGCGGATGGCAGCTATACATACGCCAACACCGTTATCAACAGCAATGGGTTTAATTGCTGCTGCATTAATTGGACAAATCGCCATTGACGTGGGATTGTTTTCTGCAGAGGTTATCCTTTATGTTGCTGTTGCTGCGATTGGGTCATTTGCAACCCCAAGCTATGAGTTAAGCGTCGCGAATAAGCTAGCACAAATCTTTCTATTATTTGCCGTCTTTTTCTTTGATGTGGCCGGTTTGGTTGTTGGCCTTACAATTCTCGTATTATTCATGGCATCAAAACGATCTTTAAATACACCCTATTTATGGCCGTTTCTTCCATTTGATCCAAAAGCGTTTGGACAGATCGTTATTCGAGTGGCTGTTCCTTTAACTAAAACAAGACTTAATGCAACGAATCCGCGGGATGATAAAAAACAACCTACAAGAAAGCCTTTATTAAATTAAAACCCAAACATTTGATAATAAAAAAATGTATAACTTTAATTATTGCCAATTTAAACATGTATATGGTAAAGTTTAATTTATTAATGAGAGAACAAAATTTAGAGCTGTCACAGAAAATGTCAGGCCCAAATTATAGGAAAGGAACCTATAAAGCCAGACACTTTTTCAGACAGCTTTTCTTGATATAAAGACAAGGGGGAAATGTATGTTTTTTTATGGAACAAGTCGCATTAACGCTTTAAGTCATCTTGAAATTGGCGGAGTAGACACGGTTGATTTAGCACAAAAATATGGCACTCCATTATTTGTTTATGATGTAGCTCTAATGAGAAAAAGAGCAAGAGCATTTAAAGAAACTTTTGATAAGAATCAAGTTAAGGCTCAAGTAGCCTATGCAAGTAAGGCTTTTTCAACGATAGCTATGATTAACTTAGCTGAAGAGGAGGGCCTAAGTCTTGATGTTGTTTCAGCCGGAGAGCTTTATACGGCATTGGCAGCAAATTTCCCAGTTGAACGCATCCATTTTCATGGCAATAACAAAAGTGTAGAAGAAATTACAATGGGAATTGAAGCCGGTATCGGTTGTTTTGTTGCAGACAACTTCTATGAGTTGCAAATTTTGCAGCAAATTGCAAAAGAAAAAGGCACTATTGTCTCAGTATTATTACGTATTTCTCCAGGGGTTGAGGCCCATACACATGATTATATTAGCACTGGGCAGATTGATTCAAAATTTGGTTTTGACTTAAAAAGTGGACAGGTTGAAAAAGCGATCAAGATTACAAGAAATTCAGAAAACCTTGAGCTGTTAGGAGTTCATAGCCATATCGGCTCACAAATATTTGAAACAACGGGCTTTTTAATGGCTGTAGATACTATATTTGAAGCGATTGAGAAATGGTCAAATGAATTAAGCTATGTTCCAAAGGTGTTAAACTTAGGTGGTGGCTTCGGTATACGATACACTGAAGAAGATAATCCAATACCACCTGAGAACTACGTGGTAGAAATTATTGATAAAGTAAAATCACATGTAAAACATCTTCAAATTGAGATGCCTGAAATTTGGATTGAACCAGGTCGCTCTATTGTAGGAGATGCTGGTACAACACTATATTCCATTGGCTCTAACAAAGAAATTCCTGATGTTAGGAAGTATGTGGCGGTTGATGGGGGTATGGGAGATAACCTAAGACCTGCTTTATATCAAGCTAAGTATGAAGCCATCTTGGCCAATCGCGCTAATGATATCGCTGAAGAAAAGGTTTCTATTGCGGGTAAATGCTGTGAATCCGGTGATATGCTAATTTGGGATTTACCTCTTCCAAAAGCTAATCCAGGTGATATTTTAGCAGTTTTCTGTACAGGAGCCTATGGCTATTCAATGGCTAATAATTATAATCGTATTCCAAGACCTGCTGTTGTATTTGTTGAAAATGGCGATGCACAGCTTGTTGTTAAACGTGAAAGCTATGAGGATATCATTCATTTAGATATTCCTTTAAAAAGCAAATTAAAATTAAGCTAAAGTGTCCTTATGTAGGGCACTTTTTATTTTTTAATTTTTATGTTATAACTAGAAGCATCATATACATAATCAAAAAATGGATAGAAATAGAAAGGTTGACTGTAATGGAAGAAATTAAACATACGTCCTCGAATTTTATAAAAAATATTATTATAGAGGATTTAAAGGAAGGAAAATATGAGGAAGTAATTACAAGATTTCCTCCAGAACCAAATGGTTATTTACATATTGGACATGCAAAATCCATCATACTAAATTTTGATTTAGCTGATGAATTCAACGGTAAAACAAATTTACGTTTTGATGATACAAATCCATTAAAAGAAGATACCGAATATGTTGAATCAATTAAAGAGGATGTTAAATGGCTCGGTTATGATTGGGACAGTCTTTTCTTTGCTTCAGATTATTTTGAAGAAATGTATAATCGTGCAGTCCTTTTAATTAAGAAAGGGAAAGCATATGTAGATGATTCTACACCTGAAGAAATCCGTGAAATGAGAGGGACTTTAAAGGAGCCGGGCAAGGAAAGTCCGTACCGAAATCGTTCAGTTGAGGAAAACTTGGACCTCTTTAACAAAATGAGGGATGGAGAGTTTAAGGACGGCGAGAAGGTTTTACGTGCTAAAATTGATATGACATCGCCAAATATTAATATGAGAGATCCCATTATTTACCGAATAGCTCATGCCACGCATCATAATACTGGAGATAAATGGTGTATTTATCCAATGTATGACTTTGCACATCCACTAGAAGATGCCATTGAAGGTATAACCCATTCGATTTGTACGTTGGAATTCGAGGATCACCGCCCGCTCTATGATTGGGTTGTACGAGAGTGTGAAATGGAAGCACAGCCGAAGCAAATCGAATTTGCCCGTTTAAATATAACCAACACAGTTATGAGTAAACGAAAATTAAAGCTTTTAGTTGATGAAGGCTTTGCAGATGGCTGGGATGATCCAAGAATGCCAACTATTTCAGGGCTCCGAAGAAAAGGATATACACCAGAAGCGATTCGTGCTTTTTGTAAAGAGATTGGGGTTGCAAAAGCTTATAGTGTTGTCGATGAACAAATGCTTGAGCATTTTGTAAGGGAAGACCTGAAATTAAAAGCTCCAAGAACGATGGGGATCATTCGGCCGTTAAAAGTTGTCATAACAAACTACCCTGAAGGCGAAGTGGAGTGGCTTGAGGCTGAAAATAACCCTGAAAATCCAGAGATGGGTGTACGGAAAATTCCATTTTCAAGGGAAATTTATATTGAACAAGATGATTTCATGGAAAACCCTCCAAGCAAATATTTCAGGCTCTTCCCTGGCAATGAGGTTCGCTTAAAGCATGCTTATTTTATTAAGTGCCACGACTTTATTAAGGATGAGGATGGGAATGTTGTGGAGCTCCATTGTACGTATGACCCTGAAACAAAAAGTGGGACCGGTTTTACAGGTCGCAAAGTAAAAGGTACATTACATTGGGTGGAAGCGAGTCACGGAAAACAAGCTGAATTCAGATTATATGAACCATTTATTTTAGATCAAGAAGAAAATGAAGAGGAAGGAAAAACATTTCTGGATTACGTTAACCCTAATTCTTTAGAAATATTACAAGGGTTTGTCGAACCGGAAATGATAAACGCTAAAATACAAGATAAGTTTCAATTTTTTAGACATGGGTATTTTAATGTCGATTCCAAACATACAACTCCAGAAAAACCTGTTTTTAATCGGATTGTGTCATTAAAAAGCTCATTTAAACTATAAACTTCATATTTATTTACAAAAAAGTGTCTGGTGCTAATTACTAGGCGCTTTTTTTATTTGTATCTGTAAGCAGAAATATCCTACCATTTTCCAATAATGTGAACAAAATTTGAAAAAAGTAAAAAAGATTCATTTTTTTCTAAAATGCGACAGGATTTTTTTAGTGTTTGTAGAATTAGAGATAAAGACATATTAATGTCTGGATTCATGTCGTGGGAGGTGAATTATGAGGAAGGTACTTACAGCATTTTTCTCCATGATTATCTTGCTAGCGTTTTCTTCAGGGAATGTATTTGCTGCCAATGAAGAAGATACTACAGTTGCTGAAAACATAATAGAAAGTGCGGAAAAATACATAGGCACTCCATATGGAGGCGAATTCGATTGTTCTGGATACGTTTATAAAGTATTTAGTGAAAACGGAATTGAACTACCACGTTCTTCCAGCTCGCAATATAAACATGGAGAAAGTGTAGAAAAAGAGAATTTACAAAAAGGTGATTTAGTCTTTTTTAACACCACAGGGTCTGGGATTTCGCATGTAGGTATATACATAGGTGATAATAAGTTTATACATTCTGCGTCATCAATTGGAGTATCAATTTCAAAACTAAATGATCCATATTATTGGGGTAAACGTTACGTTGGAGCAGCTAAAGTATTATAATATAGAATGATAAAAAGCAGAGCTTTAAATTTTATTTAAGTTCTGCTTTTTTGTTTGGTATTAAATTTCTTAATTTATATCAAATAGTGTAAAATAAGGAAGAATAAAATAGTAGGAGGCATACATAACATGAAAAAAGCATCCATTGAATTTGAAAATGGCGAAAAAATTGTTATTGAACTTTTTCCAAATGAAGCACCTGGGACAGTTGCAAATTTTGAAAAACTGGCAAATGAAGGGTTTTATAATGGTTTAACATTCCACCGTGTTATTCAAGGCTTTGTCGCACAAGGAGGTTGCCCGTATGGAAATGGTATGGGTGGGCCTGGCTACACTATTAAATGTGAAACAGTGGGTAATCCTCATAAACATATTCCTGGAGCATTATCAATGGCACATGCCGGTAGAGATACTGGCGGCAGTCAGTTCTTCATTGTCCATGAATCACAGCCACATTTAGATGGTGTTCATACAGTATTTGGCCAAGTAATTGAAGGAATGGATACGGTACTTAGAATTCGCCAAGGTGATGTAATGAAGGAAGTAAAAGTTTGGGAAGAATAGAAAAGTATAACTGAAATAAAAAATGCCCTCCTTACAAACGATAAGTTTGAAGGGGGGTTTTAACATTGAACAAAAAATTGATCAATGTGTTATCAACGTCTTTTCTAATTATGGGGCTTGCGACTGGCTGTGGGATGGCAAATAATGAAGCAGGGAACGATCGAGGTCGAACTAATTTAACCCCAGTGGGTTATGATAATAATACAAGATATGCACCATTAAATGTTACGGATACAGTAGAAACACCTAATGTTAATAACGGTGGTACCGTTGGAGCTAACAATAATGGAGACGGGGCTAGTCCCGATCCAGCACTTAATCCAAACGAAAATGCCGATGGTGACGGGGATGGAACAGATACTAATAATGACACACCAGGAACTGGTACAGTCACAGATCCGGGAGTAGATACTACACCGGGAACAAATGATGAAACACCGGCAACTGATGGAGAAACAGGTGAGAAAACAGAAACGCAAACACCTGGTGAAAATCAAGCGAACAAAAACAGATTTGCTGATGTTCCAGAAAATAACCCTTATAGTAATGATATCCATGCTGCAAGGGATCTTGGCTTGATGAATGGTGTCGGTAACGATAAATTTGGACTTGGAACGACTTTAACCCGCGAGCAAATGGCATCGATTATGATGAAAGCTGTTCGTCAAGGCTATCTAAATGTAGACAACACAAATAATGGCACTAAATAAAAAATCTCGAGAGGCTCACCATTTTTGGGTGCGGCCTCTTTAATTTACCCATTGATTACATAGAACGAATCGGTTATTATTTTCAATAAGGTAATACTTGCTATTGAATGATAAAAGCAAAGAGGGATTTAGCATGTTAATTCGTTATAAGAAAAATTATGAAAAAATAGCTATGGGGCTTCTTTCTTTTATGCCGTCCGAAAAAGATTTAAAACGGCTTCAAGGTACAATTAAGCTATATGAGGAAGATCAAGACTGGCAACTCTATCTTTATAAGGAAGATGATATTATTGGGGCTATTGGCGTCAAGATCAAAGATAATGAGGCAGAACTTCGTCATATCAGCGTTAATCCTTCTTATCGGGGGCAAGGGAAAGGAAAAGCGATGCTAAATGCTCTTCGTAATCAATTAGGGAATATAAAAATAAAACCATCAGAAAATACACTAGAGTTTTTCGAGAAATCCGGCGACCAATCAAAGAATTTGCGTGAAGAGTTAACAGACCCTGATTCCCATTAGGAATCGGGTCTTTTGCTTTTTCTTAACTGCAATTGTTCTTCTCTTTCTTGGATTACATTGCTTCGATCGCGTAAAGTATGTTTTTTAACAAGGGATGTATTTGATAAATCGCTTTTTTCGTTCCATGTATAACCTAGTAAATGACAGCGGCTAGCGGCGGTTTCCAATAATTTTTGATCATGTATAGGAAGGTTTATACTATAATAAGAAATACATTCGTTTATTTCTGCCAACCGCTTTCGCAGCAAAATTAATAGCTGCTCATAGTCTAAACCAAGCTTAACAATGGCTTCCTTTTTCTTTTCTATGATACCAAGGCCTTTACTCAATATACGATAAGCACCTTTCATATTTCCGGAACGTTGGTGGTACAGGGCAACTGAAATTTGAATAAGTCCTACCCAAACCGATTTTTTTCGTTCATTTTCTTCCGTCTGCTTCCAGTACTCCTCAAGAATCTCATGACATTCGAAATAATCCCGGGAACCATGAAAATGGACGAGAAAATCTATGTATGCATCTGGATACATTTAACCATCCTTCCATAAGGATTTTCTAATTCCTATAGTTTACCATAAATCAAAAAAGAAGTGCCCATATAGGCACTCCCCCTCTTTAATTGGTGTTTATAACCAAGCTGCACCTACGATAATTAAAAGAATAAACAAAACAACGATTAAGGCAAATCCGCCACCGTAACCAAATCCTACTGCTCCACTCATTATTAAATTCCTCCTTTGTTTATTTGATGCTTACGGTAATAACATATGAAAAAAGGGGAAATTTGTATAGGCGACTATCAGGGTAACGGAAAAAATCATGAAAATGGGCGAATTAAAACAAAAATTTTGCTATTATAAATCTAGTCGTTTTATTTTTTATAATACTTTGGTGGGATAATGATGGAATATAGTGTTAAAATTGATGCCTTTGAAGGTCCACTTGACCTTCTTTTACATTTAATAAATCGATATGAAATTGATATTTATGATATTCCGATGGCACAAATTACGAAGCAATATTTAAACTTTATTCATACGATGCAGCAACTTGAACTGGATGTAGCCAGCGAATATCTTGTCATGGCGGCAACACTCTTAGCAATAAAAAGTAAAATGCTCTTACCGAAAAACGAAGAAACTCTTGATGAGGAACTAGAGTTTAACGGGGATGAAATGGAAGAGGACCCTCGTGATGAGCTAATGAAACGTTTGCTTGAATATCGTAAATATAAAGAAGCTGCAACGCATTTAAAGGAATTTGAACAAGATCGGAGCCTGTTATATACAAGGCCCCCTGGAAATTTAGCGCAATATATACCGGACAACCGGGAAAATCCGATTTCCGATGTATCATTATATGATATGTTAAGCGCTCTGCAGCAATTAATGAAGCGAAAAAAATGGAAAGAACCTAAGCTAACAACTGTTCAAAGGCAGGAAATTCCAATTCAACAAAGGATGGAACAAATTTTGGAAGAGCTCGATAAAGTAAAGGGGAGACAAAGCTTTTCATCGCTTTTTCCGGTTTTTGAAAGATCTTACATTGTAGTGACATTTTTAGCCGTTTTAGAATTAATGAAAAACAATGCGATTACGTGTGTTCAAGAAAAGAACTTCGAGGATATATATATTTACAGCATGAAAGGAGTTTACAAAGATGAAGCTTGATAAAATGAAAGCGATCGTCGAAGGGTTATTATTTATTGTTGGTGACGAAGGAATTGATAGTAAGCAAATTGCAGATGTTCTCCAAATTAGTGAAATTGTAGCGGTAGAATTGATAGAGAATTTAAAAGCAGATTACACAAAAAAATCCCGTGGCATAGATTTAGTAGAGGTTGCTGGGGTCTATCAATTAACAACAAAGAGAGAGCATGCTGAATATTTTAAACGATTAGTGGAGTCCCCAACCACATCAACATTGTCACAGGCAGCGTTAGAAACGTTAGCGATTATCGCCTATAAACAACCGATCACTAGAGCTGAGATTGAAGAAATACGAGGTGTAAAAACAGAGCGTCCTCTTTCTACTTTAATGTCAAAATCTCTGATTAAAGAGGTCGGGCGGGCGGAAGGAACGGGAAGAGCCTATTTGTATGGCACAACGAAGGATTTTCTAGAGTATTTTGGTCTTAAGACTTTAGATGAACTTCCACCATTACCGGAAAAATTAAATGAAGAGGATATCCGACAAGAAGAAGCAGACTTGTTTTTTGAAAAATTTCAGGAAACTTTTGCCGAATAACTTGAACAGTATTTAAATGGTCTTCTATAATAATAAATGTACATATTTGGATGACCAAAATAAAAATATAAAATGGTGGGATGGAATATGCTTATTAAAGAAATTAAAGGTTATGAATTAGAAAAAGCGGCGCCTAATACATCTGAGGACTTCTTTAACCGCTCTGAGGTTACATTCATAGATAATGGAACGGAGAAAACCTTTCACTTACTGTATGTAAGATATTTTGATGAAATTTTCAATGAATTTGTCCCTTATGAAAATGATCCGGTATTTACTGCAGGCGGAAAAGAAGTACATTTCAAAGATATTATCGGATTAGTTTGTATGTTGAAAAACCCTGAATTAAAAAATCGCAAACGGGTTTATATCAATGAGAAAAGTGAATTGCAGGAGTATTGTAAAGGAATTGACTATGACAAGTTGCCAGGAATTGTAGAACAAATTTCCAAAGGTGGTTTTGAATTATAACCCCTGGAATAAACCAATAAGTAAAGCATGGTGGCATGAAACTCCATCATGCTTTTTGCTTTTTCACGTTTATCCTCCATAAACATAAAATAACCCTGAAATCAATCAATTAATAAGATGGAGTAGGGGGAACAAACGGTGAATTCCAAGGATTATCAACAATATTTGTTAGATATAAAGGATTGGTCTGATCAAGTAGAAACCATTTTAAAGGAACAACATGTTGATGAAGAGGCCTATTTGGCGTGGAAACAACAAATGGAAAATCTCATGAAGCAAATTGAAGAAAAAATCGAAAAGTCGGAAATAAAGGAAGACGATATACTAGAGCTAGAAAAAGAGGCTCGCGGGCTTTATGAGGGAGCTAAAAAAGTTAAGAGAAAATCATTTTAGAAAATGGTTGGGGTTCAAAAAGCCATTTAGCATGACTTTTTGGATAGCCCCTTTTACATATTTTTTATTTATTTTTATCCAAATACTAGAGTCACTACTATAATTGACATAATAATCGCGATGAAGTCTGCCCATAAGCCAACCTTCAAGGCATCCCCCATTTTCCTAATGCCCACGGCACCAAAATAAACGGTTAAAATATACAAGGTTGTATCTGTACTTCCTTGCATAGTGGATGCTAATCTGCCAATAAAAGAGTCAGGGCCATGGGTGGCAATTAAATCTGATGTGATTCCCAATGCAGCGTTTCCGGAGATTGGTCGGATAATGGCCAACGGAACGATATCTGCCGGAATACCTATAGCCATCAAGTAGGGCCTAATTAAATTCATAAAGAAATCAAGGGCTCCGGACTCCCGGAACACTGTGATTGCCACTAACATTCCAACAAGATAAGGGATAATTGAAAAAGCAATCTGTATTCCCTCCTTGCCACCCTCTACAAATGTTTCATATGTTGGCACTCTTTTTATCGTTCCGTAAAGTAGGATAAATCCGATGATGACCGGGATCATCCAAAGAGAGATCATATTGATTACGTTCATCATCTTCTACTCCCTCCTTTTTTTACCCTGCGATAATGATAATAGCGATCGATCATGATTGCAGCAATTGTTGAAAAGAGCGATGCAACAAGAGTTGTACCAACAATTTCAGTTGGAGCGACGGATCCATAATTCATTCTAATTGCAATAACAGTAGTGGGTATTAACGTTATGCTTGAAGTATTAATCGCCAAAAAGGTAATCATCGATCTACTCGCTGAATTCTTATTATCATTTAATATTTTTAATTGCTCCATCGCTTTTATCCCCATCGGTGTGGCGGCATTACCTAAACCAAATAAATTGGCAATCATATTAGAAAGAATAAACCCCATCGCCGGATGGTCCTTCGGTACCTCTGGAAATAACCTTGTTATTAACGGTTGAAAAAGTCTTGAAAGTCGTGTTAGTAATCCAGCCTCCTGAGCAATATTCATGAGACCGAGCCAAAAGACTAAAATACTGATTAAACCGATACAAATGGCGACGGCTTCCTTCGCTCCAGTAAAAATCGCTTTATTTACATCATCCATTGTCCCGTTAATCATAGCAAATACGATTCCAATAATAGTCATAGCTACCCAGATGATATTAACCATGACTGTGTACCCCTATCATTGATAAGAACATTTCTTTAAGGTTAGAAAACCATGTTTTTTGACTTACTTTTCCGCGCTTATCATAATATAGTGGTATTTCCCCAATGTTTTTATTATCAAGCTTGATAATCATTATTCCGCATGGAGCAGGAATATCATTGACCTTTTTCCAGTTTGAATCAGGCTTTATCAATTTTACTTCAACTTTTAAATTGTCTTTTTCCTCATCTGTAACCGGGTATAAGAAGTCGCGGCGGACGACCACTTTCCCTTTATAGAAATCATCTTTAACTGAATGAACGACCCCTTTTTTTACTACATTTTCAAGATCGTATTGGGCGAAACCCCATTCAAACATCGAAATATGGTCATTCCAATCATTGGGACCGTTTAACGTAACCGCAATCAGATCATGCCCATCTTTCTCAGCAGTGGAGACTAATGTCCGTTTGGCTCGTTTCGTGAATCCAGTTTTCCCTCCAGTTGAATATTCATATAGCCCTGTTAGCAGTTTATTCTTATTTTTCCAGCTTCTATCCCATTTTTCATCCGGGTTTGGTGCCTTATGAACCTTTGTACCGGAAATTTCCCGATAGGTTTCATTTTCCATTGCATATTTAGTAAGGATAGCCATATCATAGGCCGTGGAGAAATGATTTTCATGGTCATCTAATCCATGTGGATTGGAAAACACGGTATCCCGCATCCCAATTTCTTGAGCTTTTTGGTTCATTAAATAGACGAAGCCTTCCACACTACCACCAACATGTTCTGCAATCGCTACGGCAGAATCATTTCCCGAACGAAGCATTAAGCCATATACGAGATGCTCAAGTTTTATTTTTTCTCCCGGTTTTAAATAAACGGAAGACCCTTCAGTACGGACAGCCCTGTCACTCACTTTTACTGTTTCATCCAATTTTCCGGATTCTATCGCTAAAATCGCGGTCATGATTTTGGTGATACTAGCAATTCGCATTTTTTTATGGGCTGCCTTTTCATAAAGAACACGCCCGGATTCAAAATCCATTAAGATGGCAGTTTCAGCTGAAACATTCGAAAAAGCAGCAGCCTTATACGGTATAAAAATGGAAAACGATAAAATAATAACAATATGTAAAAATATCACTTTTTTAAAACATGACATGAAAAACTACACGTCCCTTCGCCCGGTGTTTGTACAAGTATATGAAGGACATGGGTGGATATGAATAAAAAGTAAGGCTATTAGCGAAGTCATCCTCTTAATTTAATCCAAAGGATATTCTATTTTTCATAGTTCAACAATATACTTAAAATAAAGTCGAAAAATTATTGGAGGAGATATAATGCCAAAACCATCTGTTCCAAAATCTTTTCCGAAGCCCCAAAAATGTCTGAGGAGGTTCCAGGCAGAAGAAAAGGACGCAAGTTTGAGATGGCCAATCCTGATGACAGTATTACGACAGAAACCTTCGTAGCCCCTGTTTTCTGGAAAAATGAAAAAGGTATGTGGAAAGACATTCAAAATCAATTAATCCAAACCACGGAGCATCCAAACTTCAAGTATAAAAACCAATCCAACAAGTGGTCGAGTTGGTTTTCACTTTTTCAAGACGATCAAGTGTTAAATCGATTAGAACTTGGACCCTATATAGTCAATATGAAACCCCTAAATGCTTCCAAACCCATCATTCAAACATTGAATCAATCGATCACTTACAAAAAGATTTTCCCATTTGTTGATATTACGTACCAAGTATTACCTGAAGGTATTAAAGAAAATATTATTTTACAGCATTCAAAAGCTCAAAATGAATTTTCGTTTATTCTTGATATGACGGATAATTTAATGCCAGCATTAATAAATGGGGAACTTTTCATTAAAGATTCCATCACAAATGAAGCTATATTTCAAATTCCAAAAGCGATTATGACAGACAAAAATGGGGAAATTTCCGATCAGGTTGAATTGGGATTGAGGCAGACAGACGGGCAATGGGTTCTGACAATCATAGCTAATCAAGAATGGCTCAATCAAAAGGCTACAAAATATCCAATTACAATTGATCCTACCATCATTGTGACAGAAATAAAGACCAATAAGTTTGCCGAAACAAGGGATAAGACAGTTGCAAGTAAAGTTGCACTTTCTGATCAAACTTATCTGGCTGTGGGGGAAAACCTAAATGGAATTAATCGGTCCTATTTATGGTTTAAACCTCCGGTGTTAACTAGTGGTGCCCGTATTCTAAATGCCCAATTAAAGTTACACCAGTACGTAAATGCGGCATCGCTTGAAACCTTTGTTGATGTTCACCCTATCTTACAACCATGGGGAGATGAGATGACATGGAGCACGAAACCAACTCATGGAGCAACGATTGCATCGGCCAATAGTACCAAGAATGGGTCCGTTACAGGAGAGTGGGTCTTTGATATTACTAATCTAGTTCAGCAATGGTATGAGGGAGAAGTGGCGAATTATGGAATTGCGTTAATTGCCCGTGGCTCTAATGGTACGGAAAGTACAGATCGAAGAGCGTTTAATTCATCAGAGTCTGGTGGAACTATTCCTAAGTTGGAAATTACGTATGTTACAGATCAAACTGGTGTTGAAAACTTTTGGAGTTATGTTGGAAATGTCGGATTATCAAATGGGAATTTCTTCTTATCTGATATTGATGTTTATTTACCGGGTCGAGGCATTCCAATAATGGTAAGCCGCTCCTACAATTCTCGCTCCATTCCGATACCAAATAAAATCGGCACAAAAGCTCCAATCGAAGGAATGAAGAGTATTCTTGGTAGTGGATGGCTCTTTAATTTTGAAATGAGGTTAAAATACAAAGATCCAATCAACAGTAAGGTCATTCTATTTATTGATGGAGATGGATCGAAACATATTTTTACAGAACCGGAAGGTCAAATTGGAATGTGGCAGGGACCGCCGGGAATCCAATATAAATTAACATATAAAGCTGCTGAAGGGACAAATCCAGCTTATTATATTCTTACTGATCAAACAAAAACGAAATATTATTTTGACTTTAGCACGGGGAAGTTGGAAGCGATATTTGATTCTAATGATAATATTTTGGATGTTGCCTATACTTCGGATGGCACACTTCAATCCATCACGGATGCATCAGGACGAACAATTAGGTTCACTTTTAGTGCAAATGGGAAACTGGATACAATCAAAGGGACAGAGATCCCAACGGTTAAATATACGTACTATTCGAATGGGCAATTACGGATGGTGCAAAAGTTAGATGCAGCAAATAATGTTAAGCAGCAGGTTTCCTATGAATATGACAGCCAGGAAAATCTTATTACTGTCTATGATCCAAACTCAAATCCAACTTCAATTGGCTATATTGGTGAGTATACCCTTACACATCCTAAAGGTTTTACGTATGTACAAAATCATCAAGTAGCTTCAATTAAGGAATATGTGACGACTAATGATATGGTTCAACAAACGTATACGACCCAATTTTACTATGGAGCTGACATAAAAGTGACAGATCCTAAAGGTATTGTGACCCTCTACACTTTAAATGCACAAGGAAATGTAATAAAAATTACTGAAGATGCAAATGGACTTAACTATGAAACTTTTTTTGAGTGGGATTCAGAGAATCAACTAACAAGTACAAAGGATCCCAGATTATTGGAAACCATTTTAACCTACGAGGAAGGTCACCTAACAAGTCTGACTAATTCCAAGAGTCAAGCAGCCATTTTTAAGTGGGAAAAGGATACCCTTAAGCAAGCCACGGACTTTGGCGGAGCGACGGAAATGAACTATTATGACGAAAAGGATAACGAAACCGTCCAATTGAATCCTCTTTCAGGAGCCTCCGTTAAAGAATATGATACACATGGAAATTTAATCTGGGCTTCAACTCCGATCGCCATTGGGAATAATTTAGTGATGAATAGCGGATTTGAAGAATGGAATTCAACAACGAACGTACCTATGCAATGGTTGAAAACCGGTCAAGGGACGATTGAGAAAAGCTCTGCCAGTAAAAACGGCAACTACTCATTGAAAATGGGATCTACAGGATATAATGATCGGGCCATGATGGCTTCATCCTTTATCCCCGTTCATGAAAAGATGAAATATACCGTTAGTTGGATTATTCAAACGTATAATACGACTATAGCTGATGTAAAGGTTGATTGGTATCGGGACAGAACAACCTCAAGTTTAATAGGCTCGAGTGTGTGGTTAGCTAATACAAAAGGCTTAGTCCAAGAATGGATCAAAAAAGGTGGGCGCGTAGCATCTCCGGGTGGTGCAGCTTATGCTAAAATAACACTCCTAGTGGAGAGTGGCACAGCCTGGTTTGATAACATTCAAATGGAGGAAGGAACACAAGTTACAGACCAGAATTTTGTAATTAACGCAGGCTTTGAAACAGATATTTATAATTCTGGATGGCCTGATTATTGGGGAATTAAAGCTAGCACCCTAGATGACATAAAAGACGGAATCAATATCGTCAATAAGAAAAAAGGAAACCACTCCTTAAAACTTGTAGGTACTTCACAAAATAAATTTCTTGGTCAGGACATCAATGTCTCCGGTGCAGATGGTGTTCAAATAACGTTCGCCGGATGGTCGATGGCTCAAGGGGTATCTTCAAGTGGTGGTGCTTATCAAATATTATTACGAGTTGATTATAAGGAGCCGACCGTCAATAATGGGCAGCCGGATTGGTTTGGTGCTAATTTTAATAAATACGATCACCCATGGGAATATACAGAAAGAAGCGTTGTTATACCAAATGCTTTTAAAAGCCTAGGTATCTATGTGAAATTAGAAAACCAACCAAATGCAACGGTGTGGTTTGATGAAATTGTTGTTCGGGCATCCAGTGTTTCAAATGCGATCATGAGTGAATACAATTTGGCACAAAACAATAGCTTTGAATACGATCTGGAAAAGACCGGTGCTCCAGATCAATGGCAATTATATATCCAAGATAAGACAACAGCGAATGTTCAATGGCTAACTTCTAATCGGGATATTAAATCTTTTATTGGCGAACATTTTGTTAGTTTTTCAAATACAGGTGGATGGACTTTCTATGGAAATAAACAAAACGAACCCCTAAAAGCAGGAGAAACGTATGTTGCGACAGCGATGATTCGAACAGCAGCAAAGGTAACCAGTGGCGGAGGAATCATTAAATTTGATTTATATGATGGAAGTGGAAATTATTTAGGTGAAAAAGTGAGTAAAACAATAACTCAATCGAATGATGATTGGACGCGTGTTTTAGTCGTTTTAACCTATGATGAGGCTAAGAGGATAAATGCTGCTGCTACAAGTATCAAATTATCGATTGGAACCTTGGCACCTACAGCAGGGACTCTTTATTTTGATGCTGTTAATTGGTTGACAAAGCCTGTTCTAACTCAACTTGGATATGATGCGAATAAAAATTATGTAACCTCCATCACGAATCCCTTAGGATATTCAATGTCACTTGCACGGACTCCTCAAGGTAACTTAGCAAATGTCATTTTGCCCCGTGGGGGCAAGATTATATACGGATATGATACTTTAGACCGACCAACGTATATTGAAAATCAGGCAACAAATGCAATCTACCAGATTATTTACGACAAAAATGGAAATATTCTCAACCTCGGATTTTATGAGCTTGTAAATGGCAATGTGGTCTGGAAAAGCCAAATGAAACAAACGTTCAATGAACGAAATCAAATCAGGACACATGAAGATCAAAAAGGGAATCAAACCATCTATGATTATGATGCAAACGGCAATTTGGAACTTGTATCATTTCCGAATAATACTAAACTTAAACTTGTTTACGATTCATTGGATCGACTTAAAACAAAACAAGACATTACATTTAATAATAGCTGGGCATTTTCTTATGATAAAAATAATAATCTAACCCAGGTTATTCAAACGAGTACTTCCGGTCAAGAAGTAACGGACTATATATTGGATGCTTTAATTGATGAAGTGAAAAGTATAACGTATCCTATGATTAATGGCATCCGTCGTTCTGTGAATTATACGTACAATGCAAATGGCCAAATCACAACCATTGCCCATACCTCTATTACCCAAAAGTTAGGTGTAGATGCCATTTATCGTTATGACTATGATCAAGCAGGGATGATGGCTAGTTTAAATGGACCGAATAAGGAGCAAGTTGGTCAATTTTACGACGAAGCAGGGCGCTTGAAAAAGTCGTTTATATCAGATGGAACAAAGGCTTATAACACTTATTACGAATACAATGAGCTAGGTGATTTGAAGGAATATCGTTTAGAAACAGCGGATGGTGTCATCTTAAGCCGGGAAAAGCATGCCTATGATGCCGATGGAAATACAACGACTATAACTTATAATGATGGGTCAAAACATTCATTTCAATATGATTTAGCCAGTCGTCTAACAAATGAACAAAAAATTGCAAGTAATGGAGCAATCCTATCCGCTATTTCCTACCAGTATGATTCGTATGGGAATCGACTCACGATCACAAAGAACGGAACGAAGACAACCTTTAAATATGATTCTGCCAATCAAATTAGTTCCGTAAATGGGGCTTCAAGTCTTTACCAGTATGACCAGAATGGAAATCAAATTAGAGATGATCGTCATAAATATTACTACGATTCATCTAATCGGTTATCGTATGTTGAGCAGGCAAATGCAGTAGTAGCCATTGCCTCCTATTCTTATGATTATGAGGGCAAACGGACAAAGAAAGTGGTGTATGGTAAGAAAACCGAACAATACTATTATGATGCTGGGCATTTAACGTATATTGCCGATGAAAACAACCAAATCCTTTACAGTTTCACCCGGACTTACACGGGCGATTTAGTCACAATGACCGATTATACAAGTGGAACTGCGGTCAATTATTATTATGTCCACAACGGTCATGGGGATATCATCGGGTTGAAGGATAAAACCGGAACTACGGTGGTAACCTATGAATACGATGCATTCGGTAATATCATCACAGCAACTGGAACAGCGAAAACTGGGAACGGAAGGCTTCTACGAGAAGAAAATCCATTCAGATATGCAAGCTATTTTTATGATGAAGAAACAAAGCTGTATTATTTGCGGATACGGTTTTATGACCCATTGATAGGTCGGTATCTTACTAGGGACATCGTGCCATCAGCTAATTTATACGTATACACTGCGAACAATCCAGTTAGGTTTATCGACCCATTTGGCTTATCGTTCTTCTCAAAAATCAAATCATTATATAAAAAGGTAAAAAGGAAAGTAAGTCAATTTTTTAAGTCACTGTTTAATGCACAAGGTATTAAATCAAATGTAACTAGTAAGGATAATAAAGTTACAAAAAAATACGATAAATCCAGGGATATTCTGAAAAGTAAGACGTATGCAGGAATGTCTGGTTATGCAGGAAGAATTATTAATAAGGGTGAAAAGGTCGGTAATGTTTCCAGTAAAAGAGAGTTAGGATTTAGTGGTTATGGTATTGAAGGTAAATGGGGTGAAATTGAGGGAAAGAATTCATATTTAAATGCGAACATTGAATATGGGGTAGGTCCTGATTTGTACGGTTTTGGAGGAGAAATTACTTTTGCTAAATTAACAGGAGGGTTTACCATCCCTTTTAATCAATATAATGTAAAAGTGGAGTTGTCTAGAAGTGTTCTAAGTGCTGGAATTAAAGGCCTTGCAGGTATTAGTGATGATGTTTTTGTGATAAAGGGTTTCCTCGGCACAGGATTGATTGGGTGGGGACTTTCAATAGAAATTGAAGAAGGATCCTAATTTGGAATAGAGAGGGTCTATTAGCCCTCCTATTTTAGGAGTGAATAAAATGACTGATGATTTAAAAAACAAGAGAGATAATATGAATGCCGGATTTTTTATTAATTTTGTTTTATTTTTTAGTATAGGAATTTTAATTAACCTCTATAAAGACTTTTTTGGAACAAACAACAATTTCTTTATAAAATTGGGACTTAATATTTTATATGGATTAGCAATATTGTTATGGTTATTATTTCTTTTTAGATGGTTTAAATATGCATATTTACAAAATAGAATAATTTATAATAGTTGTAAAAAGTTAATTGATAAAATAAAGAAAAAAATATAAATTTCATAAAAACCGATGGTTCTATGTAAAGTCAGCTTCCGAAAAGGGACTGGCTTTATAATAATCAAATTTAGAAAGGTTGATTACTATGCAAGAAATTAAAATTAATAATATTAAATTTAGCTCTTTTGTTAAGTTAAACATTGTAATTCAGATTGCTCTTGGAATTTTTGTTGGATTAATTGGATTGCTAATAAGTTTTTTTAGTCAAAATGTTTATTTTAATGCTGGGGATTTTAAAATTACGGGGATTTTAGCAGGAATGATCAATTTGATATTCTTCCCCCTTACTTTGGGTATTACTGGTATTTTTATTTCTATATTTGCATACTTTCCATTTAAATATTGGGTAAAAATATTTGGACTAAGAATTTTTACAATGTGTGAATCTAAGGACTAATAAAAAATATAATCAAAAATAATAGGAGTTAAAAATTTTATTTATTGTTTTGGTCACTAGTGTTACGTCACAGTAACAACCCGAATGGTATTGAAGGCAAATGGGGTGAATTTAAGGGTTCATAAAATACTTTCATCCCCGGCAAAAAAGGATTAGGCTCCTTTGATGGCAATAATTTACATTTACCCTCACCATCTCAGTCACGGACTGCCTTTGATGATGTTAACATGGTTCTATCCTCACCAAACTAGATTCCACGAGTCATTTGATGACAGAAAACCCGGTTTTATCCTCACCAAACTAGATTCCACGCTCATTTAATGACAGATAACTAGATTTTATCCTCACCAAACCAGATTCCACTCTCATTTAATGGCAGATAACTAGGTTTTATCCTCACCAAACTAGATTCCACGCTCATTTAATGGCAGATAACTAGGTTTTATCCTCACCAAACCAGATTCCACGCTCATTTAATGACATATAACTAGGTTTTAACCTCACCAAACTAGACTCTACACTCATTTGATGGTAAATAACCTGCACATATTCTCACCAAATTGGTTTCATGCTTCTTTTAATGAGGATAATCAGTGTTGATCCCAACCATACCATGCTTGAACTAAAACCCAAAACTGAGCTTAAAAGTAACAAAAACGTGCTTCACATTTGTCCCTAGCAAGAGCAATCACGTTTCAACTCACTACACAATCGCCCACTATTGTTCGTCATACCAAAGTAATTGACTAATTATACAACTGGAACAGCTGTCAATTATTATTATGTCCACAATGGTCATGGAGATATCGTCGGGTTGAAGGATAAAACTGGAACCACGGTGATAGCCTATGAATACGATGCATTCGGTAATATCATCACATCAACTAAAAAAGTATATAATTCTGTAGCAAACACGATTAAATCAATAACAACGAAAACTAGCAGCTCTTATGAATCTTCACAAAACAAAAATCAGATACCAATGAGGGCTATAAAAATGCAGTGGTAGGTATAACTGGAGGATTCATAGATAAATGGGGGCAAGCGGGTATTTTTGGAATTGGTCTTGGAATTGCACTTGACAGCTGAAGACTTTGACCCAACTTCAAGTTTAATAAATAATGCTGTATTAGCAGGTGCAGCCTCCTATTTATCAACGGTTATCATTGGTGGATTGGCTATCACAGGTATGCCCGCTATAATAGGTGGAATAGCAATTGGAACAGTAGTGGCACTTGCTTTTTCCGAAATAAGTAGCAAAACGGGTATAACTCCGGCATCTATTTTAAGAGGTAGGTGGTAAATATAACTTTTTTAGCTGAAAACATTCCCGACTATATTAAGGGAATAATATTATTTTTATGTGGGTTATATTTTTTATTTCTCTTCACGAGTGTTGATTATCCAAA
>NZ_JARSMD010000055.1:0-40860 GCF_035811335.1 Schinkia azotoformans
GAGGTTTCCCTACTTTATTTTTTACATTTACTGTATGAATTTTAAGAATAATTATTGAAGTATTTGTGCATACACGTTAAAATTAGAGAAATATGAAGACATAGTATTAATTTTATTTAATAGGTGGTTAGAGAGAATGAAAGTTGCAAAATTTGGCGGAACATCTATGGCAAGTGCTGAACAATTAATTAAAGTAGCAAATATAGTAAAAGCAGATGAAGATAGAAAAATAATCGTTGTCTCTGCTCCAGGGAAAAGATTTAAAGAAGATACAAAAACTACAGATTTATTAATTGCTTTGGGAGAAAGCTGTCTCAAAGGTGAAAATACAGATGATAAGCTTATGGCGATTGTTGATCGCTATAAGGAAATTGCTGAAAACCTTAACTTATCAAATGAGATTATCGATGAAATTTCAACGAATTTACATGAATTAATTCAAGCTGATCAAACAAATACAGACCGCTTCATGGATGGTTTAAAAGCCAGCGGTGAAGATAATAGTGCAAAGCTTTTTGCGTTTTTCTTAAATTCAACTGGTGTAGCCGCTTCGTATGTAAACCCTAAAGATGCGGGGATTGTCGTAACAGATGATCCAGGAAATGCACAGACTTTACCTGAAACATATGAAAACCTTAAGAAATTAAAGGGCAGGAATGAAGTCATTGTTGTACCAGGTTTCTTTGGATTTTCACCTGAAGGAAACCTTGTTACATTTTCTAGAGGTGGTTCAGATATTACTGGTTCCATCATCGCCGCAGGTGTAGATGCAGAGCTATATGAGAATTTCACCGATGTTGACTCAGTTTTTGTAGCAAATCCGAATATTGTTGATGATCCAAAAGAAATTAAGGAATTAACATATAAAGAAATGCGTGAGTTGTCTTATGCTGGTTTTTCAGTTTTCCATGATGAGGCTTTAATTCCAGCCTTCCGTGCTGGTATCCCAGTATGCATTAAAAATACGAATAACCCTTCTGCACCCGGTACTTTAATTGTTGCTGAAAGGGACTTCTCAAAAGACCCAGTTGCAGGAATTGCAAGTGATTCAGGATTTTGCAGTATCTATGTAAGCAAATATTTAATGAATAGAGAAATTGGTTTTGGTCGTCGTTTATTGCAAATTTTAGAAGATGAAGGGATCTCTTATGAGCATATGCCTTCAGGCATTGATGACACTTCCATCATCCTTCGTGAAAATCAATTATGTGATGAAAAAGAACAACGTGTATTAGACCGTATTAAAACAGAATTGAATGTGGATACAATTTCTATTCGCCATAACCAAGCAATGATTATGGTTGTTGGCGAGGGCATGACAAGCTACGTTGGTATTTCAGCAAAAGCTACAGCTGCATTTGCTCGTGCAGGGGTTAATATTGAAATGATTAACCAAGGTTCTTCAGAGGTAAGTATGATGTTTGCCGTTGCAGAGTCAGATGCACCTAAAGCTGTTGTGGCGTTATATAATGAATTTTTTACAGAAGCAGCCAATCAAGAGGAGCTTCCATTAGTTTTAAGATAATTAGAAAAGCGTAAGCGCCCGTTCAGCGACGTATAAACTGGAGCACATCGACTGAGATAAAGGAAACACGGCGAACGAATGTGAGTCGATGTTGACTTATCGTAGGGAGGTGGGCGAAGTTTACTAGTCGCTGGGCGCTGGAGCTAGACAGTGAAACAAAGGTCGTTAGCGATGTAGCTAACGACCTTTTCTTACGCTTTCTTATTTTGAAATTTTGGTTGAAGTTTTTTTCTTTTTTTATCTCGGTAAAAAATAAAACCAGCTACAAATATTAATCCTAACAAAAATAAAAGCAGTCCGATTAAAAATTGCAGCCATAAAAATGGTATATGGAATTGTTCAATACCAAAGAGCGTATCCCGCATTAGCTTAAAGCCTAATACTGCAAGAAATCCAGGTATTGCTACTACTAATAAAGCAATCAGTCGGCTCATATCAAATTCCCTTTCAATATCAACTTCATCATGAAATAAGTATAACACGGGATAATAAAAGAATTAAGTTAAAAACCATTGATTTTTTTTCATATATTAGAGATGATAATAACAATGAAGAATTTTGCACGATTATTTCCTAAGGAGTGAAATAAAATGCAAAACCTAAACCAATCCGACGTCCATGCGAAAATGTTGGAGGCGATTATCCAATCATCGGATGAAGCAATCTCCGTCGTTGATGAGCATGGAACTGGAATTATCATCAATCCCGCTTATACCAGATTAACCGGCCTAACACGGGAACAGGTTGTCGGACAGCCGGCAACGGCAGACATTTCAGAGGGAGAAAGTATGCATTTTAGGGTGTTGCAGACAAGGAAGCCTGTTCGGGGCGTTAGGATGAAGGTTGGTCCGAATAGGAGAGATGTGCTTGTCAATGTTGCTCCCATTATTGTTGACGGGATTTTAAAAGGAAGCGTTGGTGTCATCCGCGATGTTTCTGAAATCCAAGCATTAACTGAAGAACTACATAGAGCGAGACAAATCATTCGTACATTGGAAGCGAAATATACGTTTGAAGATATTATTGGCTCTTCAGATGAGATGCATTTTGCAATTGAACAAGCCAAATTAGGTGCCAAAACACCAGCAACAGTCCTGTTAAGAGGGGAATCTGGTACAGGAAAAGAGCTTTTCGCTCACGCCATCCATAATGCAAGCAACCGCAAGTATAACAAATTTATTCGTGTCAATTGCGCAGCCATATCGTTTTCGCTATTGGAAAGTGAATTGTTCGGGTACGAAGAAGGAGCATTTTCAGGTGCAAAACGTGGCGGCAAACGGGGGTTATTTGAGGAAGCGAATAATGGAAGTATTTTTTTGGATGAAATTGGTGAATTATCTACAGAAACTCAAGCGAAACTATTAAGAGTGTTGCAAGAAAATGAAATTGTAAGGGTCGGTGGGACAAAACCGATACCCATTAATGTTCGAGTGATAGCGGCTACGAATGTCAATCTTGAAAAAGGTATGGCCGAAGGTAGAATTCGTGAAGACTTGTATTATCGAATAAATAAGCTTCCGATCCAAATCCCGCCATTGCGCGATCGCAAAGAGGATATTCCGTTATTAAGCTACCATCTTCTAAAAAAAATAAATCAAGACTTTGGGAGAAATGTTGAAGGGTTAACCGATGCTGCCCTTGAGTATTTATCAAGTTATGAATGGCCTGGGAATGTAAGAGAACTCGAGAACATTTTGGGAAGAGCGATTATTAATATGAACTTTAATGAAGTTATCGTTGATGTTCAACATATCCCGCATCTAGAGACAAAAATGCTTGATAAGAAAGAAACGAACTTCCCGATTGAAATTAATTTGGAGCATTCACGGCCACTCTCTGAAATGATAGAAGATTTTGAAGCAAAAGTAATCTATTTCGAATTAAATAAAAATAAGGGGAATAAAACAAAGACTGCAAAAGAATTAGGAATTTCTCTTAGAAACTTATATTACAAAATTGAAAAGTATAAAATTGCATATAATGGCATGCAATAGATTGCATAATTGCAAGTTTTTGCATTGTTTAAAAACTGACAAATAAAGCGCTTTCAATATTCAGTGATTGGCATGTTAATTGCATCTATAAAAATAGAACTGGGATTGGACGCGAAGGTTGTACAGTAGAAGAGAATAACAAAAGGAGGAAATAAAATGGAAATTTTCAATTACATGGAAAAATATGATTATGAGCAATTAGTTTTTTGTCAAGATAAGCAGTCAGGTTTAAAAGCAATCATATGTATTCATGATACGACCCTTGGACCGGCACTGGGTGGGACACGGATGTGGACCTATGAATCAGAGGAAGCGGCTATTGAAGATGCGTTACGCTTAGGGAAAGGGATGACGTATAAAAATGCGGCAGCCGGTTTAAATTTAGGCGGTGGAAAAACGGTCATCATCGGCGACCCAAGAAAAGATAAGAATGAAGCTATGTTTCGGGCATTCGGAAGGTATGTTCAAGGTTTAAATGGAAGATACATCACAGCTGAGGATGTGGGAACAACTGTGGCTGATATGGATTTGATTCATGAAGAAACAGATTATGTAACTGGTATTTCTCCTGCTTTTGGATCATCAGGGAATCCATCACCGGTTACAGCTTATGGTGTTTACCGCGGGATGAAAGCTGCGGCAAAAGAAGCATTTGGAACGGATTCATTGGAGGGAAAAACGATTTCTGTTCAAGGCGTGGGCAGTGTTGCCTATACGCTATGTGAGTACTTAAATAAAGAGGGTGCAAACCTGATTGTTACAGATATCAATAAAGAAGCGGTCCAGCGTGCCGTTCAGGAATTTGGTGCAAAGGCTGTCGACCCAAGCGATATATACAGTGTAGACTGTGATATTTATTCGCCATGTGCGCTTGGTGCAACGATCAACGATACTACAATCCCTCAGTTGAAAGCAAAGGTAATTGCAGGTTCCGCCAATAATCAGTTGAAGGACGAGCGACACGGCGACCGCCTTCACGAGTTAGGGATCGTTTATGCACCAGATTATGTTATAAATGCCGGCGGGGTTATAAATGTAGCAGATGAACTTTATGGATATAACAGAGATCGTGCTATGAAAAAAGTGGAAATGATCTATGATAATATTGCGAAAGTAATAGAAATTTCAAAGCGGGATGGGATTCCAACGTATAAGGCGGCAGATCGACTAGCAGAGGAACGGATCGAAAGAATGCGTCATTCCCGCAGCCAATTTCTACAAAATGGTAAACATATTTTAAGTCGTAGAAAATGATGAACAGCTATATAAGCATGTGTTGGTCAATGGTGCATTGAATATCGAATAGGGGGAGAAATAATGGCGACAGAATATGATCTCGTAATACTTGGCGGTGGAACTGGTGGTTATGTCGCAGCAATTAGAGCTGCACAGCTCGGGTTAAAAACGGCAATTGTTGAAAAAGGAAAACTAGGTGGAACCTGTCTTCATCAAGGGTGTATCCCAAGTAAAGCACTACTCCGAAGTGCAGAAGTGTATGCTACAGCAAAACGTGGTGAAGAATTTGGCGTCATATTATCTGATGTTAAGCTCGACTTTCTAAAAGTACAGGAGCGTAAACAAAAAATTATTGATCAACTTGTTCGTGGTATCGAGCACTTAATGAAAAAAGGAAAAATTGATATTTACGAGGGGATTGGTCGAATTCTTGGACCGTCTATCTTTTCGCCAACTCCAGGTACCATTTCTGTAGAAATGAAGAGTGGTGCAGAAAATGAAATGTTAATCCCTAAAAATGTAATAATAGCAACAGGGTCAAGACCAAGATCCTTGCCAGGTTTAGAAATTGACGGAAAATATGTAATGACCTCTGATGAAGCGCTGGCGATGGAAAACCTACCAAGCTCGATTATCATTGTTGGTGGTGGCGTAATTGGCATTGAGTGGGCTTCCATGCTATCAGATTTTGGCGTAGATGTTACGGTTATAGAATATGCTGACCGTATAATCCCGACTGAGGACCATGAAATTTCGAAAGAAATGCAACGAATTATGAAAAAGAAGAAAATAAAAATCGTGACAGGTGCGAAGGTTTTGCCCGAAACGCTCGTAAAAGAGAATGGCGTAACAATTGCTGCTGAAATTAAAGGCGAGCAAAAAACGTTTTCCGCTGATACAATGTTAGTTTCTGTTGGCCGGCAAGCAAATGTTGAGGATATTGGGTTACAAAACACCTCTATCGAAGTTGAAAAAGGTGCAATTTGTACGAATCCATTTTATCAAACAAAGGAATCTCATATTTACGCGATTGGGGATGTAATCGGTGGTTTACAACTGGCCCATGTTGCCTCACATGAAGGTATAGTAGCGGTTGAGCACCTAACTGGAGAAAAACCAAGCCCGATTGACTATTCATTGATTTCAAAATGTATTTATTCGAATCCGGAAGTTGCGAGCGTGGGCTACACTGAGGATGAGGCTAAGACAAAAGGTTATAATGTTAAAATAGGAAAATTCATGTTTAAAGCGATTGGCAAAGCCCTTGTTTTCGGTGAATCAGACGGTTTTGTAAAATTAGTGGCAGACCGAGATACAGATGATCTTTTAGGTGTTCATATGATCGGTCCGCATGTAACGGATATGATTTCGGAAGCTGGACTCGCTAGAGTTTTAGATGCAACACCATGGGAAATTGCTCATACCATTCATCCGCATCCAACTTTATCAGAAGCAATCGGAGAGGCAGCATTAGCGGTTGATGGAAAGGCAATCCATGGATAGAAAAGCGGAGGCCACACGATTAGCGCCGTTCGGACTGGACTGAGCCGGAGGAGATAAAGGAAACACGTCGAACGAATGTGAGACGATGTTGACTTATCGTACGGAGGTGAAGGAAGTCTCGCTAGGCGCTGGGTGGCCGGAGCTGGACAATAAGAAAAGCGGATGCGCTGGGCGCTGGAGCTAGACTACAATAAATCAATTATAAGGGGGAAACTCATATGGCGGAAAATCGTCATCAATCACTTGGCTTAAGTGACGAAACTGTTTTGGAAATGTTTGCAACGATGGTTTTGGCTCGGAAAATTGATGAACGTATGTGGTTATTAAATCGTGCCGGAAAAATCCCATTTGTTATTTCTTGTCAAGGACAGGAAGCTGCACAAGTTGGAGCTGCCTTTGCGTTGGATAAAAATAAAGATTATGTGCTGCCCTACTATCGGGACATGGGTGTCGTTCTTACATTCGGGATGACAGCAAAGGACATAATGCTTTCTGGATTTGCAAAAGCGGAAGATCCAAACTCAGGGGGACGGCAGATGCCAGGACATTTTGGAATGAAAAAAAATCGAATAGTAACTGGTTCTTCCCCGGTAACGACTCAAGTTCCGCATGCTGTAGGTATCGCTCTTGCAGGAAAGATGGAAGGAAAAGATTTAGTATCGTTTGTTACCTTTGGTGAAGGTTCTTCAAACCAAGGCGATTTTCATGAAGGTGCCAACTTTGCAGGTGTTCATAAACTGCCAGTAATTTTTATGTGTGAAAATAATAAATATGCGATTTCAGTTCCTATTGAAAAACAATTATCTTGTGAAAAAGTATCGGACCGGGCCATTGGCTATGGTATGCCTGGGGAAACAGTTGATGGAAATGATCCGCTTACAGTATACGAAGCTGTTAAACGTGCCGCCGATAGAGCAAGAAGAGGTGAGGGACCTTCCCTGATTGAAACTGTATCATATCGGTTAACGCCACATTCCAGTGATGATGACGATAGAACGTATCGTTCACGAGAAGAGGTTGAGGAATCTAAA
Source organism: Schinkia azotoformans (assembly GCF_035811335.1). NCBI lineage: Bacteria > Bacillati > Bacillota > Bacilli > Caryophanales > Bacillaceae > Schinkia > Schinkia azotoformans. Next base: position 7,290 of record NZ_JARSMD010000055.1, read on the forward strand.
AAAAGAGACCCGCTCCTTACTTTTTCTTCTTATTTAAAGGAGATAGGGATTTTATCAGATGCGTTAGAGAAAGAGATTTTCGAAAATATTCACAGTGTTGTTGATGAAGCGACTGAATATGCAGAAAAAGCTCCATATGCTAATCCGGAAGATGCTTTAAAATACGTATATGGAGAATAGGAGGGGATAATATGGCGATTAAGTCATACATCGAGGCTGTAACGACCGCGCTTTATGAAGAAATGAAACGTGATGAAAAGGTTTTTGTTTTAGGTGAAGACGTTGGGAGAAAAGGTGGCGTTTTTAAGGCAACGATTGGACTTTATGATGAATTTGGTGAAAATAGAGTCATCGATACTCCACTTGCCGAATCCGCGATCGTCGGGGTTGGCGTAGGTGCTGCCATGTACGGACATCGTCCGGTTGCTGAAATCCAATTTGCTGATTTTATTATGCCGGCTGTCAATCAAATCATTTCTGAAGCAGCTAGAATCCGCTATCGCTCTAATAATGATTGGAACTGCCCATTAGTTATACGCGCACCATATGGAGGAGGCGTCCACGGTGCTCTTTATCATTCGCAATCGGTTGAGGCCGTCTTTGCCAATCAACCTGGATTAAAAATTGTGATGCCATCAACACCTTATGATGTGAAGGGCTTATTAAAAGCTGCGATTCGTGATGATGATCCGGTCATCTTTTTTGAACATAAACGTGCATATAGACTTATAAAAGGTGAAGTTCCTGATGAGGATTATGTATTACCGATTGGCAAAGCGGATGTAAAACGTGAAGGCGATGACATTACGGTCATCACCTACGGTTTATGTGTTCACTTCGCTTTACAAGCTGCTGAAAAGCTTGCGAATGAAGGAATATCAGCACAGGTTCTGGATTTACGTACGGTCTATCCTTTAGATAAAGAAGCTATTATTGAATCCGCATCGAAAACAGGAAAAGTGTTATTAGTAACCGAAGACAATAAAGAAGGAAGCATATTAAGTGAAGTTGCAGCCATTATCGCTGAAAATTGCCTGTATGACTTAGATGCACCAATCATGCGCCTTGCTGGTCCGGATGTTCCGGCCATGCCATATGCACCAACAATGGAAAAATTCTTCATGGTTAATCCAGAAAAAGTTGAAAAAGCAATGAGAGAGCTAGCAGAGTATTAACTTTATTCAGCAGGCTGATAGAAGGAGGTTTTTTATGTGGCTTTAGAAAAAATCATAATGCCGCAATTAGGTGAAAGTGTAACCGAGGGTACCATTAGTACTTGGTTAGTTAAACCTGGCGATATTGTAAAAAAATATGACCCACTTGCAGAGGTTCAAACAGATAAAGTAAATGCAGAAATTCCTTCCTCCTTTGCGGGAGTAGTGAAAGAGCTTGTAGCAAGTGAAGGAGATACGCTTTCAGTCGGGGAGATCATCTGTTATATCGATACAGAGGACACTGGAGAAAACGGAGCGAAGATATCTGCAAATCCTCAAAAAATAGTAGATCAACATTTATCACAAACCGATATTACAAATGAGGATCAACCTAACAAATTCCGCTATTCTCCTGCTGTATTAAAAATGTCACAGGAGCATAATATTGATCTTGAACAAGTGAATGGCACCGGTAAGGGTGGTCGCATTACGAGGAAAGATCTTCAGATGATAATTGAATCTGGCAATATACCAAAAGTAGGAGAAGTTCGACCACAACAACCAATATCGGAATCTGTAGAAGTACAATCGACGGCTTTAACAGAACAATTTGCGATGAAGCAAGTAGAAACTGTTTCAGTAGCGCAGGTGCAAACATCAGCTGGAGATATTGAAATCCCGGTTTCAGGAGTAAGAAAGGTCATCGCTTCCAATATGCTGAGGTCGAAACATGAAATCCCACATGCTTGGACAATGGTCGAAGTAGACGTTACGAATCTCGTAGCATTTCGGGATTTAATAAAAGATGATTTTAAGAAAAAAGAAGGTTTCTCATTAACCTATTTTGCGTTCTTCGTGAAAGCTGTTGCATCTGCCCTTAAAGAATATCCTGCCATCAATTCTACTTGGGCTGGCGATAAAATTATCCAAAAGAAAGATATCAATATTTCAATCGCTGTCGCAACAGAGGAAGCTTTATATGTACCCGTAATTAAAAACGCTGATGAAAAGTCAATTAAAGGGATTGCTAGGGAAATAAGTGAGCTGGCTCAAAAGGTGAGAACAGGAAAACTTACCCCTGCTGATATGCAAGGTGGCACTTTCACCGTAAACAATACGGGCTCTTTTGGCTCTGTCCAATCCATGGGGATCATTAATTATCCACAGGCAGCTATTTTGCAAGTAGAATCGATCGTCAAACGCCCGGTCATCATGAATGGTGGAATGTTTGCTGCCCGTGATATGGTAAATCTTTGTATGTCCCTTGATCACCGCGTCTTAGACGGCCTTGTATGTGGACGTTTCCTTGCAAGAGTAAAGGAAATACTAGAAAACAGCTCTAAAGAAAATATATCGGTTTATTAAATACAAAAAGTCGTGGACATTCCACGACTTTTTGTATTCCAACAATACTTTGGAAAAAATCACTAACAATCATAGTGTAATTTTGATATCATTAATCCGAAAAAAGCAACGATAGCGTTAATACAAATGATTATATATCCTTACTTCTATGATAAAATATTCATTAAATAATAGCATCAAAATGGGAGGAAGCCGTATGGTAAGGTGGTTTTGGAAAGAGAATCGAAAGTCTTCTCCTGAATTGGAAGCCATTCAGCAATTAAAAGAACAAAATAGCTTTTTTGAAGAACAATATAAAATATTAAGTGAGCAAGTAACCAAATTAAGCCGCTTGCAGTATAAAACAAGCAAAGATACGCAAGAAAAAATGGATCAATTGCAGGAGTCAATAAAAATTTTTATTGAAAAACAAGAAAATGACAACGAGGATAAGGTGCAGCGCCTTTATCGAATGGAAGCAAAAATAAATGAGATGGTGCAATCACTCATTCACTGGTTGGATGATCTTGATGTTGTATGTTCACGTTTGACAGGCGAGGAACAGGAAGCATGGAGTAGGATATTGAGGCAGTGGAGCGTGGATATCCTGGCTCAATTAAAAGGCTTAGGTATTCATGAGTTGCAAGTGCTTGGCACCAGCTTTGACCCAACCTTGGCAGAAGCTATGGCAACAATACCCAAAAAAGAAGCTACAATGAAATACAATGGCATATCAGCATTAGAATTGACCCCTTATCAGATTGTTGAAGTGCTGCAAAGAGGATTTAAATGGGAAAATGGCAGCTTGTTGCGAAAAGCGCAAGTCATTACTTTAGAAAAGGATGATTCTTTTGACAAATAATAATTTTCGACCGATTGTTGGCATTGATCTTGGTACGACCAATTCTGCTATCGCCTATATACATAATGGAAAACCAGCAATTATTGAATCACCAGAAGGGAAAAGGATTGTTCCTTCGGTTGTTCTCATTGATCTTAAGGGAAATGTTATTGTTGGTGAAGATGCCCGAGCGGGACTTGTGGCTATGCCGGATCGTTCCATTGCCGCAGTCAAACGACAAATGGGATCGGATACACCAATTTCAATTGCGGGACAAGCTCTGCTTCCCCAAGAAGTATCGGCCCTTATTATAAAAGAATTGAAAAGAAATGTTGATGCACTATACGGTGAAGGCGAGAAGGAAGCGGTGATTACGGTTCCGGCCTATTTTACAGATGAACAACGCCGAGCAACGAAGGAAGCTGGTGAGCTCGCCGGTTTTGTGGTCGAACGGATTATTAATGAACCTACTGCGGCAGCGCTTGCCTTTGGACTTGACCATACGAATGAGGATGGGGTTTACCTTGTTTACGATCTAGGTGGCGGAACCTTTGATGTGTCTATTATTGAGATGATGAATGGATTGCTTGAGGTTAAAGCATCAACTGGCAACCGCCAGTTAGGTGGGGAAGATTTCGATTGGAGAATCGTTGATTTTTTAGCTGAAAAAATAATAAGCAATGCAGGTGTCGACCCTCGTGAAGATATTCGAGCAAAGGCATTGTTAAAAGATGAAGCGGAAAAAATTAAAATACAATTAAGTGAAAATACTTCTGTCGCAGTTGAACTGCCATTAGTAACAGTTAAGGATAATAAACCAGTCGGTATTTCAACGGAGATTACACGTGAGCAATTTATTGCTTTAATTGATAATCAACTACAAGAAACAATCGAAAGTATATCTGCCGTTTTAAAAGATGCTGGGTCTAGTCCACAGGAAATTGACGAAATTCTATTGGTGGGCGGCTCCACAAGAATTCCTAGGGTGGCTGAGTTAATAAGGAATTTATTTGGTAAAGAGCCACGAACAGATGTACATCCAGATGAAGCAGTTGCGTTAGGTGCTGCCGTTCAAGCGGGCTTAAAATCAGGTGCCTTATCGGAAAGTGGGCTTGTTGCTACTGATGTGGCCCCATTTTCAATGGGGATTGCTGTATTAAAAGAGTGGAAAGGCCTTACTCAACGTCCGGGAGGTTTTGCTCCGATTATTCCTAGAAATACGACGATCCCTGTTACAAGGACGGAAAAATTCGGTACATCAGCACCAGGGCAAACAGTGGTATCAATTGAAATTTATCAAGGTGAACATGAGTGGGTCAAACATAATCATCGGTTGGGTGAGTTTTTGCTGGAAGGAATACCAGAGAATTTCAATAAGCAAGAAGAGGTTGACGTGACGTTTCGCTATAATTTGAATGGAATTCTTGAGGTGTCTGCGAAATGTGTATCGACAGGCAAGGAAATGAGTGTCGTTGTGCAAGATGCATTGCGACGTGATTCAAATGAATCTTTCCAGGAAAGTGTCCAACGCCTCGAAAGTTTATGGAGAACTGCTGATTTAGATGATAATGACGAGAGCGATTATACTGACGAAGATTGGGAAATGATAGATGATTTGTTGGGTGAAGTAGACTTGGATGATAGCGATATTGATGAGGAATTTGAGGATGAAGAGTTGACCCCATCTGTTATTCAAGAAGAAGCAATCCAATTAAGGGAGCGAGCCTTGAACTTATTGGATAAAGTTGATGAAAGCAACCGAAATAAGGTGCGGCTGGTTATTGATTTACTTGATGAAGCTGTTGCTAAAAATGATGTTGAGCAATTGGAGAAAGCAATTGATGAAGCAACTGACGCTTTAATTGATCTTGAATTATAGCCTGTAAGGATGGGAGAATAAATGGATACAATAAAGACGAGAAAGAAAAGACGAAGCAAGCCAAAAGTAGAAAATCATTATAAAGTGTTAGGTCTTCGTTCAAATAGTAGACCTGAAAGAATTAAGGAAAATTATATTAAACTTGTAAAAGAATTTCCGCCAGAACAGCACCCAGAAGAATTTGAACGAATTAGAAGAGCCTATGAAGTACTGCGTGATCCGATTAAACGCCAAGAATATAACTTAATCCGGAAATTTGGGGGCTCACTCGAACAATTAGCAGAAGAAGCTAATGAATATATGCAACAGGAGAACTGGGATAAAGCAGAGGCGTTATTTTTTGATATTCTAAAAGTGGCACCTGATATGATAGGCGCCCACATGGGATTAGCGCAAATATATATTGCGAAAGAGGATTTAAAGAGCTTTGATCAACAAATACAACTTCTGTTTGAGAGTGCAACAACAGAAGAGGAAAAAGCAAGTGTACTTGCAATGAAGGCAAAAATGCTAAATGATATGGATTATTCAGAAGAGGCACTTGATGTATTGAATTTGTTAAGTGAAAAATATCCTAATAATACCGATCCATATAGAATCATTTATATTCAAGTTTATCAAGCGTTGGATCGAGAAGAAGAAGCGATGAAGCTATTTGATTTGGAAATTGCAGCTATAGAGGATGAAGAACCCGATTACATCTTCCTTTTTATCGAATGGATCAATACAATGATCTATTTAGAAAAGTGGCAACTGACTGATAAAGTTCAAAAAAGGGTGCGAAAATTTTTAAAGTCGATTACTGTTGAAGATGATAAACTTATGGTGACAAGCTCGCTTATTAATGAATGTGAAAACTATATAGAAGGCAATCATTTTAGAGCTGCTTCCTTCTATATGGATCTTCTTCGTTTTATGGATCCAAAGCATCCTTTTGTAATTGAGAACAGAGCCAACATACAGGAACTTTCGAGGGTTCAGAAAGAAATCGATCGTTTTTTTGAAGATGGAGAATTATTTCCATTGGTTGCTACTCAAGCAATGACTTGGTTTTATGAAGAAATGGGAAATGAAGAGATCGTTGCATATCATAAAAGTATGATCCCAATTGAAATATGGCATGAGCTTGAACAATTAGATGAGGAATTTGCAGCAGGAATCAAACGGATACAAAAAAAATATCCGCTCATTTATCGCCGTTATAAGAATGACTGGGATAAGTTATTTGCAGATAAAACTTCTAATCTAAACCGGGAAGCACGTAGACGATTAAAGTGAATTTTAAAAAACTCTATTCAAAATGGATAGGGTTTTTTATAGTTAACAAAATATTGGTTGAAAATTTTTTGCTGTCATTTGACATTTTTCTACAAATTATTGCTGAATCACACTATTAGCTAAAGTGCATTATTGTAACATGCGGTCATTTATAATACTATATAATTAGGTTTCGACTTTTTAGAAAATTAAAACAAAGGTTTGTTTAACTTTTTTAGGAAAGGGGTGGAGGAATCTCCGCAAGGGGATGAACTTTATGAAAACAGAAAAAGAGTCAAAGTTTGATTTAAAGAAGTTTTGCGAATTTCCTTTTCCTGATGTTCAGAAATGGAAGGAAACAGCTGAAGAGTCGCTAAAAGGAAAATCATTTGAAACCCTAATGACGAAAACGTATGAAGGCATTGAACTTAAACCATTATACGTACAAAAGGATGTAGAAAATCTCTCCCATGTAAATGATCTGCCAGGCGAAGGCTCATTTGTTAGAGGTGCAGATTATCTCCGAAATTCCGCAAAAGCTTGGGATATCGCCCAAGAAATAACGGGAAGAAGTGCAAAGCAATTCAATAAGGCTATCATCGAAGATCTTAAGCGCGGTCAAACCATGGTAAATTTAGTTGTTGATGAAGCTACAAAAAGAGGATATGACGCAGATGAAGCGGAAGAAGCTTTAGTTGGCTTAAACGGAGTACCTGTTGCTTCCATTAACGATCTTCGTGACGCATTGGCAAACATTGACCTAGAAGAGCACCGCTTGTTCATGCAAACGGGCATCAGCACACTTCCGTTATATGCAAGCCTCGTTGCATATGCAAAGGACCAAAATATTAACATTAAAGATTTAGTCGCCTTTATCGGATTAGATCCTATTGGAACTGTTGTTGCTTCTGGGAAATCTAAGCTAGGTATAAAAAGACTCTATAATACAATGGCACAGTTAGCAAAATGGTCCAATCAGAATTCTCCAAACGTTAAAACGATTTATATTCAAGCTGAGCTTTACCACAATGCAGGCGGAAGTGCGACAGAAGAATTGGCGTTTGCACTGGCAACAGGGGTTGAATATATAAATGAAATGCTTGATCGTGGATTAGAAATAGATGGGATTGCTAACCAAGTGTATTTTTCATTTGCTGTTGGCTCCAATGTATTTATGGAAATTGCGAAGCTTCGTGCAGCTAGAATGTTATGGTCTAAAATTGTGGAGAGCTTTGGTGGTTCTAAACAAGCGCAAAAAATGTATATTCATGTCTGTTCCTCAAACTGGACAAAAACGGTCTATGACCCATATGTGAATATGCTTAGAACAACAACAGAGGCATTTGCCGGTGCCGTTGGTGGAGCGAATAGTATGCATGTTTCTCCATTTGATGAGGCTATTAGACCAGATGACACATTCTCACGTCGTATCGCACGAAATACACAAATCATTCTTCAAGAAGAATCATTATTGAACCAAATTGTGGACCCTGCTGGCGGTTCTTGGTATGTTGAGTCATTAACAGATGCAGTAGCTAGTAAGGCATGGGAACTGTTCCAAGAGGTTGAAAAGAACGGCGGAATGTACGAATCATTAAAAGCGGGATTGATTCAACAAAAAGTAACTGCTACAGCAAAACAAAAGAAAAATAATATTGAATATCGTAAAGATCGGATTGTTGGAACAAATATGTATCCAAATTTGGATGAGAAACCATTACAAATTAGAGAAGCGATAGAAGGTTTCAAGGCACCTCTGATTGAAAGAATTAAAGCTAAAAAAGCAGCTAAACGTGAAGACGTAATTAAAGCCCTTGAAGAAGTAAAAGTAGCTGTGACAAATGACGGACAGTTGGTTCCGGCATTTATCAATGCGGCAGCAATGGGCGCAACGATTGGTGAAATGATCGATCAATTAGCCGAAAATTGTAAAGGTGCAGAACTTGAGAAATTAACGTTCCAACGTGGTGCTGAAGGCTTTGAACAATTAAGACAGGCTTCAGAAAGCTATAAAGAAAAAAATGGACAATATCCAAAGATTTTCTTTGCTAATCTTGGATCTATTCCAAAACATAAAGCACGCGCTGATTTTTCAGCTGGATTCTTTGCCGCTGGAGGATTTGAGTCTGTAACAACATCTGGATTTGCATCAAGTGAAGAGGCTGTTAAAGCCGCCTTGGAATCCGGAATTGATATCGTTACAATTTGTGGTACGGACGAGCAATATGAAGAATTTGTACCAGCGATTGCAAAAGAGTTGAAAAATAATAATAAAGATATTTATATTTTAGTAGCTGGAAAACCATCGCCAGAGCTTGAGAGCCAATATGTTGAGGCTGGTGTTGATGAGTTTATCCATGTTAAATCAAATTGCTATCAAACTCTTGCCAGACTTCAAGAGCGTAAGGGGGTAAACTAATATGAGCAAAAGATTAGATTTTACTCAGATTTCCTATCAATCAAAACAATCTCAGGTTGATTCAGAACAATGGAAAAAACAAGTGGAAACGACAATTGACGGCTCTTTCGAAGATCTGCTTTTTACAACAAATGAACAAATCAAAGTGAAACCGATGTATTCGAAGGAAGATATTGTTGATAACGATTATATGGATTACATGCCTGGTATTCCCCCATACTTGAGGGGCCCATATCCAACGATGTATGTTGCTCGTCCTTGGACAGTGCGCCAATATGCCGGATTTTCAACAGCCGAAGAAAGTAATGCCTTTTACCGCCGGAATTTAGCAGCAGGACAAAAGGGACTTTCAGTAGCCTTTGACTTAGCGACCCACCGTGGTTATGATTCCGACCATCCGCGTGTAGTTGGAGATGTAGGAAAAGCAGGGGTTGCCATTGATTCTATTTTGGATATGAAAATACTGTTTGATGGAATTCCGCTCGATCAAATGTCAGTTTCAATGACAATGAATGGTGCTGTTTTACCGATCATGGCATTCTACATTGTAACTGCTGAAGAACAAGGGGTAAAACCAGAACAGCTTTCTGGAACAATTCAGAATGATATATTAAAAGAATATATGGTGCGTAATACTTATATTTATCCACCGGATATGTCTATGAAGATTATTGCAGATATTTTTGAGTATACATCCCAGTACATGCCTAAATTCAACTCTATTAGTATATCGGGATACCATATGCAAGAAGCTGGTGCTCCGGCTGATATTGAGCTTGCCTATACACTCGCTGACGGTGTCGAATATGTTCGCACAGGATTAAAAGCGGGTATTGATGTTGATAAGTTTGCACCGCGCCTATCTTTCTTCTGGGCTATTGGCATGAATTATTTCATGGAAGTTGCGAAGATGAGAGCTGGTCGTTTAATTTGGGCTAAATTAATGAAGCAATTCAATCCAAAAAATCAAAAATCTTTAGCCTTGCGTACACATTCGCAAACATCTGGTTGGAGCTTAACAGAGCAGGATCCATTTAATAACGTAACTCGTACTTGCGTGGAAGCAATGGCAGCAGCACTTGGTCATACGCAATCCTTGCATACGAATGCATTGGATGAAGCGATAGCCTTGCCAACAGATTTTTCAGCACGTATTGCTCGTAATACACAGCTATATTTACAAGACGAAACAGGAATATGTAATGTCATTGACCCTTGGGCTGGTTCCTACTATGTGGAATATTTGACCGGAAAACTAGTGGAGCGCGCATGGAATCATATTGAGGAAGTTGAAAAGTTAGGTGGAATGGCGAAAGCGATTGAAACTGGGCTTCCAAAAATGAGAATAGAAGAAGCTGCAGCCCGTCGTCAAGCCCGGATTGATTCAGGAGTAGAGTCCATTATTGGTGTCAATAAATACCGTCTAGATAAAGAAGAGCCAATTGATATTTTAGAGGTTGATAATACAGCTGTTCGCGAACAGCAGCTTGAAAGATTAAAACAGCTTCGTGAGAATCGTGATGAAGCAAAAGTACAAGCAGCACTGGAAGCATTGACGAAAGCAGCAGAAACAGGTGAGGGAAATTTATTAGCGTTATCTGTTGAGGCAGCACGCGTCCGTGCCTCTTTAGGAGAAATTTCTGATGCAATTGAAAAGGTATCAGGTCGCCATAAAGCTGTCATTCGTTCTATAAGTGGTGTGTATTCAACTGAATTCAGTGATGAAGAAGCCATCAATAATGTAAAAGAGATGACAGATGATTTTGCAGAAAGAGAAGGCAGACGCCCACGTATTATGGTTGCGAAAATGGGACAGGATGGACATGACCGCGGAGCAAAGGTTGTCGCAACAGCATTTGCCGATTTAGGATTTGACGTCGATGTTGGTCCGCTATTCCAAACACCAGAGGAAACAGCACAGCAAGCAGTTGAAAATGACGTTCATGTTATTGGAATGAGTTCCCTTGCTGCAGGTCATAAAACATTGCTTCCTCAATTAATGGCTGAGCTAAAACGTTTAGGTCGTGAAGACATTATCGTTGTTTGTGGTGGAGTAATTCCTGCTCAAGATTATGAATATTTGTATGAGCAAGGGGCAACTGCCATCTTTGGACCGGGTACGGTTATTCCTGTATCCGCGCAAAAGGTAATGGAAGAAATCAATCGCCGTATTATTGAGTCCGAGGATGTGTTTTAATTTATGACGGAGGATATCCAAGAAAACAGACCAGAATGGGTGCCTGAAAATGCAACAAAAGGCTTTACTACGAAGGTTATGAAGGGTGTGCAAGGTGGTCATGACGGCTTTAGTACGAGTGATTCGAAACCACAAACACAGCCGGAGACACCAGTAAAACGTGGTCTGTCTCTTGATGAAGTTGTAAATGGAATTCTAAATAATGATCGCCCAATTCTGGCTCGAGCAATCACACTTGTGGAAAGCAACGCATATAAACATATCGAAAAGGCGCAACAAATTCTTAACTGCATACTCCCATATACAGGTAAGGCGCTAAGAATTGGTATTACAGGGGTTCCAGGTGCTGGTAAAAGTACGTTTATTGAAGCACTTGGCTGCTATCTATGCGATCTCGGATTACGTGTTGCTGTCTTGGCGGTAGATCCCTCAAGCAGTATCACTGGCGGTAGCGTCCTTGGTGATAAAACGCGAATGGAAAAGCTAACCCGAGAGAAAAATGCCTTTATTCGTCCATCTCCATCAGGCGGGACACTTGGTGGTGTAAACCGAAAAACAAGAGAAACGATGCTTTTATGTGAGGCTGCAGGGTATGATGTTATTTTAATTGAAACAATCGGAGTTGGCCAAAGTGAAGTTGTTGTCCGTTCAATGGTTGATATGTTTGCCTTAATTGTATTAACCGGTGCAGGTGATGAGCTTCAAGGTATGAAAAAAGGTGTTATGGAACTTGCTGATATTATCATCGTAAATAAAGCGGATGGTGATAATGAGCAGAAAGCGTTCATTGCCCAAAAAGAGTACAATCAAATCCTGCATTACCTCAGACCGGCGACAGAGGGCTGGGAAACGAAAGCCTTCACTTGTTCAGGTTATTATGGAAGGGGTATTGATACGATTTGGGAGGAGATGAAAAACTTCCAAAAAACGGTCCAAGCTTCCGGTGTCTTAGAAAAAAGAAGACAATCACAAGTTAGAGATTGGATCTATGCCATGATCAAAGACCAGCTTGAACAGAAGTTCTTTAACCATCCTGAAGTGAAAAAAGTGTTACCGGAAACCGAGCAAGCAGTCATCACTGGTCAACAACCTGTTACGCAAGCCGTAAAATATTTATTTGATCAATACGAGCAATAGTTTAGTTGAAAAATAAAAAGGTGGTTAGATGCTTACAAAGCACTCACCACCTTTTTTAGACAAAAAAGAAGGTGAGTGATGGGGGTAACTCACCTTCAAATCTAGGGAGTCTAGGGGTATGGGGCCTAGATTTATTATTATAGTACCCAGACAATTACGAAATAAACATTGAAAATGACGTTTATTTTTAAAGTGTATTAAAGTTGCTTCTAACCCTTTAAATTGCTACTATTATTTTATACTTATAGTATAAGAAATACATCGACATTTGCCATTGTGGGCAAATATCGTGTTTTTCTAATAACTTGGAAAAAGGTAGGAGTGAAATAGATGAATATGAGTTATGATATGTTCATGAATGACATTGTAAACAATGCCAGAAAGGAAGCAGTTGCTGCCGGCTTCACGGAAGCAAAGACGCCAGCGGAAGTAGAAGAAGCTTTCAAACAATCTGGTACAACGTTAGTTTTAGTTAATTCAGTTTGTGGTTGTGCGGGTGGTTTAGCACGTCCAGCTGCAGCGCATGCGATCCATTATGATAAAGTACCTGATCATATGATTACGGTATTTGCAGGCCAGGACAAAGAAGCAACGGAAAAAGCACGTGAGTATTTTGAAGGGTACCCACCATCCTCCCCTTCATTCGCGTTAATGAAGGATGGTAAATGTGTCGCAATGCTAGAACGCCATGAAATCGAAGGCTCAGAGCCAGTGGAAGTTGTACAAAAACTCCAAGGAATTTTTGAAAAACATTGTGAAGAAATTTAAAAATTGGATGAGGGGAGGACCAATACGGTCTTCCTTTTGTTAATTATTCCGAAATATTTTTATTTTGAAATTATTTAAAAACCTATTGATTCCCACGAGAAACATGATAAAATTCAATTTAACGTATAAATATTAACCCAAATTCATATTTATTAACCTTTAAACAACGTGAATTACATTATAAATTAAAAGGAGGAAGTTATTTTGAAAAAATTATTTAGTTATGCTTTAATGTCACTTTTATTAATTGGACTGTTGGCTGCTTGTGGACAAGGTGGCAGTAAAGATACTGAACAAACAGCGGATAACACAGGTAGCGATGTAGCAGAAAAGAAAATACTTAAAATGGGAACATCGGCAGATTTTCCGCCATTTGAATTTGTAGATACAGCTAAAGGCGAGGATATTATAGGCTTTGATATCGACTTAGCCAATGCCATCACTGAAAAACTTGGATATGAAATCGAAATTCAAGACATGGATTTTGCTGGATTAATTGAGGCACTAAAATCTAACCGTGTTGATATTGTATTATCAGGTATGTCTGCAACGGATGAACGTAAAGAGAGCGTTGATTTTTCTGATATTTATTATTCAGCTGACCAAATGATCGTATTTAAAAAAGACGCACCACTTACATCTGTTGAGGAATTAGCAGGAAAAACGGTTGGTGTTCAAACAGCCTCAATTCAAGAAGACAAAGCAAAAGAAATTAAAGAAACTACCGATATTAAAATTGATAGCAGAAACCGTGTTCCTGAGATTGTCCAAGAGTTAAAAGCTGGTCGTTTTGACGCAGTGATCCTAGAAGATGCTATTGCTAAAGGATATTTAGACAAAAATCAAGACTTAGCAGGCTTTACGCTTGAAGGTGACGAAGAAAATGGTTTTGCAATTGCATTTCCAAAAGGAAAGGACGAGCTTGTAGCTGAATTTAACAAAGTAATTGCTGAAATGAAAGAAAATGGGGAACTTGAGCAACTTGCTGTTAAATGGTTCGGTGGAGAACAGTAATAATTTCAGTAAATAATAGAAAAAATAAACGAAAGCGGCTAATCAGTGGGTTTGCCGCTTTTCTTGTGAAAAAGAAATGAGGTGTCATTAGTTTGGATTTTGGACCAATTATGCCATCCGTCCCTTATATTGTAAAAGGGATCGGGGTTACTATACAAATTGTTGCTGTTTCGATAGCTTTAGGATTTGTTCTAGGAATTATCTTAAGTCTATTTAAAATTTCAAGAATTGGCATCCTCCAATGGTTTGGAGATGCTTATACATCTGTATTTAGAGGCACACCGTTAATTTTACAGCTATTTATCATTTACTATGGTTTACCGCAATTAATCGACTATCAAATTTCTTCTTTTTTAGCTGCTGTTTTAGCGTTCGGGTTTAATTCGGGGGCCTATGTTTCGGAAATTATCCGTGCCGGTATTGAAGCGGTTGATAAAGGACAACGGGAAGCAGCAATGGCACTTGGTGTTCCGTATGGACAAATGATGAAGGATATCATTTTACCGCAAGCGATGAAAAATATACTCCCTGCGTTAATGAATGAATTTATCACCTTAACAAAGGAGTCTGCTCTTGTCTCTGTTATTGGAGTAACAGATATTATGCGCCGCTCTTATATTGTTGGTGGTGATCACTACTCATTTTTACCGCCAATGCTAATTGCAGGTGTTATTTATTATATAATGGTTATGGGTTTAACTCTTCTTGGTAAAAAGTTTGAGAGGAGAATGAAGCGTAGTGATTAAAGTAGAAAATTTGCACAAAACATTCGGTAAATTAGATGTCTTAAAAGGGATTTCAACTACCATTGATGATGGTGCGGTTGTAGCAATTATCGGTCCGTCTGGTTCGGGAAAATCGACTTTTTTAAGATGCTTAAATAAATTAGAAAACCCAACTAAAGGGAAAATTTGGATAGATGATGATGAAATAACAAATCCAAAAACAAATATTATGAAGGTCAGACAAAAAATCGGAATGGTTTTTCAACACTTTCATCTATTTCCGCATATGACTGTGCTGGGAAACTTAACATATTCTCCAATGAAGGTAAAAGGATTATCAAAGGAAGAAGCGGAGAAGAAAGCAAAGGAATTACTTGATAAAGTAGGGTTACTCGCGAAGGCTGATGAATATCCAAACCGCTTATCAGGTGGTCAAAAGCAACGTGTCGCGATTGCAAGGGCTTTAGCAATGGAGCCGGATGCGATGTTATTTGATGAACCGACATCAGCCCTTGACCCTGAGATGGTTAAAGAGGTTCTGGACGTTATGAAGACCTTAGCCCATACGGGGATGACAATGGCGATTGTTACCCATGAAATGGGCTTTGCAAAAGAAGTAGCCGATCGGGTTTTATTTTTAGATGATGGTGTTCTTGTTGAGGATGCACCACCACAGGAGTTTTTCTCCAATCCAAAATCCGAGCGTGCAAAAGCATTTTTAGATAAAATTCTATAAAAAATTGAAGAAATTTGAAAAAGAGGCGATTCGATTCACCTCTTTTTCGTTTATAATGGAATGGGCTTAACTAATAGTAAAAGGAGAACCTTTATGTTTAAAATTGGTTCCAGAACGTTAAAAACAGCAATTGGTGTCGTCATTGCGGTTTCTATTGCTAAATTTTTAGGATTACATAACTACGCCTCGGCTGGAATATTGACGATGCTATGTATTCAAACAACGAAAAAAAAGTCGGTTAAAACAGCCTGGGCGAGATTTGTTGCGGCTCTGATCGGTATCGGATTTTCCTTTGTATTTTTTGAAGGAATTGGCTATTATCCTATCGTCATTGGATTATTATTATTACTCTTTATCCCAACCACAGTCCGTTTAAATGTGAAAGAAGGTATCGTAACAAGTTCCGTTATTATTCTTCAGTTTTATATGCTTAAAGAAATGACTTGGGGAACGATTGCGAACGGTATTATAACTATCATTATTGGTATCGGTGTTGCGTTAATTATGAACCTCTATATGCCCAGTAATGAAGATAAACTCCTTCAACTTCAAAAACAATTGGAAGGGAAATATAAGAAAATCCTTAAGGAAATATCGATTTATTTAAAAGAAGGAGACCACCTTTGGGATGGGAAAGAAATTACGGAATCCTATAAAATAATTGAAGAGGCTAAAGCTTATGCTGTCATACATATTGAGAACCGCTTCCTTGGATATGATGATGCCTACTTCAATTATTTTAAAATGAGGGAAAAGCAATTCGAAGTAATTGAAAGAATGCTGCCGCTTGTCACATCATTAAAAATCTCAATGGTTCATTCAAAAATGATAGCTGATTTAATTGACGAAATAGCAGATGCTGTGTCTTCGAACAATACGGCCATTGTTTTTTTAGCGAAATTAGAAGACCTGCAAAGAACGTTTAGAGATATGGAGCTGCCCAAAACACGTGAGGAATTTGAAATTCGTGCTTCACTACTAAACTTTTTATGGGAGCTTGAAAAATATTTAAATATTAAAAGATATTATCGGGACAGCGATGTATGAAAACAATCGTGAGGCAGAAACTATACTCAAAAACAGTTTGAGGATGAAATCCTATGCTTTCAAATTTGCTTGTTTTTATTTTACTACTATCTCCATTATGGCCGATAGGTGAAAATCCAATTGTTGGCGATCCTTTTCTAATCGTTAATAAAAAAATAAATGAATTAGCCTATATCAACGAAGGTCAAATCCAAAAAATTTATAAAATAGCAACTGGAAAAGAAGATGATCTTACACCAGTAGGGAAATTTACGGTAACAGTTAAAGCTGTGAATCCGTATTATCGAAAGAAAGATATTCCGGGTGGTGCAAAAGAAAATCCACTTGGAACAAGATGGATTGGTTTTGACGCGGAAAATACAGATGGGAGAACATACGGGGTTCACGGTAATAATAATCCCGATTCGATAGGTCGCTATATCACGCAAGGCTGTATTCGACTGTACAATGAAGAGGTGGAGGAGCTATTCACTCATATACCGATAGGGACCCAAATTGTAATTGTATCGTCTGATTTAACTTTTAAGAAACTTGGGCAGGAGTACGGGGCTATTCCAAGGGAACACCCTCACGACTTAAAATATTTTCTACAATGAAGGGCTGCCACCTTTTAGGTGCAGCCCTTTTCGTTATTAAAATAAAAAACTAATTCCAGCGAATAGAGTTGTTAATAACATAGTAAACAGCATTAAATAAACCATTAGCTTCATCATTTTACGATTCATTAAAAAGCCCCCTATATCCGTATAAGCAATTATAAAATTATTGTACCCTTTATCTATAGTTTGGGACAAGGGGAAATCCGTTGTCGAATTAGATAAAAAATTGTAAATTCTTAATTTTTTTAGCAGGAATTAAGAGGGCAAAACTCGAAATTATTAAGGTGCGACAATGGCCGTAAAAAAATAAGGAGGAGAAGAAGAAGTGGCTAAAAAAATAGACCATATAGGGATTGCAGTTAAATCATTGGAAGCATCTTTACCACTTTACACAGAACATCTAAAACTAAAACTATTAGGTATTGAAGAGGTTGAATCTGAAGGTGTAAAAGTTGCATTTTTAAAGGTCGGGGAATCAAAAATAGAACTTTTAGAGCCTTTAAATAATGAAAGCCCGATTGCCAAGTTTATTGAGAAAAAGGGAGAAGGTATTCATCATATCGCACTAGGGGTAGATGATATAAAAAATAGAGTGAAAGAAATTAAAGAAAAAGGCTTAAGAATGATCAATGATGAGCCCAAATCTGGTGCTGGTGGCGCACAAATTGCCTTTATGCATCCAAAGTCCACTGGTGGAGTATTATATGAATTATGTGAGAAGCCGCAAAAGGAGGAGCAATAAACGTGGATATTTATGAAAAAATTAATGAATTATATGACCGCCGTCGCGAGGTAGAAATGGGTGGCGGGGATGACCGCATTGAGAAACAGCATGAGAAAGGGAAACTAACGGCCAGAGAGCGCATCGAACTTTTATTAGATAAAGGTACCTTTGTTGAAACAGATCCATTTATTGACCACCGTTGCGTAGACTTCGGGATGGCTGATCAAAAAGGTCCTGGCGAGGGTGTTGTAACTGGTTACGGAAAGGTAAATGGAAGACTTGTATTCGTGTTTTCACAGGATTTCACTGTGTTTGGTGGAGCCTTAGGTGAAATGCATGCAAAGAAAATTTCTAAAATTATGGACCTTGCCGTTCAAAATGGGGCGCCGATCATTGGACTAAATGATTCAGGTGGTGCGAGAATTCAAGAAGGTGTTCTATCATTGGATGGGTATGGTCACATCTTCTATCGAAACTCCATTTATTCAGGTGTTGTACCGCAAATTTCCGTAATTATGGGACCTTGTGCCGGTGGTGCGGTGTACTCTCCGGCTATTACAGATTTTGTATTCATGGTTGATAAAACGAGTCAAATGTTTATCACTGGGCCTAAGGTAATTGAAACAGTTACTGGTGAGCAAATTTCAGCTGAAGACCTTGGCGGTGCTAAAGTTCATAATACTATTAGTGGTAATGCTCATTTTCACGCTGAAAGTGAGGAGCAAGTGTTAAATGATGTACGACGCTTGTTGAGCTATTTACCACAAAGTAATGAAGAAAAACCACCGATCACAGAATACAAAAATGAAGAAGACTATCGTCCTGATTTAACGGAAGCGATCCCGTTTGATGCTGTTCGCCCGTATGATGTAAGGGTGGTAATTGATCAAGTCGTTGATAAAGATTCATTTATGGAAATTCAGGCTGGCTTTGCTAAAAACGTTGTAATCGGTTTAGCACGAATAAAAGGTGAGGTTGTCGGATTAATATGTAATCAGCCAAAGGTCATGGCCGGTGGCTTAGATATCGATTCTTCCGATAAAGCAGCCCGTTTTATTCGATTCTGTGATTCCTTCAATATTCCGATCATTACGTTTGAGGATGTAACAGGCTTCTTCCCGGGAATTAAGCAGGAACATGGTGGTATCATTCGTCATGGTGCGAAAATTCTTTATGCATACTCAGAAGCGACAGTGCCTAAGCTTACAGTCATTTTACGTAAAGCCTATGGTGGTGCCTATGTGGCCTTAAACAGTAAATCGATTGGTGCAGATATCGTCTATGCATGGCCGAATGCTGAAATCGCCGTTATGGGACCCCAAGGGGCAGCGAACATTATCTTTGCCCGGGAAATTAATGAAAGTGAAGATCCAGAAGCAAAACGCCAAGAAAAAATCAATGAATACCGCGATAAATTCGCAAATCCTTATGTAGCAGCATCCCGCGGTATGGTTGACGATGTAATCGATCCGCGTGAAACAAGAATTAAACTGATCCAAGCGCTTGAAATGCTTCGTAATAAAAAGGATACAAGACCTAAGAAAAAACACGGAAATATTCCGCTTTAGAATTATATTTTAAAACAGCATTGATTTTAGGACACTTGAAAAAGGCAGATGAGTGGATGGCTGAACTGCATCCTGTCTTTTGATAATACTGTCAGAATTTAATGGTAGGAATAAAAGGTGAAATATCTTAATGTATTGTAAGCTGCTTTATATATCTGAGGATGCAGAGTATTTTACTGATTTGAAAATTTATTGTTTTAAATTTCAACCATCTATATCAGCTACTACTTATGATAAAATTCGTTGGAAAGAATTTTATAAATTATCATTAAATTTAAATATAGCTGCAATAAAATAAAAGCCACTAAGTGTGGCTTTTATTATTATGGACTTCAGTCTGTTGAGCCTGAATAAGGCGAAACATAAAACCACCCGCTATGCGGGTGGGCAACAAATTGTTATACAAAAATACTCACTTTCAGTTCTATAATAGAGATTGTTCAAGCCTCTAAAATAAGGAAAGGAAAGTGAGTACCATTGGCTAATAAAGCAAATCGGTATCCTTTTTTCTTGTTAATGATTAACTTATATTTTCGACGAAGTAATTTGGTCATCTTACGATAACCATATGTTTATTGCAAAATAAAAGTGGTTCTTACGTTGAATTGGTGAAGGACAGAGACTATATTAGACTGATATAATAAAAAAAAGGAGTGATTTAGAATGCTCTCCATTCCTTGGCCTTCACCCGATTCTAATTTGGAATTATTGCAGGTAACCTTCACTAATGATTCTTTTCTCATAGTAGTAAAAAGTTCCCACACTTCTGCATTTTGTCCAGTGTGTTTAAAGCCAAGTTCTCGTAAGCATAGCCAATATTCTCGTAAAGTTCAGGACCTTCCCATTTGTAATAAGGCAGTTGAACTAATAATCCTTACAAGGAGGTGGTTTTGTGACCAGCCAGATTGTACTGTCAAGGTATTCACAGAGCGATATGATTGGATCTCTCCTAAAGGGCGCCGTACTAAAAGAACAGATGAGTTATTGCGTAAGATAGCTTTTTCAACCAGTTGTTTATCCGCTGAAAAAGTGGCTAAATCTGCCCATATACCTGTTAGTCATGATACCCTATTAAATCTAGTTCGGCATACACATATTGAACCGAAAGTATCTCCCTTTTGTAGGCATTGATGACTTTGCCTTTTGCAAGGGTCATACCTACGGCACGCTTATTTGTGATCTTCAATCCAAGTTTCCTTTGGCTATTTTATCAGATCGATTACCCGAAACTATTACTAATTGGTTGTTACAGTACCCGTATATTGAAGTAGTTAGTAGGGATGGATTTACAAGTTTTCGCCAAGGGATATCTAACGCAAATACTCAAATCACTCAGATTTATGATCGTTGGCATTTCATCAGGAATGCCAAAAAGCAATTAGACTCTTTTCTATCAACCCTCGTACCAGCTACTATTACTTGGAGTGATTCTGATCCATCTGTTGTCGAAATTCCACTTACCTGTGCTGAACAGCTAACGAAGAACCGCCAAAATAAAAAGTGGGAACTCATTCGAGAGATACAACAGGCTTATAAAAATGGTAAAAATATTTCAAGACTTTCAAGAGAATATAAATTAGATAGAAGGACCATCAGTAAGTATATAACGATGAATGAACCGCCTGTAACTTACCGTAAACGAAATAGACCATCTGATTCATACAGAGAGCAGATTCTTAATCTTGAACAAGAAGGAAACACATTAAAGGAAATCTATCAGACTATTAAGAAACAAGGATATATGGGAACCTATTCGGCGGTCCGTACTATTGTTGAAAGAGCCCGTAAAGAACGTAAATACGGGATACTAAGCAAGCCACAAATGCATGTTTCTAGAAAAAAGCTAGGAGCATGGATTTGGAAATTAAAAATAGAATTAAACAAAGACGAAACAAACTTACTAAATCAGTGTTTTGAACTCTACCCTTCTGTTAAATCACTATATACCACGATTCAAACATATCGTGTTGCTATCGAGATGAAGGATTTAGAAACATTTGCAAGTTGGCTTCGGGAACAATTATCAAGCAAGAAAAATCCCTTTTATAATTATGCTTTTAGACTACGAAGCGATATTCAAGCCGTAAAAAATTCATTTTTATCCCCATATAGCAATGGTTTACTTGAAGGGCAAATAAATAGATTAAAAACAATAAAACGGATGACCTATGGTAGAGCTGGATTAAAAATATTAGAAAAGCGAGTGCTATACAGGCTATAAAATATTATTCCTAAAAAACTTTTAAAAAATTGAAACTACACTAGGAGTCAATTCATCAAAATTGCGTAAGAACCACTTTTTGCTTGCAAAAAACAAACCATAGTTATAAGCATCGCCGGCTATCTCTTCAAGTATGAATTTTTTAATCTGTTCATCAGATGCTTTTTGACCGTCCTCTTTATATGAATAACCTGGTGCTGGACGTCCCTCACTAACTTTTTTCTCTTTCACCCGGTAGTTCTTCTGGTAATAATAGGTGGAACGAGAAATGCCTACAATCTTTAGCACCTTAGTAATGGGGTAGCCTTTTTGGATCCATTTTTCAGCTACTTCAAGTTTTTCAGCAAGTGAGGTTTTTTTTATTAGATCACGTAATATTGCAATTTCAAGGTCTTTTTCACCTAGTAATTTTTTTAGTTGGTCATTTTCCTTGGATAGCTCTTTTGCATCAAGGTCCGGAAGGACCGTTACATCTCTGTCGCCAAATTTGCCGTCTTTATATTCACGAACCCAACGGCTTACCATGTTAGGGTTTAGCTCGTATCGACGTGCAACCAGGGTTTTATTGCCCGTCTGCTCAACCTCTTTAACAACTTGTATTTTGAATGTTTAATTCTCTTCATGATGTCAGTCTCCTTGGTACATTAAGCAGTATAGTATAAATTACTCTTACTGTCCAAGTTCATTTAGGGGCTGAAAAGCTATGTAAGCACAGTAGGTCTAAACGAAGCCACAATAAAAAAATACATTCAAGATCAAGAAAAACATGATATCGCATTAGATAAATTAAGTGTAAAAGAATATACAGACCCTTTCAAAGGGGAGCCATGTAATAGAAACAGCCCTTTAGGGGTGGCAAAAGTGGCAAAGGCAATAGAGGTTTGAATTCATATGAAAGCCAGCGCCTTTAGACGCTGGTCGATAGTAAAGGCTTATAGCCTTAGTGTAAACCACCCTTTGGAAGAGTGGTTATGATTATATTTTTGTGTGAATTTAGCTTATCGTTACTAGAGGATTATATAACTTTAAATAAAGTGAAGGGTCATCAATTTGTAAATTGTTAGAATAAAACATGTATTCAATTCCTTTCTTGGAACTACCTGCCGTGTAGTTTAAATAATACTCTATATAATTCAACTTATGGTACATGTTTTTTATTTCAATAGCGTTATCATAAGTAACTATCCATTTTCGATTTCGTAGTTCCTTTTGTATTATTTCAGACAATTCTTTGTGATCTTCATTTTTATAAAAGTTTGTATATAAACTTGGTCCTTTCTTGAAATAAGGAGGATCAAAAAAGGTAAATGAGTTTCTTGTTTTTTTGATCACATTATTAATAAATACTAAAGCATCTAAGTTATAAACTTCTATTTTGCTAGATAAATTTGAAATTGCTCGTATTTTATTAATTATCGACTCTTTAGGAAAACGACAATCGATAGAATAATTACCATTTTGTTTTATTCCACCAATTGCTCCACCTTTAATAATACCTGAACGATTAGTCCGATTTAAAAACAGTGTAGAAAAACCAAGCTCTAAAAGTGGTACATTTTCTTTATTTTTTTGTAATTCCTTTTGCTTGTACCATTCTTCAATAGTAATTTCAGTATCATTAATTAAGCCAATTAATTGATTTGGATGATTAACGATAGAATACCAAAGAGCATAAATAGATTTATCAAAATCATTAATAATAATTTTTTTTACTACTCCGTCTAAGAGGAGGTTTAATGCAACAGCTGATCCTCCTGCAAATGGCTCTATATAGGTGGTACAATTGTTAATCATAACTAATTGTCTTATATATTTATATGTTTTATTTTTTCCACCTGGGTATCTTAACGGTGAAGGATTACTCATTAAAAATCAACTCCTGACCTATTAATAATTATACAATACTATGGTCAGAAACTTTATTTAAAAGTTTATCTAGAGTGTTAATGATTATCGAGATTTTTTTCCAGGCTTCTAGTATTTCGTTTTTTTCTGGGACATCCGTTGACGAGTGAATATGATAGTTTATTATCTTCATTGCTGAAGTATTATTGTTTTTTGAAAAAGTAACTTCAATTAATTCGTATGTCTCAGCATAATCCTTGATTATGTCCTTTAAATGACCCTTAATGTGAGTATAAATTAGTTCCTGCAATTCCTTACCTTTTCTTTTATTTCTGGCATTGGCAATCCCTTTCATTTTTAATTCGTGGTCAATAGGTAGTGATGCAAACGTATCGATATACTCATTTACGTATGATTCTAGTAAGCTTCGTATGAGATACATTGATGATATTGGGAAATCTTTATAATCTATATCAGAAATCTCTTTTTTTGTTTTGTTAATCCTTGGATTAGATTTATAATGATAACTTAGCTTATAAGCGCTCGATAATTTACTATATGAAGCAGGATCTCTAGGTCTATAGCCATTTCCTCTATTTTCACCATTATCTTTTTCTTTTCCACTGTCAGTATCGGAACCAGTGTTTGTTTCGGTGTTATCATCATGTTCAGAGCCATCATTTGAAGAAGGTCCATTATCTGGAAAATCAGTGCTTTTGTCATTAGGAATATCATTTTCTTCTGTTCCCTGACCTGATTCTGAAGAATAATCTTGATCAGAATTGTCGTTATCACCTGAAGGTTTCTCTGATTCAATATGATCAGGTTGTAAATCATTTGGATTTTCTTTTTCGATATCATCACTCTTAAAAAGGTTAATCAGATTTGAAATCTCAATTGCTCTTGCATTATCTTTATTAGGATATATGAAAAACTTCCTAATTTGCGTCTGAGTGTTCAAATTTCGACTATTAATAAGGCTGCTTTTGCCATCTTCACCCCAGTATAAATAACTTATTTTAACCAATATTTCTTTTAATAATTCGACTTTTTTCTTGCTGAGTTTTGCAAGATCTATATTATATGTACCGTTAGTAAAATCAATTTTTAACTCACTTATTACAAATCCAAAAATTCTATTTACTATAAAGTCGGTATCTAATTCAGTCTCAATTTCTAGGTTTGAGATTAAAGAATCTGGAAAAAAGTTATTGTAATTATCAAGGATAAATCGTAAAAAATTATACTTTTTTAATGATGTTGCAATTGAAGCAGTTGATTCTCCAGTAAAATCCTTAAGATCTGCTAACTTTTTTCCTTGTGTATATAAATTTTTATAGAAAAACATTTTTGAAATCTGTGACCATTTTTTGATTCCATCAATATGCCTTTTTGTTAAAGCAAAAATAGCATCGTCCCTACTGGTTACAACATCAACTTCTATTGAAGAAATATTTTTTAAGCACAAATCATTAATTTTTGGTATTTGTTTTATACGTGTTTTTGAGACACCCTGAGGTATTTCAGAAGGCTTTAATAATAAATGCATTGCAGACGTTCTCCTGTTGCCTTCTAAAACTTTATATTTATTGTTTTCCTCTAAAACTAATAGTCTTTCTCCAGGTACTAAACCTCCATATTCATTTATTTCTTTTGCTAATTGGATTACACCTTCATAATTAATTAAATACTCCATTATTTTTTCTTGAGAGAGATTCTTACTATTATTTGTTACAAATCTTGGATTCTGCTCATCAAGAACCAAATCTAAAGGACTTATGAATATTGTTGTATACGCCATTAATTTCCATCTCCCGAAATAATCTATTATTCACTTCAAATAATGCAATTGCATTCCAATTTCCCCACTCTTCTTCCATATTACAACAATTTACTTATGAAATCTTTCTCAATTAAAATTATTACCAAAAAAATAGAAAAAAATTGATGAATAAATAGAAAAATAGTATATGTCATTAGGATAAACACCTGCTAAATTTATATTATAAGAAATTGATTAAAGGGGCACGAGGCCAGTAGGCCCAGTCTTTTCAATTACTTTTTATTTTGCATATTATTTAAATTTGTTTACTCCACTCCTAGTTATCATAATATCATTGTGATGATAGCTGATACCCGAAATATATCAAAGACATGCGGTGGCGGAATAGGTAGACGCTTAGAAAGTTTTCATGTGCTTTTGACAGTATGGTAAGGTTAACTTTACTTTTGCCCATTAAAATATCGGAAATGGCTCGAGGCGCAACTGAATGAGATCTTAACCATGTAAGGTACAAATCCTTGCCCGTATAATTTTATATTCCGAAAAAGCGTTTATTCAACCGAATAGGCACTTTTTTTAATTGTTAAATTTTTATTACGAGAGTTTAAAAGTCTGCTAGAAACGATTCTGAGAAGATTAAGGTTATGTTTATATCATTCCCTGGGTACGTGTCGGAAAACACGCAAAGACGTTGCGGAAACAACGTCACATATTCTATTTGTTTAATTCAAACGGAATTCAAAACTTCGACAGTGTATGAGTTCGACTTGTATGCACGGAAGGAATAGGTGTCGGTATTTGTCGAACGATTATTGTAGGGAAATGTTTCCTTTTGCCGAAAGTTTAGAAGGTGAAGGGAGTTGCTAGCGTGAAAAAAACATGGCCAGAAGGAAAAAAGGGCGCACTTAACTAAGGTCTTTAAAGATCTTAAAAAAATTTTTAGTTAGACCACAGAAATATCAGTTTCTTTTATTAAGCCAAGGGAAATCAGAAATTTTGCTGCTTGCTTAATAGCTTTCTTTTTTTGCTTGTCCATCATTTCCTGTGGCATATCAATTTTATACAAATCGCTTGGATTCCATACTTCCCCAGTAACAAACATATTGTAAATGGCGGTGAGTATCATCCTTGCAATCGCAATAATGGCTCTTTTTTTCCTCTTCTTTTATAAAGGTGTTCGTACTTGATTTTGTAGTAAGGAGATTTATCCGATTTCACGGCTGCATGGGCAACTTGTACCAATGCAGGTTTGAGGTAGACACCGGCACGTGTAATCCGGACAGATTTCTTCTTACCGGCAGATTCATTATTGCCAGGCGTTAGGCCTGCCCAACAACATAATCGCTTAGAGCGGAAAAATGGAGACATATCTATACCAATCTCGGAGATAATGGTGATGGCAGATGTTCTGTTAATCCCTGGAATGGTACAAAGAAGACTAATAGCACTCTCATAAGGTTTGGCCAACTCATCTAGTTTTTCATCTATTTTGGCAATGGCATCCGTTACGAAGTCAAGGTAGGAACGAACCATTGTCATTCGCTCTTTTTGCGGCTCGGTCATTTGATACCCTTCAATAGATTCAATCACGGAATCTGCTTTTTTCTTCAATTTTCCATGGAGTAAAGAGGAACAGTATTCTGGATCAAAGGTATCAGTGGAAATCAGATAGTCCGTGACGGAACTGGCAGATTTGCCAAACATGTCAGATACGACAGCGTCAAGGGCTACATTACAGACGGTGAAAGCATTTTGAAAACGGTTCTTTTCACTGCTTCTAGTAGAAACCAGCTTATAACGATAGCGAGTGTATTCACGGAGAATACGAATGGGTTTATCAGGTATATAACTTCCTGGGACTAAACCAAGACGGAAAAGGTCACCAATCCATTTGGAATCTTTTGTGTCATCCTTATTTCCTTTTACAGCCTTCACCCATTTGGGATTGGCAATGGTGATACGGATGGTATCTTCCAAAAGGTTATAGACAGGGACCCAGTACTTTCCTGTTGATTCCATGCATACATCAAAGCAATTGTTGTCAATGAGCCATTGCTTGAATTGAAGGATTGAGTTGTTAAAAGTGGAGAATCTTTTTTTGGAATAGTGGGGAGTAATCCCCTATGAAGTAATGAGTGTGGCAACGAGAAAAGTCTTATGCACATCGACGCCACAACAAATAGGATAAACAACTTTCATGGCACATCCTCCTTTCTAATGTAAGGAGAAAGACATTGACTGAATCATCACACATTTAACGAAGGGTTAAAAACAATGATTAGCGTGCGGTCTATAGAACCACTTATTTGTGCTTGAAAGATGATTCTTACACTGGTTAATATACTGTTTTAAACTGAGAAGTAGTCTACGACTCACTCCATCGTGCTTTGTAGTATATCTTCTCCTTAATTTAATCATAGCAAAAAGTGGTGTTTCCGAACATCATTTTCATTACTATTTGTGCCGCCAGCGATAGCGGCGGAATGGGGGTTAATATGAAACCAGAAGAAAAAATCATTAATCAACTAAAACTCTGTAAAGAATTTAGAAATGAACCTTTACCTAATGATTTAAATAAGCCACAAAAGTTTATTAATTGGTATAAAAAAGAAATAGAATGGGTTAGTGAACAGATATTTAAAGTTGAGGAAGCAATCGAAACGTATTCAACATGCAAAAAAGGTTGTAATGCGTGTTGTTATTTACCAATAATAATATCGGATATTGAGGCTAAAGCAATTAGTTATTACGTAAAAAACAATATAAAGAACAGACGTTTAATAAAAGAACAAGTTAGTAGGGCTTGTGAAAAAATAGAAAAACTAGACAATACTTTAATTCACAATTTAAATAATAGATTTTGGAAATATGATAATGAGCAAGAAATCAAATATCGTAATCAATATTTTAATGCAAAAATACCTTGTCCAATGCTAGATGAAGAAGGAGGGTGTAGTATTTATCCGATACGGCCTTCCGTTTGTTGGGCACATAAGGCCTATGGTGATCCTGAAGAATGTAAAGTAAGTACAGAAGTTAGTCACGCAATCCATTT
The DNA here is from genome assembly GCF_035811335.1 of Schinkia azotoformans. Classification (NCBI taxonomy): domain Bacteria; kingdom Bacillati; phylum Bacillota; class Bacilli; order Caryophanales; family Bacillaceae; genus Schinkia; species Schinkia azotoformans. The sequence goes on from NZ_JARSMD010000055.1 coordinate 35,603, forward strand.
TTCGAGTTATGAAGGTATGATTACAAAGAGAATGTTTGCTATTGTAAAAAGTAGAAATAATGTAAGTCTATCACTACTGCCTTTAAAGCTTAAAGAAAATTTGTAAGAATCCTTTTTGAATGCCTATAAAATAGTTCAATAGTTGTAAGGGGATGGAGCGGTGAGCGAAGTTACTGAAGTTGTTCAAGGACAAATGAATGCATTAGGAATTAAATATCTTAATGTAGGGAAATGTAAGGTCTGCGGAAAAAGTTGTGTAAGTAAAATCTGACAATCTTCGCAAGGCAAGAAATAATAGGTATAGAAAATATATCGTCTGCCAATAATAAAGTTGGCTTTTACCATAAAACAGGATAGGGCAATGCGGAAGTGCAACCCGAGCGGTTCTATGGTTTTTACACTAAAACGGACGGACTTATACTGTCCGTTTTTTTATCCGTTTTAGGGAAAACAAAAGCGATAAACTTCAGGGGTTTGGGGACAGAGTCCCCAATTATGATGTTTGATTCATAATCTCAAGCTGACTCAAGATCATATCCCAATTCCGATAACGCATTGTCCATTTTTTCGTAATGTTTTGAGAGGCCAAGAAAAGCATTTTTCTTAAGCTATCATCATTAGGAAAAATTGACTTTGTTTTTGTTACTTTTCTAAATTGACGATGCAACCCTTCAATTATATTCGTAGTATATATTATTCTCCTAATTTCTTGCGGATATGCAAAGAAGGTAGCTAAAATATCCCAATTTTCTTCCCATGACCTAACCGCAGACGGATACTCTTTACCCCATTTTTCTTTAAATTCTATAAGTCTTTCCATGGACATTTCTTCGTTGATAGCCCCCTCTGTTAGGATAGATGTCGTATAGAACTTTAGTGTTATACTATAGTAAACACGGAGGTTGATCGACATGACGGAGAAACTAGGAAAACGATATCCCAAGGAACTAAAAGAATCTATTATAAAAAGAATGATGTCGCCAAATAACGAGGCCATCAGCCAAATAAGCGAAGAAGTTGGCATAACTGAAGCAACATTATATAAGTGGAGGAAAGAAGCTCGTGCTGCTGGGAATGCAACACCCGGAGATGGACAAGGGTCGGAGCAATGGAGCAGTGAGGACAAATTCCTTATCGTAATGGAAACGTACGCAATGAATCAAGCCGATTTAGCAGAGTATTGCCGAAAGAAAGGCCTGTATAGAGAACAAATTGAAGCATGGCGTGATAGCTGCTTGAACGCTAATGGTCGGGAAACTAACCAAACAAAGCAGTTGAATCAAGAATTGAAGGAAGAGAAAAAACGAGCAAAAACATTAGAAAAAGATTTACGTAAAAAGGAGAAGGTATTGGCGGAAGCCGCAGCCTTATTACTATTAAGAAAAAAGGCCCAAGCGATCTGGGGGGACCAAGAGGACGAATGATCAGCCCGTCAGATCGCGCACTAGCAGTAGAACTCATCCAAGAAGCTAACAAAAACGGTGCGCGATTAGCCTTAGCGTGCAAAGAATTGAACATTAGTGTACGCACGTATGAACGGTGGGTTTCAGAAGGTGGAATTAAGGAAGATCAGCGTCCTATCGCTTCACGTCCAGAGCCTAAAAATAAACTAACGAAAGAGGAAAAACAAGAGATTCTAGAAGTCGTTAAAAAGGAGGAATTCGCTGATTTACCGCCAACTCAAATTGTGCCAAAATTAGCGGACCAATGTATCTATATTGCCTCTGAATCTAGTTTTTATCGTGTGCTTCGGGAACAAAATATGCAGAACCATCGAGGAAGAAGCAAGAGACCCGAACGAAGATTACCAGAAAGCCACTTAGCAACAGCTCCTAATCAGGTTTGGACTTGGGACATTACATGGCTAAAAGGGCCGGTGAAAGGGATGTTTTACCGTCTCTATTTAATTATCGATATTTTTAGTAGAAAGATAGTTGGTTGGGAGATTTGGGAAACAGAAGAAGCAAAATACGCCGAAGAATTAATGAAGAGGACCGTTATTAGCGAGAAAATTCAGGGGAAACCACTTGTGTTACATTCCGACAATGGTCGTCCAATGAAAGCCGCAACATTTCAGGTATTACTTGAAAAATTAGGGATCCAAAGCTCCTATTCTAGACCACGAGTAAGTAATGATAATCCTTATTCTGAAGCCATGTTTCGGACCCTAAAATATAGACCGGAATACCCGTACAAAGGATTTGAAACACTTGTGGTTGCACGAGAGTGGGCATTAAAATTTGTGAATTGGTATAACTGTATCCATTTACACAGTGGCATAAACTTTGTAACACCAGAACAATGCCACACAGAGGCTCATATCGAGATATTGAAGAAGCGAAAAGAAGTTTATGAATTAGCGAAACAAAAGCACCCAGAACGTTGGTCACGCTCAATAAGAGACAGGAGTGCTCACGATTCAGTGGCTTTAAATCCTGTGAAAGAAAAAGTGGCACAAAATAGCACTAATGAGACCAGCTCAAACTACCTTTTCCCTTCTCATAAAAGAACAGAATGAATTCTGTTTCTTTATGAGAAGGCCACCAAGCAAAGCGCGGTAGTAACTCTTTAAAATTAATACAATAGTAAACAGGTAAAATGCGACAACTATCTTGACAAACACCGATAGAAGTATAGATTAGTTTTAAATCAGCAACAAATTCTTTTATGTGTTTATAAGAAACATATTTGGTGCTAGAACGGATCTGGTGAATGATGCATCGCTGTATTCCGGCAAAAGGATACACAGCTTGAATAGCCTCTTTAAACCCTGTAAGTCCATCTGCACAGAACAGATTAACTGTTTTTACCCCTCTGGTTTTCAAATCGTTTAACACACCAAGCCAAAACTTACTGCTTTCATTTCCGCCCACCCAGATGCCTAATATTTCTTTATATCCTTCATTGTTAATTCCCAAAACAACATAGGCTGCCTTCGAAACTATTTGGTGATTATCTCGAATTTTATAATGAATGGCATCCATAAAAACAAAAGGATAATAGGCTTCAAGCGGACGGCTTTGCCACTCATTGACTTGTGGCATGATTTTTTCGCTAATCTTACTAACTAGCTCCGAAGAAATCTCAATATTATAGAGGTCCTTGACTTGTTCCTGGATATCTCTAGTGGACATACCATGAGCGTAAAGTGAAAGTATTTTTTCTTCCAATCCATCTACATTTCTTTGATATTTATTCAAAATTTGTGGCTCATACGAGCCTTTTCTGTCTCGAGGAACATTTACTTCAACTTCACCAAATTGTGTTTTTAATTTCCGCTTCGTTGAGCCATTTCGATAATTGCCCGGTTCATCGCTCCGGCGCTGGTGTTTTTCATACCCTAGCTGCTCATCAATTTCACATTGGAGTACTTCTTCTAGGATATCAGAAAACATCTCTTTGATCGTTTCCATGATTTGATCAGTACTTGTGAATTTTTGTTTCTTTACCATTCCTTTGATTAATTCTTTCGGTAGTTTCATGTCAAAAAATCCTCCTTAGCAAAAATTATTTATCCTAATTCTTGCCAAGGAGGATTGATTTTAGACTTATTTACACAACTTTTTCCGCACTGTCCAAGCCATGCTACTAAACCGCTTACCAACATAATCCACCTTATCCTCTAAATATTGTTCAACTAACTCCCAAACTACTTTTTTCTTGCCATACATTACAGCACCTTTCTTAAATAATTTTTCTATCACTTATAAATGCAGATTTAATAAGTACGATGCTCGGACCATTGCAAACGGCTATGCCTATTTTGAATGTTATGATTACCGCTTAATTCTCTGCATAGGTAATTTTTTATGTTAATAGTTAATCCGCAACATTGTTTTGTTTTTATGGATCTCAAAATGAAAATTCATTTACCAAATGGTATAATAATGAAAAAGGATGGTGATCTGAGATATGGAACGTCTACTCAAACGCATCCCCTTACATAACTTAATGGACCTCAAGATTGATTTTGCTTTTAAGGGGCTATTTGGAAATGAAAAGAATAAGCATATTACAATCATTTTTCTGAACGCTATTCTCAAGCGTAAAGAGGAAGATTGCATTATAGATATCAGCTTTGAGAATACAGAGTTTGTCGGGGAACATCCTAATGATAAAAAGTCTCGATTAGATATTTTGGCAAAAACGAACAAACAGGAAAGAGTGAACATTGAGATTCAGTTTTCGAATCAATATGATATGGTCAAACGTTCACTGTTTTATTGGGCTGGGTTGTACAGAGACCCGCTCATGTCAGGTGGGAGCTACATTGAACTGAAACCGGTGATCACGATAAACATTTTGAATTTCGTGTTATTTAATGAAGAAACAGATAAATTTCATACGACATTTCATTTATATGAAGATGAAGAAAAATTCCCACTCACCAGTGTGCTTGAGATGCATTTTATCGAAATGCCGAAACTACTCCAAGATTGGAAACAAAAAAGGCTGAATCCACGGGATGACGTATTGGCTAGATGGCTGTTGCTACTAGGAATTGTTGATCGGAAAAATAAGAAAGTTTATGAGGATATCTATAAAGAATTGGAGGAAATTGCAATGAGTGATTCCACCCTTAAAGAAGCGTTCAAAGATTGGGAGCATCTAAGTGCAGATAAAAATAAATGGTTGGAGTACGAAACAAGGTTGAAGGAAGTGTTAGATGCTTACTCTGCCCAACACGAGGCTGAGTTAAGGGCAAAGCGTGAAAGGGAAGAAGGCAGAGCCGAAGGACTTGCAGAAGGAAAGAAGGCAATCGCCCGTAACATGCTTAAAGAGGGATTTACGTTCGAACAAATTGAAAAGGTGACTGGATTAGCAATAGAGGAAATTAAGCAGTTAATGAATTAACTAAATCTTTATATTCAAAAGTTTGTATAAAATATCCCGCTTTAACAAATGAAGATGACACGAGGTGGGAAGAAATGGCGGAACAAGAGCCAATTCTAAAAAAGGCGGTGGATATTTTGAGAGCAGCAAGCTTAGATCCAGAAACAAGAATGCAATACGAGGCACGGGAGAAGGCATTAAAGGATATCGTATCAATTCGTGGTGATGGAATTGAAGAAGGAAAGATTGAAATGGCACGTAATTTACTAAAAGAAGGTGTGGAAATTCAGATTATTATGCGCACTTCTGGATTATCCAGAGAGGAAATAGAAAAGTTAGCAAAGGAACTAAATAACTAATGGGAATTTGAAAAAGCGATGTGCGGAATGTGTACATCGTTTTTAATTATGGACTTTAGTCAGTTG
>NZ_JARSMD010000056.1:0-4034 GCF_035811335.1 Schinkia azotoformans
CCATTTCGGAATCTTCTTCATCATCTGTTTAAGTATCGGTACAATGACACCGCCGCTCGGTACCATCATGTTCGTAACTTGTGCCGTTACCGGTACGAAGGTAGAGGAATTCGTAAAAGAAAGCTGGCCGTTCTTAGTAATACTAATTATTGCAGCGTTATTAATGGCGTTCGTTCCAAGTATCTCTATGTTCTTACCTAATCTATTATTCTAGATATTTAAAAGCTATGTTAAAAGGTAATTTTAACATAGCTTTTTTTATATAAAAAATAGTTAAAAAATTCTTGTTAAACGTTTCCATATCATTTATAATAATGATAAACCGGTTTAGTAAATCGATTTAGTAGGTTTCAGGAGAGAAGAAAATTGAAAAAAATCACAATGGCTGACGTGGCTCAGATGGCAAACGTATCTAAAAGTACAGTTTCTCAATATCTTAACCATCGCTACGAGTATATGAGCGGGGATACAAGAGCAAGAATTGAGGAAGCGATTGCAACTTTAGGATATCGACCCAATATTTTAGCAAGGAGCTTAAAACAAAAAAAGACATCAACAATTGGAGTAATCGTTGCGAATATTTTACACATGTTTTCAACTCAAGTGATCAGGGCAATTGAAGACGTTTGTAGCTCTGAAGATATTAATGTGATTGTCTGTAATGCAGACGATAACCCGGAGAAGGAAAAAAAGTATATCGAAATGCTTCGTGCCAAACAGGTTGATGGTTTAGTGGTTTTTCCAACGGGGGATAATTTAGAACTATATGAGTCAATGAAAAAGGAAAAATATCCGCTCATATTTGTTGACCGTATGGTTAAAGGTATGAATATACCGTCAGTTTTACTTGATAATGAGACCGCTTCTGAAATGGCTGTTGACCATCTTTATTCAAGAGGATATAGAAGAATTGCAATGTTAACGACTCCCCTTGATAAAGGAATCACACCTCGTGTGGAACGGGTGGAAGGGTATAAAAAAGCGTTAAAGGAAAGATCACTAATCGTCCCACCCGGTTACATTAAAGGCGTGAAGTTAACCGATATGCAAAATGTGTTGGAGGAAATGTTTAACCAACCTGAAGTACCTGAAGCCTTGTTTTCCGGTAACGATTTAACTCTTCTTGAAATACTGAAGTTTGTAAAAAAGAAAGGAATGTCCATTCCAAGAGATCTAGCCTTGATCAGTATTGATGAAGTATCTTTTTCGGAAATTTACGAGCCAAGTCTAACGATTATTTCACAACCAGCATTTGAAATGGGAAAATATGCAGCGGAAAAATTATTGGAACAAATTAGGTCAAATGCTAAGCCTGATCCTATGAATGTTCGATTTTCCCCAAGCATTGTTGTTAGAAAATCAACGTAGATTACTGGAATAATTGAAATAAAGATTGGAGAGAGAATGTTGGACATTTTGACAATAGGGGATGCTTTAGTATCTTTTAACCCTTCAACTACAGGTCCTCTTAGGTTCGTTAACACTTTTGAACGTAAGGTGGGAGGTGCAGAGTTAAACGTTGCGATCGGCTGTTCACGTCTAGGTTTAAAAGCTGGTTGGATAAGCCGTCTCGGTAAAGACGAGTTTGGCAAATATGTTTATAACTTTGTAAGAGGTGAAGGTGTTGATGTCTCTCAAGTTAAGCTTGTTGAAGGCTACCCGACATCCATTTATTTTAAAGAATTGCTTAGCAGTGAAAAAGTAAATTCCTATTATTATCGACAGCAATCACCGACATTATCCTTTAATATAAATGAAATTGATGAAGATTACGTGAAGCAAGCCAAAATATTTCATATATCAGGCGTGTTTCCAGCGGTGAATGATGTTAATAAAGAAGTCATGCTTCATCTATTAAAGATGGCCAAAAAGCACAATCTGACAGTGACGTTTGACCCAAACATCCGTTTAAAGCTTTGGAGTCCGGAGGAGGCAAGGGAAACCCTTTTATCCTATCTGCCTTATGTTGATGTTTTATTAATAGGGGAAGAAGAAGCTGAGATTCTTCTCAGAACGTCTGAACCTGATCAGTTTATTCAAGAGGTTACAAAGGCCGGCATTCACCATGCTGTTTTAAAGCAGGGTGAGCGTGGTGCTACTGCTTTTAAGGATGGAGATAAAGTTAATGTTCCTGCACATAATGACATTGATGTTGTTGATGTTATAGGAGCAGGGGACGGTTTTGCAGCAGGGTATTTGTACAGTATGATTCAAGGCTGGACTTTAGAAAAATCAGTTACATTCGCAAATGCAGTTGCTGCCCATGTTATTAGTGTAAAAGGAGATAATGAAGGTCTTCCATATAAAGAGGAAATGGAAATCTTCCTTGGTAAAAGAAAAGGAATATCAAGATAATTAACAATGGTTTTTCTGTAACCGCAAATGGTTACGATTACAATAAAAATCATGAAATTCAAAATTTTAAACAGTAAAGGAGATCTAATAATGAAGAGCTTTTTTAAAAAATCAACGCTTCTATTATTTTCGCTTATGCTTGTATTAGGTTTAGGAGCTTGTTCTTCTAAAGGTGAAGAAGGTGCGTCAAAAGGTAATGACAAGGCAGTAGGGTCTGATGAAAAAATTGTAATCAACGTAGCCTATGGTAACCAGCCAGGTGAGCCACTTGATAAGCAAGCAAATAAATGGAAAGAGTTAGCTGAAGAAAAATCGAATGGCAGACTTGAATTGAAATTATATCCAAGCTCTCAATTAGGTTCTGAAAAAGATGTAGTTGAACAAGCTATGATGGGAAATAATGTTGTTATTTTCACTGGCTATGATTTCTTAATGGATTATGTTCCCGATTTTGGAATTTTAACTGCACCATATTTAACTGAAAACTTTGATGATCTATTCTATTTAACTACTACAGATTGGTTTAAAGATTTATCTTCACAATTAAACGATAAAGGGCTTGATATCGTTACAACAAACACAATTTATGGTAAGCGTCATTTAATGACAACAAAGCCTGTTACAAAGCCAGAAGATTTAGCAGGATTAAAAATACGTGTACCAAATAACCAAATGTATATTAAGTCATTTGAAGCATTAGGAGCATCACCTACTCCACTTCCATTAGCTGACCTTTATACAGCACTACAGCAAGGATTAGTAGACGGTGCTGAAAATCCACTTCCAGTACTACAAGGTTCAAAAACACACGAAGTGGCGAAGCACCTTACATTAACTGAACACACAAAAATTATGAGTCCATGGGTTGCAGGAACTAGCTTCCTTCAAACATTACCGGAAGATATCGTTCAAATCCTAAAAGAAACTGGCGATGAAGCTGGTGAATACGGTAAAGGAATCGTAGAAGAAGAGTCTGAGAAAGTTTTACAACAATTTAAAGATGAAGGCATTGAAGTTCACGAGGTAGATCTTGCTGCGTTCAAAGAGAAAGCAAAATCAGTTTATACTGCATTTCCTAACTGGTCACCAAATCTTTATGAAACAGTTGAGGATTTAATTAAAAATCGTCAATAGAAAATAAAACTACGAGTCTATGAGTCAATATTTCGATTTCATAGACTCGGTTTTTACCTAGGTGTAAATGGGAGGGATAATATGTTAAAAAAATGGTTTTATCCACTAGATGATGTACTTTCTGTTATTGCTCTTTCAGGGGTCCTCTTTTTTACCATTATAAATGTAATTTTTCGCTTTGTCTTACACAGCCCAATAGGCTGGGCAGAAGAGGTTACGCTTGGATTATTTATTTGGATGGTTTTCATTGGAATTAGCTCGGCAATGAAACGTGGCGGACACGTTGGGGTAGACTATTTCATGCTGATGATGCCAAAACCGATCCGCAATGTATTTAACGTTATAGGAGCTATTGCCATTTATTTTGTATTAATCTATGTTTTCATTTATTTGGGAATGGATTTAACTTCTCAGGCCGCAGTTAAGATTACGCCTGTTTTGGGATTGAGTTATCAATATATTGATATTGCTGTTCCTGTCGGTGGGTTTTTAACCGCTATCCATTATACAGTCAATTTGATTCGCTCGTTCAAATCTGACAATGG
>NZ_JARSMD010000057.1:0-4624 GCF_035811335.1 Schinkia azotoformans
TTGTTTTTTATTTATGAACAACGTAGAGTGTAAAGGAAGAGCAAGTAGTAAAGGAATAAATAAAAGACAAGGACATGATTAGCATATGTGGAATGTTGCAAGAATATTAGGAAATGGGTAGATGCTACAAGAGGAATTTGAAATAATAGTGATACCATTTTTAGATGGTTCTTATAAATTCGATTGATATCGAATAGAACTGAGGTTATCATTAGCTTATAAGGAACGATAACTACTGAATCGAGGAAACAAAATGAAGACTTTAGGTATTTCCTATATAAGTTCATATTGCATAAATTAACGCTCAGTCGCTAAGACTGGGCGTTTTTAATTGTGTTTGTTTCCAAACTCCATTTGAAAGGGGGCGTAATATATGCAAATACAGGGGGAAAAGTTAAAGGAATTTTTATTAAACATGCTTGTAGAAACAATTGGTGACGTGCTAATGATATTTATTTCCATTGTTATCGGATATTACGTAAAAATTCAATTCATATGATTCCGTTCAGGGTTATTAAGAAAGTAGTGGTGATTCAATGGAGGAAAATCAAAGATATGTGATAAATAGTGGAGAGTTTGATGGTTTTAAGTGCTTTTTACGGATACTTCAAAAAGAAGTTAGAGGTTCGACCATTTGGCGGAAAAAGGTATCTTCCTTGGCGTTAGTTACTGCGAATGAAATCGGAAAACTGGAATCATTTAAAACCAAGGAAAATGCTGTTCAGACTGTTAAGGATTTGTTCCCAACGATGAATGATACAGAACTTATTCAAGACATCGGAGAGATGCTTAATACGATTTATCAGCATATGGATTTCAAGTTATAGAAGGGAATGGTGCGTGTAATGAAATAGTTTTATAGGAAATCCAGAGTTTACACTAAAATTCCTAATTTTCCTCCAGTTAAACTGGTGAATAAACTTACCGAATTATATGTAATTGTTATCGAAACTGTTTATGGAGGTGCTTTTGTTGGCATTAAAACGTCTTTCAGAAAAAAGGAATATTACTAATCCGAATTATGGTATTAAGTGTACTGTACCGATGATAGAGTATTTAGTCCCTATAATTGAAATGAACAAAAAAGCACTTCGGATTCTTGCAAAAAGAGGAATCTAAATCAATGATGTATTCCTTAAAAACTAAACAAATGAAGGTGATATTAATGAGCGAAAAACTTGCTGTTTCCATTGTTAGAGAAATCATCCGAGATATATATGGTAGATGGGGTTTAGAACAAGCATTTAGAGGAACTGAACCAAGAATACAAGTGGAGATTTATGAAAAGTGGATACATGTTGTATCCGTAGAACTAAAAAAGGCAGGAGTAATAGATAAAGTGTATGAACCCTTGAATGTCGATGAAATGGATTTTGTAGATGTTATAAACAGGTCTATGTATTATCTAACGGATGATGAATAAAGGGAAAAGGAGGAATAAAGAATGAGTAAGGGAATAGTGCAAGAAAAGGATATAGATATAACCGAATTGGTAGAGGCTTTTTCACTTGATGATGAAATAGAACTGGACAATGACATTCGTGAATGGTTGCAGACTCCGCCAGTTCAATTAAAGGATTTCGGATATGAGCCTGATAGCGAAGGAGAGTATTTTGCAATCCTTAATGAAATATCAGAATATCTGATGGAGAGGTGATGATATTTCATTAATAAAGGGGAGAGAAGGCTTTGTGGAACAAGATTGGAAGGAAAAGTTTAGGGCTGAAATTCTTGAGGATTTGAAAAAGGAGGCAAAGCAAGAGATAGCAGAGGAAATGGCAAGAATCTTTGTTCAGCTTGAAGAGGATAAATATAATGATGAATGGATTTTTGAAAAGTATGGAGTACCTATCTACAAAGTTGAACGATTCAGAGAAGACCATAAAAAGTGGGAGTTTGCCAGAAAATTAGAGATAACAGCCGAACCACAGCTAATGGAGGAGGATTTAGTTTCTCAGTGTCTACCAAAAGATATGTATTTAAAAAAGGGGAGACTGGATGGGGCAGAAAATATGCTAATACTTGGTTTACACGCTGTAGGATTGAAACGATTCTTAGAACTCATTTCCGATGATACCAAAGAAACCTTGCGAACGATGTTAAATGAACAAGAATTAGATTTTAAAGGGGAGAATGAAGAGTGAGTTCATATCAGATGTTAGAGAATTTACATGTTATCTCCAATAATAAAGAAAGGGGAGATTTTAACTTCTGGGCGGAGGAGATATATAGTCATATAGATTTTTCTGATGCCTGTTTAGATGTCCATTTGCTTCTAAGAGCAGGATTTTGTAAGTATGTTGAGAGTGATGAAGAAAAGAATGAAAAATGAGCAGGAAATACCAAAAGAATATTGCCCGTATTGTGGTAAGAATTTAATAAGAGTTCTCACTGAACAAGAACAAAAGAAATACAAACTACGTTATGTAAGTGAAAAAATTGGCATTTCCAATTGGGATTCTGTGTTTGCTTGGAAGTGTCCATATTGTTCCAAAACGTGGAGAAGGAGTGTTGACTGATGTTAATTCCCAAAAAAGAAGCTCAGCCGATTAATTTTAAGATGTATGAGGAATATACGCCAATGGGAAACAGGTTAGAGACGGTGGAGGGAAAATTTCTTCCTTTTGGCAATGACTTAGAGAAGATGCTTGTGCTGTGCTTATATAATATGGGTTTACAGGAGTTTATCAGTATTCTTCCACAGGAATCAAAAGAAGAATTATTACACTTGCTTCAGCAGAATTTGAAAGAATGATTTAATTTGCACAATTTTCATACAGTTACTTTCTGTTTGTTTAGAAGTTTGGTAAAATATGATAGCGGAGTTTTGGGTTTTCGTGCATCGAAAGGACATTTTTTTAGAACGATGACCCTTTTTGCTTTACAGAACAACCACCTCCTTTGCTTTTGCGGAGTTGTAAGGTGGTTGTTTTTTATTATATTCATATATAGAGGTGAGATTAGTTGAGTAGAGTTGAGCAGAGTACAAAGTTAGATTTAGAAAGAATTGTTTTTATTGGGCGAACGTTTGAAGAGTATTTGAATATGTTTTCACTTTCAGTAAAAGACCTGAAGGGAAAGAAAATACTTGATTGTCCAGCAGGAGCATGTTCTTTTACAGCGTTGGGAAACAAATCAGGATTAGATATAACCGCATGTGATATTGCTTATTACCATTCGGTAGATGACCTTGAAAATAAAGGTCTGCAAGATATTGACCATGCAATGGCACAAATGGAGAGGGCAAAAAATAATTATGTTTGGGGTTATTTCAAAGATATAGAAGGTCTTAGAAAACATCGTTTGAGTGCCTTAAAAGATTGTGCAACTGACATGAGAAAATCGAGTGAGCGATATGTTCCTGTTACTTTACCTTCTTTACCATTTAAAGATGGAGAATTTGATGTTCTTCTTTCAGCACACTTTTTATTTATGTATGCCGACCGTTTAGATTACCAATTTCATGTATCCACATTAAATGAATTACTGAGGGTTACTAAAGAAGAAATTCGTATATTTCCATTAGTTGATTTAGAAGGGAAACGATATGAACATTTAGATAAATTAATTCATAATCTCGCTGTTAATGGATATAGAATTGAAGAAGTAAAAGTTCCATATGAATTCCAGGCAAATGCTAATTCAATGTTGAAAATTAGAAAAAGTAAATAAAGCAAGTTTAGATAGGGCAATGTTAAGCGTTGTCCTTTTTCTATTAAATAGACTCAGACTTTCTCAATACCAAAAAATAATAACATAAAATAGTAGTATGTTATTTAAATTTTAATCTATTGATTTAATACAAAGAAAGGTGGATATGATGAAAAAACAATATTTTAATCTCAACCAGTTCTTTGAGGGCTATGTACGGAATTACCGAAGAATGAATTTGTCTCAATTACATAATCGCTCCATGTTCACGAAAAGGGAAATTGATTATTTTGCGAATCTGGGAGAGATGCTGGGATTTGATGCTTTTGTCGAAGATTCTAAGTTTGATAAATTAAAGGGGCGTTCCAGACCAATGGATTTGTCTTGGTGGAAGTGGGATGCAAGATTTGATATTGAAAATTTTTTATATCTTGCTCTTCATTTAGAAAGAGAAAACGTCTGGAATAAAGATGTCGAAACAATTGAAAAGCTATTTTCACAAACAAAAGAGGGATATATTCCACACAATGTTATCGGCATACAATTTATTGAGTCGGCTGAAAGGATAGATTATCTTAACGAGTTGATTCTTCAAAAAAATAAGGTTCACCAGTCAAATGCTTTAATGATATACCGTTATTATGATGCCGAGCATGATTTAGAGCGAGTTTGTGCGTATAGTTTTACTCCAAAAGGATTAAACGAGATAAGAACAGCAATCTGTAAACAGGATGAATCAGGGTGTTGGTATATGTGTTTTGATGAAGATTATGCTCCCTTTCAATATAATAAAGGAATCACTGATTCAATTAAATATAGAAAGTGTTTGAGAAAATGAAAGTTTAGATAGTACAAGCAACCGTTATCTCAGAATAGATTAATAAAATGTACACATAGTTATTGGAAGAAGTAAATAGGGATGTGATAAAAGTGCTTTCTCTTGAAGAATATATTGTTTTCAATCAATGTCTAT
>NZ_JARSMD010000058.1:0-4203 GCF_035811335.1 Schinkia azotoformans
TGGTTAATCAACACTCGTGATGTAATAACTCCTGTTCGTACATCTTCTTTATTTGGCAGGCCTAAATGTTCCTTCGGAGTAACATAACAAAGCATAGCAGTCCCATACCATCCGATCATCGCAGCACCAATGGCTGATGTAATATGGTCATAACCAGGTGCAATATCTGTTGTTAGTGGACCAAGTGTATAGAATGGGGCCTCTTGGCACACTTCTAATTGCTTATCCATATTTTCTTTAATCAAATGCATTGGCACATGACCTGGACCTTCAACCATCACTTGAACATCATGCTTCCATGCTATTTTTGTGAGTTCCCCTAATGTCTCTAACTCAGCAAATTGGGCCTCATCATTTGCATCGGCAATTGATCCAGGACGTAGACCATCACCTAATGAAAAGGCAACATCATACGTTTTCATAATTTCACAGATTTCTTCAAAATGGGTATATAAGAAGTTTTCTTGGTGATGGTATAAGCACCACTGGGCCATAATGGAACCACCGCGGGAAACAATACCTGTTACACGGTTCGCAGTTAGCGGGATGTAACGTAAAAGCACGCCTGCATGAATAGTAAAATAATCGACACCCTGTTCTGCTTGCTCAATTAATGTATCGCGATAAATTTCCCAAGTAAGATCTTCTGCAATTCCATTCACTTTTTCTAAAGCCTGATAAATCGGTACAGTACCAACAGGTACAGCAGAATTGCGAATAATCCATTCTCTTGTCGTATGAATATTTTTACCTGTTGAAAGGTCCATAATAGTGTCTGCTCCCCATCGTGTTGCCCATGTCATTTTTTCAACCTCTTCTTCAATGGAGGACGTTACAGCTGAGTTTCCCATATTCGCATTAATTTTCACATGAAAATTTCGCCCGATGATCATCGGCTCTATTTCCGGATGGTTTATATTAGACGGTATAATGGCCCGACCTTTTGCCACCTCATCACGAATAAATTCTGGTTTCATATTTTCTCTGATTGCGATAAATTCCATTTCTAGTGTGATTATTCCTTTTCTGGCATAATGAAGCTGTGTAACACTTTTTCCTTTTTTCGCACGCAGCGGTTTACGTTTTAATCCTGGGAATACGGCCTGATTAGCCCTCGGATCATTTTTAACTTGAAAACCGTTATCTTCAGGCTTTATTTTTCGTCCTTCGTATTCCTCCACATCGCCCCGTTCTTGAATCCATGGACTCCTTAGCACTGGAAGGCCTTTAGATAAATCAACAGTATAATCAGGGTCAGTATAAGGACCACTTGTATCATACACTCTTACCGGTGAATTTTCTTGTTTACCAAATGTGCCGGTTGTCGAGCTTAATTCGATTTCACGCATAGGCACTTTAAGATCCGGCCTTGATCCAGTCACATAAACCTTTTTACTTCCTGGAAAGCTTGACATAATGGAAATACTTTTTTCATTTAATGAGGATGTTGACATGGTTTAAATCTCTCCCTTTTTATCAAATGCGCCTTGGCGTATTTGTGCCCGGATTTTTTCGAGCTTGCTCGAAAAACTACCTCTGAAAATCCGTGGCATCCGCCGGAGGCTTTAACTTTATTCAGATAGAATTTGAACCCCCACTGAATTTAGTACTAGTTTGCATTCATCTCAGCATCTGTGTTAGTGAGGGATTCTACTGAATAAAGTTAATAAATGGCGGACGAGATCTAGAGCAAAACAGGTAGATGGTTAACACCAAAGGAGAAAACACAGAAAAAGCCGGATCCAATCAATGAAAGGATGGACCCGGCTTTATATGTATTAAAGGCATATAAAAAGAAGAAGTTAACTTCCCTACGCTGGTATGATCCAGATCAGGTCCAAAGGGTCAAGAAACTTCAACGCGGTTTCTTTCTCAGCCCAAGCTCATTGGACTCCCCTAGTTATTGCTATTAAATTTGAATTTAGTATACATGAATTTTCAAAAAAGGGAAAGGGATTTTTCAGAATTTTTTTATTTTGAAAAAATGAACACTGTTTTATTCTGTCCATCCCACTCAACTTCAGCTCCAAGTGATTCACTTACAAAACGAAGCGGTACCATTGTGTTGCCGTGAATTAACCTAGGTGCTACTGGAAGTGTTATAGATTTTCCGTTAATCGTTGCTTTATTGTTATTTAAAACAAGCGACATAGACGTGCTTCCTTTACTAGCAGTTATGGTTTGATTTTCCGGATGCCACTTAACTTCAGCACCAAGCTTTTCAAAAATTACTCTCATCGGAACGAGTGTTGCCCCGTTCATAACAGTTGGTGGTTGTTTAAAAGCTTGCCATTCCCCATCAATCAGGACATTTATTTTTCCTAAATCAGGGATTAATGAATCGAACTCGATTTCTTCCCCAAAATATTCTTTGCGCAATTTCGCTATTGTTTCTAATGATTGCTCGCGCTGCTTTAAAATCCCGTTCACTGTTTCATATTTTTGATTGAGGATGGCATCTTTTGAATCCCCTGCGATTTGTTGAATACTTTGTGTAGATTGACTTTTAACAGTTTGAATGGCTTGTCCTTCTTTTTGAAGCAATTCCTTCCATTGTTTGCCGGCTGCATCCTGGCTAATTTTTCCTCTATTATACTGGTTCATAATACTTAGTGTATAGTTAATATTACTGCCATTCTTAAGCCTCGCCATCGGGCTGTTAAGATAATTTTCATTTACCGCATTTTTATAATGCATCATTGGGCTATTTAAATAATTTTCATTAACTGCGTTTTTATATTTCATCATCGGGCTGTTTAAATAGTTCTCATTTGTTGCATTTTTAAATTTCATCATTAAACTATTTAAATAGTTAGGATTGATACTGTTTGCATATTTCTGCATTGGGCTATTCAGGTAATTGGAATTTATTTTATTCTGATAATCTCTTAGCTTACTTGAATAGGAGGAATTCCCATCATATTGTGCTTGAATGCTTTCAAAATCCTTTTTTAATAATCCATCAAGATATTGAAGATCGGAATCGGTTTGGTTTGAAAACTTATCAAAAGAATTAAATTCGTCCTTTTGATAATCCTCATATTCTTTTAAGCTTGATTGTTGGAAAACCCTATATTCATTAAATATTTTCCCTTCATAAGAACTATACTCGTCGCTGATCTGTTTAATAAAATTTTGGTTTGCAGCAAACACTCCACTTGTTGTACATAATAAAATGACAGATGCGATAAGCCCACAAGTAAAAATCTTTGAAACTCTTATCATATCTACATCTCCTTATATTTTTTTATCCAGTCTATTTCCATTTTATCCTTTTTGCCAATATTTTGTAATAAGTAAAAAGAAATATTAAAAAAGCCCCAAAAAGTCGAAATCTCCACTTTTTAAGAGGCTAAACAAAAAGAATTTATTCAAATTTGAAACTTTCAATAATTTTAGGGATATCTTTCACCATTTCTTCATATCGTTTCAATTCATTATCTTCAAGTACTTGATCGAGTGGGGTATAGTATAGGTAAACGTCCCCGTTCTTTCGAGTAATTTCCTTCGCAGATCCTGTTGGACCCTCTGCTTGTGCCTTCTCCCACTCCTCTTCAGAAATAGTATTAATCCAGAAAAGAGATTGCTTGTAATCAGGATTTTGAGATGGAAAAATAAATTCTGTCATTCTTCCCGACTCGACGATATGAACATCGTTCCATGTAGATGGTAATTCTAACATCCAAGCATCTGTTTGATTAACATAGGTTCTAATTTCTTGGCTTGTTCCATTTTGTTCTTTATTCTCATCAGCGGATATTTGTTCGTTTTGATTTGTTTCAGGAGCTTTTGCCTCAGTAGTAGCATTCTCTTGTGCTGTACTACACCCAAATAAACCAAGACTCACAATCCCAAATATTGCAATACTTTTCCAATTGAACATAATTAATTTCTCCTTCATCATGAAATATTTTCCATTAATAAGACGAAGGAAAATCAGTTACGTTACAATATAAAACAAAAAAATTATAAAAAAAGAACAGCAACTCTGCTGTTCTTTTGTTCGCTTGGCAACGTCCTACTCTCACAGGGGGACAGCCCCCAACTACCATCGGCGCTGAAGAGCTTAACTTCCGTGTTCGGAATGGGAACGGGTGTGACCTCTTCGCTATCGTCACCAAACATTTTTTTGAATTGAAGGTTGTTCCTTCAAAACTAGATAATCTGCATTCATATTCACTATGTCCAGCTACAGCTCCCAGC
>NZ_JARSMD010000059.1:0-1529 GCF_035811335.1 Schinkia azotoformans
AACTCAACTTTCGCAGAGTGAAATCGGCAAATAAGCCTTGATATAACTAGGAAGTCCTGATATCCACTGCTCAAGTTGACTTTGAATTAACTTTTTGATTTTTTTATTTGTATGTTCAAGTGCGTCCTGAAGAAACTCGATTAATTGCTGTAACGCAACAGCCCAATCAAGTTCATTAACTTCATCGCACAATTCGTAAAATAGGCCACCAATTGTACGTTGGTCAGTATTACATCGATTTTGCCATGATAGCACAATAAAACGTACAAAAACAATAGTAGTATGACTGATTAGACCATCATATGAGCGACTTTGAAACTCTTTTTGAAGTTTTAATAGAGATTTGGTCGTCTTAAAGAACACCTCAATATCCCAGCGCATCCCATAGATTCGAACGATTTCTTGTTCTGAAAGGGTGCAATCGGTACTGAGGATGGCAAGCCATTCACTTTTCTTATTTCTATTTTGGATAAATACAACTTTTATTGGCGTTCCATTAGACATGGTCGTATGAATGGAACGAAGAATTCCTTTCTTTGATTGAACGGGCACAGCCAAGCAATAGAGCTGTTTTAAAGAGACCAACTTCCCATTCACGTTATAGCGTTGTTTCGTTTCTTTGACCATACCAATCACGCCTAAACCTTGTTCTACAATAGCTTTAACAAGTGGTGGCAATGTAAACCAAGAATCCATTAACACATAATCAGCGTTAATTCCACTAGCTAAAGCGCGTTTTATCATAGCTGGAATCTGCTCAGGTGCTGATAGTAACGCATCTTTTCGACGTTGATAGCCACAAGTACGCTTGTCAATTTGTTTAGAGATTCCATTAATTTGAGCGTTCTTAGAACTAAGCAATGAAAAGTCAATCGGCATGAATGTGTGCCCATCAGACCAACCTAAAGTAAGCATACGAAAGCCTTTGTAGAATCGCATTTTAAGAGAGGCGTGATCAAAACAACGTGCAAGTAATTCAACCTTTTTACTGCGATTTCGATCATAAGATGAATCATCGACAATCAGCACCTTTGGACGACTTTTGTCAGTTAGAACGTCCACTTTATGAATGGTAAAGCTACTTAAAAGTAGTAAAAATCTACGCCAATTAAAGGTTGATTGATTTAAAAAACGATAAACAGCGTCCTTGGCAGGGTATTTTTCTGCTTTCTTAGAATCAAGAAGAGAAAACCAGTTTTTATGTTGAAAAATCAAACAAAAGATTAGCTGGAACAAATAAGTACAACCAAATCCGAAGGATTTTTTAATCCCTGCATGACGCAGATGCTTATTTATTTTAAGCTCAGAAAAAACAGAATTAAGTTCTTTAGGTAGTTGATTGTATTGGCTATTTTGGTCTATCATATAGGGGACACCTCTTCTTATGGTAGTGTTTTCTAGTCAATTACACTTTACCAAAGAACGAGGTGTTTTTCATTATTTTATAGACTGTCAAGCAAACTAATGAATAGGCCGCAGGCCTATTACAATCAACATTTATCACCTACTTTATTGGTGCGAAAGTTGAG
>NZ_JARSMD010000060.1:0-1280 GCF_035811335.1 Schinkia azotoformans
TTAAGTTTTGGGGACAAAACGACAAACTTTAATAAATTGTTGTTTGTTCCCATTTTTTTACATATATTATTTTTTTGTATTTACTTTATCTTCCTTCTATCGCGTTTCTTTTTTTCTAAATTGACTAGTGCAACATTCCCATAAATTATTTCTTTCTTTGGTTTTTCTGGTATCTTTTGTCTACCCTTCGACGTCCTTTTAGGTTTATAGTCTAGTGCCATTACGAATTCTTCCCATGATCGATTTAAGTAAGTCCTTATATGAGTAAGAATGGATAATGGTTTTTTCTTTGAATTAGCTTCCAATTTTACTATGAGGGTAAGAATATAGGCAATCATCGCAATAAACATCTGATTCCAAATTCCCTGGGGTTTTGTACTCCAGATCTTAACAAATCGTAAGGATTGTTTAATCCATTTAAAGAACAGTTCAATAATCCACCGATTTTTATAAATTTCTGCAACTTCCGTTGATTCTAAATCCCATCTTGTCGTTGCGACTCTGAAAATGGTTCCCTCTTCGTCAAGAAATTGAACAAGTCTGACTGGTTTCATTTTACCTGTTTCACCAAGTATTACTTTTGCATCTCTTTGAATAGTAGTACCTTCCGGTACCTCGTATTCTTCTAAAATGCTTGCGGTGACATCCTTTCTTAATCTAACGACGAATTTTATATTTTCTTTTATCCATTCGTTCATTCGATAAAGATCCATATACCCTCGATCCATCACATACGTTGCATCAGAAGTCTCTATTAATAAATCCCCACCTTCATGGTCTGTAACCCTACCATTGGAAGGTACTATTTTATCTGGGAAACTAATATCCTCGGATGCGACAACTAAACGCGTATGCATCTTAACCATAGTGCTGTTTTTCGATACGTAAGCCCAATTAGATAAAGTAGGTGGAAGTTTAATATGAGTCGCATCAACGATGCGGAGTCTTCCAATGTTCGGAGGAAGACCGACAAAGCTTTTCGTACGCTGCTCAAGCATTTGAACGACCTTAAGGAAAAGATTCTGTAGTATAGCTGTGTCTAACTCATTAATTCTTCTACTTAATTGAGAACTGCTGATACTTTCTAAATCGATACACTCCATCAAATCTTTATAGGCCCGCATCTTGATATCGAACTCAGGATAAGATTTCCAATGATCCAGTTGAGCTATCACAAAAATCTTTACAAGTGCTTCTATAGATAGCTTTTTCGTACCGTAGTTTAAGATTGGACAAGCTAAATCTTTAGTGGGTAATAATGACAAACATTGACGTAATAC
>NZ_JARSMD010000061.1:0-3169 GCF_035811335.1 Schinkia azotoformans
AAATAAAGTGCGTGTTTACAGCAATGGTTTGGAGAGAAATATACAAATGCTTTAATAACAGAAGGATTGGCTTACTATAGTGGGCGAGTAAAGCAAGACAAGTGGAGAAATTATTTTATCCAAAAGTACGAACATGACGTATTAAGTCTATTTCATAGCTCTTTGAATGGGAAAGGTGATTGGCTATCCATGATTGTACAAAAGCATAGGAAGTCATTTCATCCGATACGTCATTTGCTGGTAATGTCTGCATTAGAAATATCGGTGGAAGAATTATTTAATGAAGAAATAACATCTCCTTTTGTATCTCCCCCTTGGGCATGTTTAAATTCTATATGTGACTTCTATAAACAAGATGTGATAATCAGTATGGATTTAACCCTTTCCGATAATACGAAGAATCCGATTGGTACATTTAAGTGTCCACATTGTAAATTTACATATACAAGGAGAGGACCAGATAAAACAGAGATTGACCGTTACCGTAAGACAAGAGTAAAGTCATACGGTCCAGTTTGGGAAGCAAAGTTAATAGAGCAATCTCAACTCGGTATAAGTTTACGAGAATTATCTCGAAGAATGGGGGCAGACCCTAATACAATCAAACGATTCCTTACGAATGATGGTAATGAAAAGATTGTGGTCAGTGATACTGAATTATCTGTTGACCAGAAGAAATGGTTGGGTTTGATAAAGGAAAACCCTGATATGTCAGTGAAACAATTAAGAATGGGCAACAAAGCCTTGTACATGAGGTTATACAGAGCAAATCGTGAATGGCTTAGAATAAATAGTCCAATATTTAATTTACCGTCAAATAAGGAACGAATTGATTGGGGGAAGCGGGATAACGAAATTTTAGATGAAGTCATTAATGCTATAAATGAATTATTAAATGAAGACAAAAAAACCATCCGTATTACGCTTTCTAAGTTAGGTTCAATGATAGGAAGGAAGGCTCTTTTAGAGAAAAAGTTGTATAAACTACCCAAAACAAGGCTCTATCTCGAAAAACATTTGGAATCAGTCAGTGACTTTCAAAACAGAAGGATTGTTTATGTGTTAAATAAAATGAAAAAGCAAGGAGATGTATTGCCCGATTGGCAGATTTTAAGAATGGCTGGATTACCGTATGAGGAAAAATGGCTGGATGTTTTAAATAAAACCCGTAGAAACAGATGATGATTATATAAAAGTTTTCCCAATGTATTTTGTAGAACGTGCTTGTTTTTTATGAGAAGGGGGAAGTTTCCGAGACTAACCCACTTCTCCCTCTCATTAAAAACCATCAGAAAAAGGTTACTGAAGGTCAATTAAATTATAGCATCGAAGTCTTAGGCTTTTGAAAAATAACAAATGAGTTTTATACAAAATAAATATGTTTGTTTTTGAATTTCTATTTATATAGTCACCATTTTTCACAAAGAGTTGCCCTTGTCATAGAATGAATATTATCGAAGTAAGAAGATAGTTCCTTAATTGCATTAATCAAATTTTCTAATTCAGTTGCTTTGCTAATATGTGCCTCAACAAGTTCTTCATCGTCATTAAAAATGAGAAAAGCTACCTCTGGTTTGTTAGGGTTAAATCTTTTTGTTACATCCTCAATATCAATCATTTCAACGTTATATTTCTTTTTATCCATATTTTTATTTTTTGTAAAAGGATAACGGAAGTAAGTGCTATCAAAGTCATATGATTTAATTAAATCAACGTATATCTGATTTTCAGACTTGATAATATCCCAATTAGCATCAGGAGCTTTAATTGCTAAAGATTCCTTGTTATCTTCCAATATCTCTATAAAATACTTGTATAGAGTAGATATATCGTGGCATTTTGTGATTTCCTTCCACTCTCTTTTCACTTTTACATATGGAATATCATTATCGAAAGCAATTTCACCATTTTTATATGGTAATTTTAATTCTCTATGAAAGATGGTTATAAGTGACTTTAAAAACAATTCTACTGAATGTCTAAAAAGATATAAAACTGGCATTTCACCTGAATGAAAACCATCCTTATAGTTTTCATCAAGAAAAATAGCTGTACGTCTGAAGTTCGAGGCTGTTATTCCAAAACCTAAATCAATATGGGTCGAAATATCAGTAAACAAGTATTTCATATAATATATCCCCCTATAACATTTTTAAGCGAAAAGGCAGGTAACATAACTTGCTATTTCCTTTCTTGAATTATACCATTTTGTAAAAGAGTGATTATTAGTGTGAATTATTTTTAATTTCAATAGCTACATCCTAAATAAAATCATTAGATACTGTTATTCCTAAATGCTATCTAAGGGGGAGGATTAATGTCGAAAACTTCTGTTTATAAATTACTGGATAACCTTAATGAATATTCCGAGGCATTGTTCGAGGTATTTTATTATTTAGAGAATCTTGAAGAGTTTAAAGAAAACGTGGAAGACTCATTAAGACAATACTTTTATCATACCTATCTAAAATGTAAAAGAAATTATAAAGCGATTATGGTATTAGTAAATCTTGATGATGAAGATTTAAAAAATGGTTATGTTGAAGCAATACCACTACTTAGGACATTAATTGAGAGTTATTTCCACTTGTGTTATGTGACTGACTCAACACACAAAGAGGAGGTAATTCGCAATTATGATTTGTTAAACAAATATCAGCTAAAACAGATGTTGAATAACAAAGTGGGATATAAGATAGTTTTTCAGGGGCAGGCTGATAAAAGAATGCTTAAAGAAATAAAGAGGGAAGTTAATAAGGTAAAGGAAGATGACATTAGAATCTTTAAAGATATCCATAGATTTGCTGATAAAACAAATAATTTAGATATGTATTATGGAATTTATAAAAAATTCAATAGCTACGTGCATTATAATCCAACAACATACATATCTTATGGGGCAATGGATGGTCAAGAAAATTTTAATTTTGGTAACATGCAACATCAACCACAAAGAGAGTGTGAGATATTATATTATATCATCGAAGTTGCTTTAAAAGTTTTAGTTACAGCAATGAATTTTTTGAGAATTAATTATGCAGAAAATTGGGTATTTGACTTGTTTACGGAATGGGAAGATTTACGAAAAGAATATCGAGGAACAGATTTAGTAAATTACCTTTAACCCTTAACCCTTTTTCCTTTTCTTTGTACACACCTAAAAAACATT
>NZ_JARSMD010000062.1:0-6345 GCF_035811335.1 Schinkia azotoformans
TTATCTGCAATAATCAATAATGATAAACTAAATTATGTAAATTAACCTATCAGTTAAATATTACTTATAGGTTCTAATAAATGTGTAAGGTGGTTTATCATGATTACAGGTGAAATCAAAAATAAAGTAGATAAAATCTGGGAGACGTTCTGGACAGGTGGGATTACGAACCCATTAACAGTGATCGAACAATTTACATATTTGCTATTTATTAAAGGTTTAGACGAAGTTGAAACAACGAAGGAAAAAGAAGCAGAGTTCCTCGGATTAGACTTTGATGGGACTTTCCCGAAAGAAAAACAACATCTACGCTGGCATCGTTTTAAGCAATTAGGCTCACCGGAAGAAATGTATAAAATCGTAGCCGATGAAGTCTTTCCATTTATAAAAAATCTCCATGGCACCGAGGACTCAGCTTATTCGAAGTACATGGGTGATGCGATGTTCATGATTCCTACAGCTAATATGCTCGCCAAAATCATTGACGGAATTGATAATATCCCAATGGAGAAACGTGATACACAAGGGGATCTATATGAGTATCTTTTATCAAAAATCGCAGCAGCCGGCACAAATGGGCAGTTCCGTACACCACGACACATAATTAAGATGATGGTTGAACTAATGAAACCAACCCCAGAAGATATTATCATAGATCCAGCAATGGGATCTGCTGGTTTTTTAGTAGCAGTTAGTGAGTATTTGCGTGACCACCATAACGATTTGTTTTTGGTTCAAGGATTGAAAGAGCATTTTAACAATACGATGTTTTACGGTAATGATATGGACCGGACGATGCTTCGCATTGGTGCCATGAACATGATGCTTCATGGTGTTGAAAATCCCAATATTGAATACAAAGATTCACTTTCTGAAGTAAATAAGGACAAGGAAAAATATACATTAGTTCTAGCAAATCCACCGTTTAAAGGCTCACTTGACTATGAAGCTGTTGCAAATGACTTGTTAAAAGTTGCAAAAACAAAGAAAACAGAACTGCTCTTTCTTTCATTATTTATACGCTTGTTAAAAGCAGGAGGCCGCGCCGCTGCCATCGTTCCTGATGGTGTACTATTCGGGAGTTCCAACGCCCATAAACAAATTCGCAAAGAAATCATAGAAAATCATAAACTAGAAGCGATCATTTCCATGCCAAGTGGTGTCTTCAAACCATATGCGGGAGTATCAACGGCTGTCATCATTTTCACAAAAACAGGAGCAGGCGGTACAGACAATGTTTGGTTTTATGACATGAAGGCAGACGGCTTCTCACTCGATGACAAACGTAGCCCAATTGAAGACAACGATATCCCAGATATTATTGCGAGATTTAATAATATAGAAGAGGAAAAAGAGCGGAAACGGACAGAGCAATCGTTCTTTGTACCAGTTGATGAACTTAGGGGAAATGATTATGATTTGTCGATTAATAAGTATAAAGAGATTGAGTATGAAGAAGTGGAGTTTGAAGCACCCAGTATTATATTTAAAAAAATTGAATTGTTAGAAATTGAAATAACTAAAGGGATTAAAGAACTAAAAGAAATTATTGGGCAGGTAAAATAATAATGGAATTAGTAAATCTAAATAAACTTTGTGAAATTAATATTGGCAAAACTCCATCTAGAGCCAATGAAAAGTATTGGGGTGAAGGGAAAAAGTGGATTTCTATTTCTGATATGAAAAGTAAATATATTTTTGAAACTAAAGAAGAAATTACTGATTTAGGTATTAAGGAAACAAATATGAAAATAGTTCCCGAAAATACTGTACTAATGAGTTTTAAACTATCCATTGGTAAATTGTCAATTACGAAGGAAGATATGTATACAAATGAGGCGATTGCTTCTTTTCCAATTATTAAAAAAGATAAACTAATACCAGAATTTTTGTTCTATGCCCTTAAAACTCTTAGATTTGATGGCTTATCAGATAGAGCGGTAATGGGTGCAACGTTAAATAAAGCAAAGTTAAATCAGTTGAAAATTCCACTACCTCCATTAAGAATACAAGAGGATATTGTAGGCTTGTTAGAAAAGGCAGACGGCTTAATTAATAAAAGAAAAGTTCAAATTAAAGAATTAAACCAACTAGCCAAAAGCGTATTTTTGGAGATGTTTGGGGACCCAGTTACAAATCCAAAGGGTTGGGATGTTTGTTCTTTTAGAGATGTAACGACCGTTAGACAAGGGTTGCAAATTCCTATAGCCAAAAGATTAAAGTATGAGATTGAAAACTCTTACAAGTATATTACGGTTCAATACTTGAATGGGCATAAGGAAGAAGAATACATTCAGAATCCAAAACCTAATGTTATATGTACTAAGGATGATATTCTTATGACCCGAACTGGCAATACTGGAATGGTTATATCAAATGTGGAGGGAGTATTTCATAATAATTTCTTTTTAATCGACTTTAATAGGAATTTATTAGGGAAATTATTTTTAATATATTACTTAAATACTGAATTTATTCAATGGGATTTATTAAGAAGAGCAGGAAATTCAACAATTCCAGATTTAAATCATAGTGAGTTCTATAAGATTTCAGTGTATGTACCACCACTTAATTTACAAAATTTATTTGCTGAAAAGGTAGAACAAATAGAGCGTCAAAAGGAATTATTACAGTCAGGATTATCTCAACTTGAGAATATGTATAATGCATTGATTCAAATGATCTTTAAAGGAAAATTATTTTCTAAGTAAAAATCCCAAATCAATAACCAAGGGAGGGAAAGCCTTGTCCAACTTCAGTTTCCTGAAAACCAAAAACCAATACCGCAGCTTTACAAAAGCCTGTTTTGAAGCGGAAAAAGCTTTAGTTGTCAGCCCGGCGGTCAGTGCCATTCAGTCACGCCGTGCGCTCGAGTTGGCCGTCAAATGGGTTTACAGTTACGATAGTGCCGTTAAGGTGCCTTATCAAGATAATCTATCAAGCTTGATTCATGATGCTAACTTTCTAGCAATCATTGATGAAGATTTATTACCGCTCATGAAATATATTGTGAAACTTGGGAATGTGGCGGTCCATACGAATGCGCCGATTACCCGTGATGAGGCTGTTCTTTCCCTCCATCATTTGCATCAGTTCATTTCATGGATTGATTATTGTTATTCTGATGAGTTTTCAGCTGGTGATTTTGATGAGTCACTCCTACAGTTCGGCGAAGAGAAGCGAGTACGTCCGGAAGAACTAAAGGATCTATATGAACAATTAAGTTCGAAGGATAAAAAGCTAGAAGAAATCATGAAGGAAAATGAACACCTTCGCAAAACTGTGACAGAAAAGCGGGAACACAATACACAAGAGTACAATTTCCAAGTGGACGAGCTAAATGAGTTTGAAACAAGACAAAAATATATTGATCTTGATTTAAAACTAGCCAGCTGGGAGTTCAATAAAAATATTGTTCGCGAGTATCCGGTTGTGGGGATGCCGAATAAAGCGGAGTCTGGTTTCGTCGATTATGTTTTATTCGGGGATAATGGAAAACCACTTGCCGTTATTGAAGCGAAGCGGACATCAAAGGATCCGAAAATTGGCCGCCAACAGGCAAAACTGTATGCCGATTGTATCGAAAACATGTCAGGCACTCGGCCGATTATTTTTTATACAAATGGCTTTGAAACGTATATTTGGCACGAGCCGTACCCACCACGGAAAGTATCAGGATTTTATAATAAAGAAGAATTAAGTTTGTTAATCGACCGCCGTGAAATGAAGCGGCCATTAACAAATATCGAAATTAATGATTCGATCAGTAATCGTTATTATCAAAAAGAAGCGATTCTAGCGGTATGTGATGCATTAACGCATAACCAGCGCAAAGCTCTCCTAGTAATGGCGACAGGGAGCGGCAAAACAAGAACCGCCATTTCGATTGTGGATGTGTTAACTCGTCATAACTGGGTCAAAAATATCTTATTCTTAGCTGATAGGAAGACATTACTTAACCAAGCCTACAAAAACTTTAATACATTAATGCCTAGTCTCACGCAGTGCAATCTTTTAAATAACAAAGAAAATCCAGAGGAAAGCAGAATCGTCTTTTCTACTTACCCGACGATGATGAATGCGATTGATGATGTCAAAAGGAAAGATGGCAAGAAATTATTTACGGTTGGACATTTTGACCTCATTATCATTGATGAATCGCACCGCAGTATTTACAAGAAATATCGCAGCATTTTTGATTATTTCGATGGAATTTTGCTTGGACTAACAGCTACACCAAAGGATGAAATTGATAAAAACA
Source organism: Schinkia azotoformans (assembly GCF_035811335.1). Lineage (NCBI taxonomy): Bacteria > Bacillati > Bacillota > Bacilli > Caryophanales > Bacillaceae > Schinkia > Schinkia azotoformans. The sequence goes on from NZ_JARSMD010000062.1 coordinate 4,262, forward strand.
CGTATGAAGTATTTGATCTTGAAAATGGTGTCCCAACCTATGCATATGAGTTGGAACAAGCTGTTAATGATGGCTATTTAGTGGACTATCGCACGATTGAAACAAAATTAAAGTTCCTTGAGGAAGGTATTCACTATGATGACTTATCTGAAGAGGAAAAAGAACAATTTGAGGAAACGTTCGATGATGAGGAAGAAAAAGAAGATATTGATAGTTCGGCTTTAAATGAATGGTTATTTAACCATGATACGATTGATACAGTTTTAAAAACCCTGATGGAGAGAGGAACCCGTGTAGAAGGCGGAGACAAGTTAGGGAAGACGATTATTTTTGCGAAAAATCATAACCATGCGGAAGAAATCACGAAAAGGTTTGATATTCTTTTTCCAGAGTATGGCGGCCATTTTGCCAAAACAATCGATTATAGTATTAAATACTATCAAACATTAATTGATGACTTTTCCGAGATTAAAAGACTGCCGCAAATTGCAATATCTGTTGATATGCTAGATACCGGTGTCGATATTCCGGAAGTGGTCAATCTAGTTTTCTTTAAAAAGGTTCGTTCAAAATCAAAGTTTTGGCAGATGATTGGCCGTGGTACAAGACTATGCCCGGACCTTTTAGGAATAGGGGAGGACAAAACACATTTTCTAATTTTTGATTATTGCGGAAACTTCGAGTTTTTCCGTGAAAATCCAAAAGGAATGGATGGAAAAATGGGCGCAAGCCTCACTGAGAAGCTTTTCAATGCAAAAGTGGATATCATCCGCGAATTGCAAGGACTTGACTATCAAACTGTGGAATATATCGATCATCGAAATGAGCTGATTAGCGGGGTTACAAACGATATTTTAGCATTAAATGATGAAAACTTCCGTGTGCGCCAACATATTCAATACGTCCATAAATTCAAAAATCGTGACAATTGGGCAACGCTATCTGTGCTAGATACGAATGAGATCAAAGACCATATCGCACCAATCATTGTTCCGATTAACGATGATGAATTTGCTAAGCGCTTTGATTTAGTCATGTACACAATAGAACTAGCAAAACTGCAAACAAAAAATGCAACAAAACCAATTCGAAGCGTGATCAAAACAGCCGAAGCTCTATCCAAACTGGGCACTATACCACAAGTATTGGAACAAAAGCACGTCATCGAAAAAGTGTTAATGGAAGAATTCTGGGATAGTGCCGATATATTTGAACTAGATTCAGTCCGTGAAGCTTTACGAGATTTAATCAAATTTATAGAAAAAGAAACTCAGAAAATTTATTATACAAACTTCCAAGATGAAATCCTAGAAGTAAAAGAAAATAGCTCGATGTTTCATGTTAATGATCTGCAAAGCTATAAGAAAAAAGTACACCACTACCTCAATCAACATAAAGATCAACTTGCCATCTACAAACTGAACAACAATAAACCATTGACGCAGCAGGACGTAGAAATGCTTGAAGAAATATTATGGAAAGAACTTGGCACAAAAGACGATTATCAGAAAGATTTCGGAGAAACACCAATCACAAAACTTGTCCGCCAAATCGTAGGATTAAGCCCAGAAGCAGCCAATGCAGCATTCTCCGAATTTTTATCAGAGGAACGGTTAAATCTGAACCAAATCCGCTTTGTAAAATTGATTGTCGATTATGTCGTGAAAAACGGCATGCTGGATAAGAAAGTATTGCAGCAAGAACCATTCAAAACAGTCGGAAGCATTGTCGGCTTGTTCCAAGACAACATGGATGATGCCAGGAGAATTATCGGCATCATTGACGAGATTAATAGAAATGCGGAAGAAATTGCAGGCGCATAGAGTTTTTGTGGGACACAGGGTCGGGAACACTAGCTTTGCATAACTGTAAAAACAATTAAAAATAAGTAAAATTTTGCCATTCATCTTTTAAGTTTTGGGGACAAAACGACAAACTTTAATAAATGGTTGTTTGTTCCCATTTTTTTACATATATTATTTTTTTGTATTTACTTTATCTTCCTTCTATCGCGTTTCTTTTTTTCTAAATTGACTAGTGCAACATTCCCATAAATTATTTCTTTCTTTGGTTTTTCTGGTATC
>NZ_JARSMD010000063.1:0-762 GCF_035811335.1 Schinkia azotoformans
ATCATAACCACCCTTCCAAAGGGTGGTTTGCACTAAGGCTATAAGCCTTAATTACCGGCCAGCGTCTAAAGGCGCTGGCTTTCATATATATTCAAGCCTCTATTGCCTTTGCCACTTTTGCCCTCCCTAAAGGGCTGTTTTTATTACTTGGCTACCCTTTGAAAGGGTCTGTATACTCTTTTACACTCAATTTATCTAATGCAATATCATGTTTTTCTTGATCTTGAATGTATTTTTTAATCGTAGCTTCGTTAAGACCCACTGTACTTACATAGTATCCTTCAGCCCAAAAATGCCTGTTTCCAAATCTATATTTTAAATTTGCATGTTTATCAAACATCATGAGCGCACTCTTCCCTTTTAAATATCCCATAAAACTTGAAACTGATAATTTGGGTGGAATACTCACTAACATATGCACATGATCTGGCATAAGATGGCCTTCTATTATTTCAACTCCTTTGTATTTACATAGTGTTCTTAATATCTCTCCTACGCTCTTCCTATATTGATTGTAGATTATTTTTCGTCTATACTTTGGAGTAAAGACGATATGGTATTTACACATTCATTTGGTATGTGCTAAACTATGTTCTTTATTTGCCAATGATGCTCACTTTCCTTTCTTTATTATGGAGGCTTGAACAATCTCTATTATAGAACTGAAAGTGAGTATTTTTGTATAACAATTTGTTGCCCACCCGCATAGCGGGTGGTTTTATGTTTCGCCTTATTCAGGCTCAACTGACTAAAGTCCATAAT
>NZ_JARSMD010000064.1:0-1157 GCF_035811335.1 Schinkia azotoformans
GCTGAAGTAGGAAAGTTAACCACGCAATTGTCGTGGCTTAAAAAAAAATCTGGCATTAAAGACTAGGCAAGAACGAATTGTAATGATTGATTGGGATGGTGATGAATTACCGTTAAAAACACAAGCGGAACTGTTAAGCTTAAACCGTTCTAGTCTTTATTATAAGCCAGTAGAACCTTCTCCAGAAGAGATCTATATTAAACATCGAATAGACGAAGTTTACACAAAATATCCATTTTTCGGCTCACGTCGGATTGCAGAATATTTGAGTCAAAGGGATCTACTTATTAATCGGAAGGCTGTCCAGCGTCATATGCGTGAAATGGGGATTGCCGGGATCGCTCCTGGACCTAATTTAAGTAAGAGAAATCATCAACACCGCATTTATCCCTATTTACTTAGGGGATTGGCTATTACGCACCCTAATCATGTATGGGGAATTGACATCACATATATTCGTCTTCAACGTGGCTGGATGTATCTTGTTGCCGTTATAGATTGGTATTCTCGTTATGTTATTAGTTGGGAATTAGATCAATCCCTTGAAATTGATTTTGTCTTGGAGGCCGTTAATAAAGCGCTCAAGCGTTATCAGCCGATCATTATGAACAGTGACCAAGGCAGCCACTTCACTAGCTCACAATATACTGATTTACTTAAAGAAAAAGATGTAAAGATCAGTATGGATGGGAAAGGACGAGCCCTTGATAATATTATTACAGAACGCCTGTGGCGAACAATTAAGTACGAGGAAGTATATCTAAAAGATTATGATAGTCCAAGAATAGCAAGAAACGAGATTAGCAATTTCCTGGAATTTTATAATCATGAACGACCGCATCAATCACTGGGTTATAAAACCCCAGTAGCCCTCTTTACAGTGTAATTGTTCATAAGCCATCCTCTATAAAGAGAATGCTTCTTAGGGGCTAACCCGTCAAGGGTAAAGGCAAGCCCTCACTATCGTTCGCCCTTGACAAGTTAGCCCCTAAGAAGCAAAAATTATCTTGAGGATGGCTTACGAACAAAAAATAATGGTGGGTCATCCCCCTTATCCAGTCGAACTTGTTCCTCTGGCTGTCGTATAGTAGATATCCTCGTTCTACGCCCCACCTTAAATATAAAAAATTTGTGTCTTGACAATGGGGTCCACTTTA
>NZ_JARSMD010000065.1:0-861 GCF_035811335.1 Schinkia azotoformans
TTTTGTCAAATTCGCCAACTTCGATAGAAGAGCCTGTTAAATCAAATGAATCGAATGTTTTGTGACCGATAGCTAGTTTTCCACCATCAAATGCAGTTCCAGACGCTTGGTCTGCGTTTTGTACTAATGCCGTGCCTCCAATTTCTACTTCGATATCACCTTGCGCTACCGCACGATCAAGGTCTAATTTCACACCAGAAATTTCAATCTTACTTGCACGTGTGCTTTCAGATTTGACACGGAATGATAGTACACCGTTCTCTGCGTTAATTGAATCTTTATCGATGTCTAGGTTACCTTCCACTACTTTTACAGTTGGTTTTTCACTAAACTTCACGCCATCTGTTAAACGTAGTTCAACTTTACCATCTTTCACTAAAGCACCTTTCGCTGCTTCCGTTAATGTAACGTTGCCAATCGCTTGATTTTTGATACCTGTTTTTACATTAGCTTTGGCGATGTCAACATTTACTGGTGCAACAGCTTTTGCCACCACTACTTCACCGTCGATGCCCGCTTTACCGCTGAATTTAGCAGTGATGTCACCTTGTGCATCAGCTTTTGTTGATACGTAGAATTTCACTTTGAATTCGCGTGTTTTACCAGCTGCTTGTCCTGGTAGGTTATTTAATTCGATTTCATTGCTGTCACCTTTAATTTCTGTGTTGAATTTCGCTTTAAGTGCATCTTCAGCACCTGCCGCAAATCCTTTTACGCCAGAAATTTCATAACCGACAACTTTCACCCATGATGGGAACTCGATTTGAACGTCACGATTTGATAACCATGAACCAGCTACTTCTTCTTTGATTAAGATTTCAGCTGTTTTTAAATCTTTTGTATCAGCATTGTTGCGGCCCG
>NZ_JARSMD010000066.1:0-530 GCF_035811335.1 Schinkia azotoformans
TGTACACACCTAAAAAACATTGTCCTTAGATAAAAAAGCGTGTCCTTAAATAAAAAAGTATGGTCAAGACTGGAGGAAAATCAGGTGAAAGCCTGGTCGCCCTTCGGTCTTTTTTGTATGAAAAAAGCGGGAAAAAAGCGAGGATACGTACCTTTGGTACGTCAGCCAGATTGAATAAAACGTATGAATAAAAGCCTGAAAGATACTGATAAATCAAGGTTTATGGCAGGAAAGAGCATGAGGGAAATGGAGAAGAAAGCAGGAGGAAATGCAGGAGAAAAATAAAAAAGGCAGGGGAAAAACGGTAGAAAAAGCAGGAGAAATACAGGAGTTTTGGACAAAGTTTTTTATGTCTACGACCATGAAAATTCAGTACAAGTTTGAGCAAAAGTGGGGGAAAGGCAGGACAAACTTTTTTCTATTCCAAAAGATGGGGAAAGGGCGTGAGCATAAGCAGGACAAGGGTTTGAGGGGAAAAAGGGGAGGAAAATCAGGAGGAGGAAATTGGACATTGTTTTTTATTTATGAAC
>NZ_JARSMD010000067.1:0-1353 GCF_035811335.1 Schinkia azotoformans
TTGACCTGAAGTTAATGTTGAGCCTTTGGCGTCTACAGATACTTTTAATTCGCCTTCTGCTCCGTCAACTTCGAAGAACATTGGTACTTGTACTGAAGCATCCGTTGCTTTACTCCAGTCACCTGCAACTTTTAATTCTAAATCTTGATCTGTTACTTGGACTACCTCAAATTTTGCATCAGTTGAGCCAATTTGACCTGTATATTTTTCTTTCACCCATTTAACACCTGATGGTAAGGTTAAACGGAATGTATCAGTTGTTCCATCAAATTGTACATCATCTTCTTTAATAATGATGTGGTTGGATGCAGTATCACCGGATTTATAATCATTATCTACATGTAATACCTTATCTACTAAGTTTGTGGTGTTTGCTGCATCTGCAGTGATTGGTGCTACGATCGGTGCTACTACGCCACCTACTAATGCTGCTGTTGTCATTACGTTAAGAACTTTTTTCATTGTTGGTTGTTTAGACATATTAATGTATTCCTCCTGATGTTTGGTATTATAATTTTTCTCACTTGTTTTCTTTTTCTATATAAGTGAGTTTGTTAACTAACTTAAAACTTACTATTCTAGTAAATCATTTTTGAATCACACATTCAATAGTAATTCATTTCCAGTTTATTTACATTCAACTAGAAACAATTTACTGATCAAATAATTTGATGCGTTTCGGAGCACATTTAATAGTTCGATTCATGTCACTGTCGTGCCTCACAAGTTATATTAAACTACTTTTAAACGAACATCTCAATGCCAATTTTCTTCCAAATAAGGTCTTTTTTAGCTTTATAATTTATTCTAAAAAACAAATACTATCATTAGATATTTTCACATTGCATAAAAAAGGAAGAGACCTCTACGATCTCCCCCACTAGATGAAATAATTATTATTTTACAGTTACAGTTTGGTCAGCTTCGTTCCAAGCTACGTTTGCACCTAATGCTGTTGCTACAGCACGTAATGGAAGAACGGTACGGCCATTTACTACTTTTGCTTTTGTATCCATTGTGATTTTAGCACCGTTCAGTGTTAAGATGTTGCTGCCAATTGTTAATTGAGCGACTTGACCATCTTTAATGATCGTTACTTGACGAGTTGCTTCATCCCAAAGGATTTTGCTACCTTCCACACCTACAGACTTCGCTACATAACGAACTGGTAGGTATGTGCGGGATGCTTCGATGAATGGAGCTACGTCCATCGTTTGTTCTACGCCTGCTTCCGTGTAAGTAGTTTTACCTACTGTGAATACTACATCACCTACACGTGCGTTACCATCTGCTGGTGTTACCACGGTTGCGATTGCTTTCTTCGCAACGTAATTTTTGTCAAATTCGCCAACT
>NZ_JARSMD010000068.1:0-7440 GCF_035811335.1 Schinkia azotoformans
TTGGATAATCAACACTCGTGTTATTACATATAAAATTGCCGCCCATGCTGCTGATTTAGCAAAAGGACATCCTGGTGCACAAATTCGTGATAACGCCTTATCAAAGGCCCGTTTTGAGTTCCGATGGCAAGATCAATTTAATTTATCACTAGATCCAGAAAGGGCTGTAGAATATCATGATGAAACTTTACCAGCAGAGGGTGCCAAAACAGCCCATTTCTGTTCCATGTGTGGTCCAAAGTTTTGCAGTATGAGAATTTCTCAAGATATCCGAAATTATGCTAAGGACCATAATCTTGAGACGACCGAAGCGATTGAAAAAGGAATGAAGGAAAAAGCTACCGAGTTCAAGCAAGCTGGAGGAGGCATCTATCAATAACAAATCGTAATTCTTGGAAACCGGTCTATTTTAGTATATATTTGTCCTATCGAAATGAATAGAGTAGATTGGACTCGAAAAGGATAGGAGGAGTTTCTATTGAAAATAAGAGTATCTGCAGTTCAATATCATTTACACACAATAAAATCATTTGAGGAGTTCTCCAATCAATGTGAACATTATATAAAAACAGCACAAGAGTATGGATCAGAGTTTGTACTGTTCCCTGAATTTTTTACAACACAGTTATTATCTATCGGAAACGGACAGGGCAGTTCTTTAACGATTAATAACTTGCCAAGTTTTACAGAGCAATATCTTAATTTATTTAAAAAGTTGGCTGAAGAAACTGGGATGCATATTATCGGTGGGACGCATGTTTTAACTAGAAACAACCGTCTTTATAATGTTGCCCATCTTTTTTATCCGGATGGAAGAGTAGAAGAACAAGCTAAGCTTCATATTACTCCTACGGAGGTAGATGAATGGAATATGTCAGCTGGTGACTCTTTTAAGATTTTCGAAACGGATAAAGGAAAAATTGCGCTCCTAACATGTTACGATATTGAGTTTCCAGAGATTGTCAGAATGGCCAAAGCAAAAGGGGCAGATGTGATTTTCTGTCCGTCTTGTACCGATGATCGCCACGGTTTTCATCGTGTACGCTACACAAGTCATGCACGGGCGATCGAAAACCAAGTGTATGTTGTTCTAACGGGAACCGTAGGGTCACTTCCAACCGTTGATTTTATGCGAGCAAACTTCGGGCAGGCAGTTGTTATTACACCAAACGATATACCGTTTCCTCCAAAAGGTTTATTGGTAGAAGGGGAAATCAACCAAGATATGATTGTAACTGCAGATCTTGATTTAAATCTTCTTTACGAGGTGCGCGAAAAGGGCTCTGTTACGACGTGGAGAGACCGCCGCGTTGATTTATATGTCGATTGGGAAAAACATGTAGAAGGGTGAGTGCAAGTGTACCGGAGCGAGTTTTTTATTTTTCATGATGGGAAGTCGTATCCTGTTGTTGTTCGGAACTATATACAGGCAGATTTTCGTGAACTCATCCAGATACAGTCAGAATGTTTCCCTCCCCCATTTCCTTCCGATTTATGGTGGGAGGAGGAACAGTTGACCAATCATGTAACACTGTTCCCAGAAGGGGCCATGTGTGTCGAAGTTGGCAGTGAACTGGCGGGATCGATGACGGGTTTAATCGTTGATTTTGATCCGAAGCATCCAAACCACACTTGGGAGGAAATCACTGATAATGGTTATATTCGCAACCATGATCCAAATGGAAATACACTCTACATTGTCGATATCGCTGTGCGACCTAGTTTCCGGAAATTTGGCTTAGGTAAACTGATGATGGAGGCGATGTATCATACTGTGATCAAGTTGGGATTGAATCGCCTACTTGGCGGTGGGCGCATGCCTGGGTATCATAAAATGGCTGATCAATTGACTCCTGAGGAGTATATTCGTGAGGTTACCGAAGGAAAAACGAAAGATCCGGTTATCTCCTTCCTGTTGCGTTGTGGCAGAACACCGCTAGCTGTAGTTGAAAACTACTTAGAAGACGCTGAATCGCTAAACTATGGTGCATTAATGGAATGGAAAAATCCTTTTAAATAATTTCAAGTTAAAAGTGGGATTCACAAATAAAACTTTGTGGTCCCATTTTTCAATTGATGGGTTCTAAAAAGCATTGTGAGTGTGTTTCGTGTTATAATGAAAAAAATAGAAAATAACAAGGTAGGTCACAATGCACGAGGAAAATATTACGAGAATCAATTTAGATGGAAAAGAATACATACTTATTGGTACAGCACATATTTCGAAAAATAGTGCCGAGCAGGTAAAAGAAGTGATTGAAGTAGAAAAACCGGATTCTGTTTGTGTAGAATTGGATCAGCAAAGATATCAATCCATTATCGAAGGTACCAAGTGGAAAGAAATGGATATCATTCAGGTTATTAAAGAAAAGAAGGCAACTTTGCTTTTAATAAATCTAGCCGTTTCTTCCTTTCAAAACCGTATGGCTAAACAATTTGGCATAAAAGCTGGACAAGAAATGATTCAAGGGATCGAATCAGCGAAAGAAATGGGTGCTGAGCTTGTGCTAGCGGACCGAAATATCCAAGTTACATTCTCAAGGATTTGGGGAAATCTTGGTCTAAAAGGGAAGTCCATTCTTCTTAGCCAGATTATAGCCAGCATTTTTAGCACAGAAACAATTTCCGAGGAAGAACTGGAAAAGATGAAAAATCAGGATACGATTAATGCAATCCTGAATGAATTTACCGAAACCTTCCCACAGTTAAAAAAACCATTAGTTGATGAAAGAGATCAGTATCTTGCCCAGAAAATCAAAGATGCACCCGGTGAAAAAATCGTTGCTGTTTTAGGAGCTGCCCATGTACCGGGCATTACAAAGGAAATCCATAAAGAACATGATTTGAAGCAATTGACTGTACTTCCTCCTAAATCCAAGTGGCCTAAAATTATTGGCTGGAGCCTTCCGATTCTGATTTTAGCCATTATTGCTTATACATTTTTTACTAATCCATCAGCAGGACTTGGTCAAACGATCAGCTGGATTTTATGGACAGGTTCGTTCGCTGCACTTGGAGCCATTGTCGCGTTAGGGCATCCGTTGACAATCTTAACAGCGTTTGTAGTAGCACCTATTACAACTCTACATCCGCTCCTTGCAGCAGGATGGTTTGCAGGCTTAACCCAGGCTTACATAAGGAGACCAAGCGTAAAAGACTTTGAAAGGCTGTCAGAGGATGTTTTTAGCGTCAAAGGATTTTGGCGGAACAAGGTAACTAGAATATTGCTCATTGTTATGATTGTAAATATAGGGGGTTCACTGGGAACCTTTATAGGTGGAATGGACGTCATTAAGACGTTTTTGCAGAACTTTTAACCTATAATAAAAATTAAAATCAAAAGGATGAAACGCTTAGGCTTCATCCTTTTGTGTTTTTCTAAGATATTGCTCAATCACACGATTTAAACGCTCAATTTGAAAGGCATATTTATAGACGGAAGAACCGATAACAGCAAGATGAATTTTTTGTTCATGATTTAGATTATAGGAATCAAATACCTTTTCTAAGAAGACTTTAGATTGTGAAACTAGGTCCTCCTCAAGCTCCGGTTCATCTGTTTTTATTTTTCCTTCATACTTTAATAAATAAAGTTCATGGTACTTAACTAAATGCTCGATTTGGTGATCAAAAAGCATATTCTCATCAGGATTCGGTTTGCTTTGGAAGTAAAACTCATCGATATTTTCCAATACAAGAAATCCCTGTTGAAGTGATTTAAGCATTTGCTTAAACACGACAATTTCACGTAAATTAATATTATTTATTTTCGCCATTTTTTCGCGTTCTTCATCAAAAAGCCTATATTGCTCCTCTAATTTTAGAATATCATTCTCCAAATCTTTCATTTGTTCCTGATATGATTTTTCAATCATTTCGTTAGAAATCGCAGTTCTCATTAGAAGGGCCATATTTTGGAAAATATTATGGACTTTGTTTAGATAATTTTTCTTGTACTTTGGTGGATAGATGAAAATATTTACTAATAAAGCTGAAATCATTCCGATTAAAATAATTCCAAAACGGTGCAAAGCGAATACCCAGTTTTCCTCAATCCCTGGGGCACTCATAATAGCAAGGACGGTTACTAATGTAAGGGATATGGTTTCCTCCATTTTTAATTTGAGGCTAATTAAAATGACGATGATCATAACAAGCCCTATGGCAATTGGATCGTTGCCAAGAAAATATAGGGCTAAGAGAGCGATAATTGCTCCAAGTGTATTCGTTTGAACTTGATCCCATACTTGTTTCCACGTTCGGTAAATCGACGGTTGAATGGTAAAAATAGCAGCCACACCGGCGAACACAGCAGATTGCAGATTAAAATAAGAACAAATAAACAAAGCAAGTGTAACAGCAATTCCAGTTTTAATGACTCGTGGCCCTAGCGTCACGATGATCGAATCCTCCATTTCAAGGCCATTTAAATTTTATTTCTTTGTTCGTTGAAAGAAATACTTTATCAAATATACGTTGAAACAGAAACTTTTTCAACGGCTTTGTTAAAATTCAAAAAATCAGAATATTGCACTAAAATTTGGTAAAATATAGTTCAAGGTTATTTTTCAGTAAAAGCAATTTTCAAGCCGATTAGTGTAAACAGGGAGCCTTGAATAATGTTGATTTTTCTTGATAAGGATAGGATAGAAAGTAAGTCCACAACTACCCCTCGTTTTTAAATAGATTGATTGAGGCTAGTTTAACATAAAATGATGGAAAACGATGTAGCTTTTTGTAAGGTGCTAAGTGTTCAACAAATTAAGAAGGACCAAAACAGAACATGAGGTAATTCTTAATGGGCATACTAAATAAAAACTCACAGACTGGAGATATATGCTTGATAAAATACATTTGGTATATCTTATTGACTTTATTCATTTTATCGCTCCCTGTGCCAACTCAAGCTGAAATTATGTATAACCTCGACAGTCTTACTATTTCAGAAATTAAAGACAGAGTTCATTTCAAGGTGTTCACGCCCCAGAACGTCCCGGAGGATTGGACACTTGAAATTAAAACCTATCCGTTCGGTGAAGAAGACTTTATATCAAAGATTAGGCTGCATTATATGGACTCCAATGATACTTATATGATTATCGGAATTGAAGAAAGAAGAGCAGCTACAATAAAAATGGAAAAGTTAAAACCAAGTGCTGAGAAGCTAGATATAAGCGGTAACGTGGGTTATTTTCAACCATGGGTCAATAGCGGTGAAAAAGTGGGGAAGGGAAAAATAATTACTGGTGGCATCCTTTCTTGGAGGCAAGAGGGAACTTTAATTAAAATGGATAGTTCCATTTTAAAAAAGGAAGAAATGCTGGAGATTGCTAGGTCGATGAGATAGAGTCTAAACTATCAAACAGAGTATTGAAATGAAGAAAGAGGGTACTGAAAAAGTCCTTCTAAATTATACCTTTTTTGCTATACAATTTTAGTATCAATTTTAAACGGGTGGGTGCTATGCTGCAAAATCAACAATCCATGGTTTTCAGTCCATATATTGATATTTATGATTTAGTTGTTCCCAAGGATAATCTACTGCGTAAAATCAACGATTTGATTGACTTCTCTTTTGTTTATAACGAACTTAAAGATAAATATTGCAAAGATAATGGTCGCTATTAGTTTTATTGGATTTGTACTAATTGTTACAAATGTAAATCTGTCGTTCCATTCTTTACGTAATTCTAGATTTGACTGTTTGGACATGAAAAATCTCCTCAAAACAGATTTGAAGAGATTATCTCATGTTGATTGATATATTCATATAATTAGGTGGGGGTTATTTTGACACTTGCGGAATAATAAAAAAGCAATGAAGTTAGCACTTTATATAGCTGTAGCAACTTGCACCTACAATGATGAGTAGGATAAACAATACTACAACTAAGATAAAATCGTTCCGATAAATAGGGCAGCCATAACTATAAACAGGAGCGGGACATCCATAACCATAAGCAGGAGCAGTATAGGTAGGCATTGGAGCAACATTTGGAGCAATATTAGCACCAAGAGTCGGCGGTGCATTAAGGTTTGAATACATTATCTTATCACACTTCCCTTCGAGTAATGAGTTTCACTATATAATACTCTCGAAGGTGGGTTTAGAGCCTGTCAGAAATTAAATAGGTAAATGTCAGGGTTGTGAAATGCCAAGAAATTACATCGATGAATAAAGATACTGAACATATGAAATTGAACTTTTGTTATGGTGCATAACCCATGATCGGACGCTGTATTTTGTATTCTTTACCATTTCTATACCAACTTGTCACTCTGAATAAATACTTAAAAGAAGGTCTTGTCACTAATTTTGTTAAATAAGCTGATTGGGAACTGATCGGTTTTCTTTTTTTATTAAGAATTTGAATCATTTCTGCTGGTGTTCTTATGTTAAATCCATGTCCAAACAATCTTCCATCAACAAGGAGAACAGCATTAACACCTCTGAACTGTGGTGTTTTTCGATCAAAGTCAGGATTATTAAAGTACAATACATCTCCAGGTAAAAAATGATTGGAATAGAAGGTGATGATACCTAAGTCAGTATCTGTATGCCAGCTGTAAATATACAGATTTCGAAATAGTGAATTAAATAAATAGCTACCAACACTATTCAATATTGCATGGTAATAGATAATTGGAATAGCTGTTGCACAATCAAATGCATAGAGTGAACTGTTCCGATAAATATCCAGAATCGCATCGGCCGGCAGCACATCGGGTCTTAAAAGGAACCCACCTGCCCTTGTTAATTGCCAGTACCTAGGATTGCAGCGGGCATATACAAAGGTTGTAAACACTGCTTGACTTTTGTTCATTTCGTTCGCACTTTGGATAATGTTCTTTCGCACTTTAAGTTCAAACACTAATTCCTCCACGAAATAATAAGAATAAATAGCGGCGGCATTCTGCATCTGTTTAATAATTGTTTTCTCAATACTCCCAAGATGCCACTTTTCATTCTGTTGAAACGGGACCCCTGATATTAGGATCATACAATCCCCCATTCCTATATCGTTTTTCATCTGCATTCATATCTATCGTATTCTCATTATTATTAATCATGTTAATTATTATGTGGGTCAAGGGTAGCGTAAATAGGCCGCACTTGTATTTTCAAGGGTGTTGCTTGAATTACTAAACGGATTGTGAAGATCTCTTTATATCACAAATGATAAATATTATTCCTTAGCATATATCTTGAAATAATCAAAGATGCCATACTACTTTTTAAGCATGGCATTCAGGAAATTTAGCAATAAAAGGGACGTCTGTGCTCAACAATAACATTTTTTCTAATAGGTTTATAAATGTGTCTAGGTACATTTACTACATTTAAACGATTTACATGAACTACTGGATGGATAATAGGGTTAACACATGGAACAAAACAATCTCGAACTAAGTATCTTGGTGTTTTCAATCAATGTCTAT
>NZ_JARSMD010000069.1:0-4893 GCF_035811335.1 Schinkia azotoformans
AAGTGTTTGATTGCTCAAAATTAATACTGACTTGGTGTTGAACTTTAAAGTTCAACTTTATTTGCACGCTTGACATTTTGTTTAGTTTTCAAAGATCATTTCATCTTGTCAGCCGATTTATTTCAGCGACAATATTTATCATATCACTTATCTTCGTGGAAGTCAACAGCTTTTTTGTTTGCTTTAAACATTTTTTTCAAAACAATTGGCTGTTCTTACAGCGACTTTCCTAATATAACACGACCCACACAAGTAGTCAACCAAAAAATAGCCTTTTTTAAAATAAAAATAGTATTTAAGATTTATTTTATGGTAACGCTTTCACTTAACTGGAATAAAATGTTATAATCTTTATATACTATTTATACAATATTGTTTATTAAGTACAGATGCTTACCTATTATTTAGATAATTTTGAGGAGGTTAATAAATGATTAAAAATATAATTAGTTATATTATCCCTTTTGGAGGTCTAATCGTTCTATTTTGTTCGTTTCACTATTTTGATAAATATGCGGCATCATCCACTGAGGATAATATCGATATAGATAAACCCGCAGAATGAATAAGGCTAGCTACCCTATTTGATCAGTAACTAGCCTATTTTCTTTTCTTATTTTCGGTAGACAACATAGAATGGTCTCTTATCTGTTTGTCCGTTGTGACCGATCGCTTCAACCACAATGAACATAAGTAAATTTTCTTGCCCGTAAAAGAATGTTGAGGACCACCCATCACTGCCATCCTGATCAATACTTATAAGCTTCCGTTGTTCCCATGAATTCTGCCATGACTTATTTTTTACCGGTACTGTCCAAAATCTTACTTCTTTAGTATTTAGCGTCTCTACTTTAATAAGTAATTCACCCGTTGAACGTTGGCGCAATGTCACCCATTGGTTGACCATCGGAACCGGACTAGTTTCTATATCAATTACTTTTGGGTCTAGAACTGTTCTTTCATCCTTACTTCCGTTATCCATAGCTGAAGGAGAATCGGGTAGAAACCCAACTAAGATTACACTCCACAGTAGTACAAATATAACCTTACTATACAAAAATATTGCACCCTTTCTATCTATCGTTACTATCATATTGTTAGTTATCTGCTCTAGAAAAATTCAAATTTCAACATATATTGATATTCTGTGGATAAATAGACGGTTCTTGTGGATAGGTAACTTCGGGTTGTTAATAAATTTATCATTTCTGTTCACAACCTGTGGGTAGAGTGTGGATAATTGAAAAAGCTTTACATTTTAATAATCAGCTATTAAAATAATCTCATGGGTTTGTAATCAAACTCGATAAGTTAATAGTAATATGGGGGCATAGCTCAGTTGGGAGAGCGCTTGCATGGCATGCAAGAGGTCGTCGGTTCGATCCCGATTGTCTCCATACCAAACAAAACCACAAGGGATTCAACGTTTTCCATAACAAAAATGGACAAGTAGTCAAAACGTAACCTTATTTTAACGAATCAAGACCACTATTCAGAAAATGAATGGAGGTCTTTTTTTATGTCACTAATTGAAATGGCACAAAAGGAATTTTATCAGGAAAAAAAGTTTGAAGGATTAACCACTAACTCACTGGAATGTTACACGATATTTTTTAAGACATTGAATGAATGGTTATCCACACAAGGTATTGAACAATTAGAGGATTTATCCCCAAGAGTAATTAAACAGTTTTTACAGTATTGTATTGATGAAAGGGACAACAAGCCAACAAGTATTAATAGTAAATTAAAAATGTTACGTACTTGGTCATCATGGTTAATAGAAGAAAAAATGATTGAACAAGATTTCACCCACAAAATCAAACGTATGAAACAAGATACACAACCTAAAATGATTCAGGATTCTGAAATACAAAGAGTATTATCCCATCTTAGACGAATTAAGAGACGTGAAGATAGTTTTGATTCAAGAAGAAACTACACATTAATATTATTTATGATTGGTACTGGAATGAGATTAAATGAAATTGAACATCTTGATTGGTCTGATATTGATCTAACAGGTCGGTTAATTTCCATTCGGACAAGTAAAAGTCGTAAAGCACAATCTATCCCATTATCAGAATCATTAGCAAAAGAATTATTGGATTGGAAATACTATCTTGAACAAAAATTTATTAAGTTTCCCGAAGCGGTATTTGTAACTAGACAAAAGAAACGTATTACAAAAAATGCTATACAAATGGTATTTAAACGATTAAAAAAGAATCTTGATATACAAGGCGACTTTTCGCCCCATGTCATGAGAAACGTATACATTAAGAATCTACTCAAGAATGGTGCTAATTTACGTGAAGTTCAACTTTTGGCTAGACACTCAAAAATTTCCGTAACTCAAGGGTACATTGGTTACTTTGCCCACGAATTAAAAGACGCTATTGACACATACAACCCATTAAATGATTTATTGTAAGGAGTGAATACTATGATTCTAAAATATATTATGAAATATGATGAAACAGACAAGTATTATCTCGAATCAGACGAATATTTAAAAATTTTATTAGATTTACATGAATCAGGATTCTATGATAATTAAAGTAAAGCAGGGATTAATTTCCCTGCCTTTTTTATGTAACTTGTTCATAGTCATATGCAATTTCATTTTCAATATCATCATAACTACTAATTTGTCCTATTTCCGCAGTCAATGTAACTAATCCTTTTTTCGTTCTATCTATACCCACAATTTTCCAAGGATTACCGAATTTAATAAATCTATGGTCTAATTTAATAAAATTTGTATTACCATTGTCTTGAAAACTTACTAAAATAGTACCAATAGGCATATTAATGGCTTGACCATTTTGAACATCAAAAGTTTGGCTATCCACAATGACAGGAAACAATTCATGTATTTCTGTAGTGTCATATTCAGGTTGTCCGAGATAATCATATTTCCCATTTGGAGTTTTAATTTCATCTATTTTAATATATATCTCAAATTCACATTTCCGCATGATTGACTTGTATTTATTATTTCTTATTGTGTCCGATTCACTTGTGATTAAATATTTACTATTTTCATAAACAACAATATCCCCACGTTTAATTAATGATAGTGTAGTAATCTTTTTGCCATCATAAAATTCATTGAGTGGTGTATTAGTAATAATGGCTCTTGTTGAATTTCCGTTTACTAAAATATTAGTACCTGCATTTTCAATTAAATAATTAATATCATCCGTTCCAGTTTCAAATATATTAAACATATTGCACCCCCTTTACGAATTGAACAACATGAAGAAATTACTATCAGATTGTTCATCTATTGGCATTGTTCTAATTTTACGTTCAAGTTGATCTATTCTATTTTGAATATTGTCTGCAAAATCACTAATAGTCGTATCATCCATTTTGTAATTCTTCATTGTGCTAGGATTATTGGCAATTGATTCAAGAATGGACAATGCAGTACGGTAAATATTTCTTTTATTTGCTTGGCTAGATGGAATATATTCGTCATGGGGTTGTAATCCATTTTCTTGTAAGTAAATAGATAATTCATCTTGTTGAAGGTTTATTCCTTTTACTTCTAATAGTAGACGTTGCAAGTTTGTCATAGTATCATTCCTTTCTTATTTAATATAGGTTAGGTGCAGATAGACCTGAGAGTAATAATGTTTGCATCAGGTTACTGTTTTGGTAACATCATATTTAATTGTCCTGCTATGTCCTTTTGGGATTTAATCAAGTTTGAATTATTCGAACTTGATTTTCTATCTCCACCGTGTCCAATTCCATAAATTCTCTCTAACTCAACAATACATCTAGCCATTTTAAATTTACTTCTATGAAGGTGGATAATAGAAAACTTTTATCGGTGTGAAAAATTTAGTATGCTAGAGCCACATTTCAGCGTTTAGGGGTACTCAATATATCACATCATTCTTACAATTAATTACAAATCCATACCAAATAATCTACTGTATTTTGGTTTACAATGGAAATTAATTGGTAAAATAAATGGGATATAATTCGGGTTACGTATACACAGAACAAACATTCGTATAATTAGACCACTTACTAGGACAGTATGTAGTCAATTTTAATCATTAATAAGAACGTATGTACTAAATAGTGAATTGATTTATCTAACCCCCAAAATTTGACGGATAGCCACCTATTTTTTACTATTTTTAAAATGACTTCTACGAAGAATATAATAACAGGCGAAACTTTTTGGATATATATCTTATTCACTCAATCCCTTGTCATTCCTACACTTTTATTAAATGTTTCACACAATGTTTCACAGAAAATAATATCTACAATATATAGTATCAATTCCACCAATCACAACACTACATATAGAAAGGGAATAACATTCTATTCCCCTTCATTTGTCCTATCCACTTTACTACCTTCATCTTTCAACCGTTCCATTTCCATATTCACATCACTTGTATATGGTGAATGGCTTAATACACTTTCAATACTAATACCCTGCATATCACGTAATGTCTTTAAGTTTTCAATGATTTCCTTATCATTACTTGGCATAGCATACTGGAACACTATTCCCAATGATTCATAATCATCATCACTAAACACAATTCCCCGATACTCTAACAATCGTCTAATCTTATCGAATCGTTGTTCTAATCCCTCTCTTATGTACTGCTCATTAAACCCTGCCTTAATATTAGCCAATGAGAACAATAACTTAATACTAACTTCACTTAAATTACTAATATCAGTTTTATTCATTGATACCGCAGGTGTACTACTTATATCTAATAACGATTGTAATAACGTCTTATATATCGTTTCAAATGATTGATAATCTAATCCATTACTAACAAGTTTAAAGTCCGAGCCGTCATCTAATGTAATACCTCCACCAACTACTTTATAATGGACCCAAGAAAC
>NZ_JARSMD010000070.1:0-673 GCF_035811335.1 Schinkia azotoformans
CCTATTATTAAACTATAAAAGAATTGGAAATTAGTTACTATTGAATGTGTGATTCAAAAATGATTTACTAGAATAGTAAATTTTAAGTTAGTTAACAAACTCACTTATATAGAAAAAGAAAACAAGTGAGAAAAATTATAATACCAAACATCAGGAGGAATACATTAATATGTCTAAACAACCAACAATGAAAAAAGTTCTTAACGTAATGACAACAGCAGCATTAGTAGGTGGCGTAGTAGCACCGATCGTAGCACCAATCACTGCAGATGCAGCAAACAGCACAAACTTGGTAGATAAGGTATTACATGTAGATAATGACTATAAAACAGGCGATACAGCAACAAATAATATCATTATTAAAGAAAAAGATGTCGATTTTGCAACTGACGATACATTCCGTTTAACATTACCTTCTGGAGTAAAATGGTTAAAAGATGTATATCAAGGCAAAAATATTAATGAAGATGGAACCATTGCAGATGCTGGATTAGGTCATTATTTTGAAGTAGTTTCAGTAACAGACCAAGATTTAGAGTTAAAGGTGAAAGGATTTAATGATACAGTTAGTAGCGAACAAGTGAAAGTACCAATGTACTTTGAAGTAGATGGAGCAGAGGGTGAATTAAAAGTATCACTTGATGCCAAAGGTTCAACATTAACTTCAGGTCAA
>NZ_JARSMD010000071.1:0-2286 GCF_035811335.1 Schinkia azotoformans
ATAGACATTGATTGAAAACAAGAAGTATCTGACCGTGTTGTCTTTATGGACAAAGGAGTTATTGCCGAAGAAGGACATCCAGAACAAATTTTTAACAATCCAAAACATGAGCGGACAAAGGAATTCTTAAAACGTACGTTAAAATAATGATTAAAAGCCGAGGAATAAGTTCCTCGGCTTTTGTGTCTTCGGTATTACAGCTTTGCACCAGTATCGACTGCACTCCGTCTTTTTCTGGTTGCAATTTTATCAAGATAATAAGTGATAATAATAAATACCGACATTATGCTAAAATACGTGCCAATAACACCAAGTGGATTTACGCTCTCAAAATGACGATTCCCTCTTTTGAAGCCACGCTCACCATCTTGAGCTAGATGCCTATCGAATTGGTGATCAGCCCATTTTTGATCTCCCTCTGAATTGTTGAATCTTTCAAAATGTTCTTCTCCTTCAAAATGTGAAGAAGATGAATCAAATATTCCTGGAACCCCTTGTAAATGCATGATGAAATTAGATGAGAATATTTGATATCCACCAAACACTAGTAATGCGACAGTTGCGAATTTAACTAATAAACTAAATAAGGGTATGGGAGCTTTTATTGAAAAGATTTTTTTTAAAACATTCATAATCCAATTCCAATGCAAGCCAACGTGCACTGCCACTAAAATAAGCACTAAAAATGAAATGGTGATATGAGACATTTCAAACCATCGGTCATTTCCGATATCAATGTTTGGAAAAACAACTTTTGATACTAAAATACCACTGATAATGATAAAGGCCATTGAAATTAGCAGAAGTACATTTAAAAAGCAGCCTAATTTTGTTTTAAAAGGTAAATTTCGATCAAACAATTTCATTGTCACTTTTTTCACCCATGTCCAATTGAGTAATACATGAGTGAAGAAGGTCGCGGCAATTGCAATACCAGCAATTTCGTGAAATGCTAATCCTCCTAATACTCTTTTGTTAAAAAATAAGACGAAAATAACAGCCATAATTATATCTAAACCAAACTTAACGTAATTGCTCTTTTTCATTTTCAGGACCCTTTCTTATAACTATTTAAGCAGTGAAATTGCCATCATAACTTAACATAACCGCAGATGAAACACCTTCAATATTAGAAATATTATTTATAAAGTTCATTTCTTCATCTTTAATTCGAACTTCATAGGTTACTTCGTAATTATTGCTTGGAAAAACAGATTTAGATTTAATACAATGTTTCTTTGAATTTTCAGCAATAATATGACTCAGCGATTTTTCGATAGCAGCGTCAGTATATTTAATCACTAACAAATAAGGATTTCGAATAGAAATGTGATTAATAAAAACAAGTAGGGCTATGCCGATTAAAATGGACCCGATAATGACAAGTGGAATAAAGCCTGCACCACATAAAATGCCGGAAACAATCGCCCAGAAAATATAAACGATATCCATAGGATCTTTAATAGGCGTCCTAAAACGAACAATGGATAGAGCTCCTACCATTCCAAGGGATAACAGAATATTAGAGGAGATTCCCATAATAATTAGAGCGGTAGCCATAGACATCACAATTAACGAAATATTAAAAGTGTGAGAGTAAATGACACCTGAGAAGGTTTTCTTATAGACAAAATAAATGAATAATCCAATTAAAAAGGCTGTTAATAACCCGATAAGTGAATCGATTATTGAAAAACCGCTTGTTTTCTCTAAAAAACTAGATTTGAATATATCAGTAAAATTAAGTTGTTCCATTCTTTATTCCTCCTTGGTAGTTACCCATACATTCTGCTAATTTGATATTTTGAATAGGCTCCTTTTTGGCGGTCACCAACCTGAAGCAATTGTTTAATCACAGTTGGTAAATACTCATCATACTTCACTTCCAGTACCACTATATTCGGATTTGTTTCAATCATCGGAATCGTAGGGTTTAATACGTCATTATTGCGGATGCTTGTTTTAATCGAACTATCAAAAGTAATACGGACATTTCCGTATTTGTAAATAAAAACTTCTCTTTCATAATCAACAACGGTTATTGGTTTTAGTTGAAATAAGCTCATTTGAACATATAAGTCCCTCATAAGAGATCTCGAATCATTTTCCATCCATGCGATGTTATCAACACGGATTTGTTCATACTCTTCCGCTGTTATTCGGCATTTTTGCTTGAATGTTAGATTATTCCTTTTACTTTTTTTCTCTAAGTTTAATAAGCCAGTGTTATAGTCATAAAGCCTTACGCGAAATTTATCGCGATCAAAATACCCTTCTTTTTTCTGA
>NZ_JARSMD010000072.1:0-1164 GCF_035811335.1 Schinkia azotoformans
TCAAGCTATGCAAAGCTAGTGTTCCCGACCCTATGTCACCCAATAATCTTTTCCCAAGTAATATTGAAAGCTAATTTCCAAATAGTAGCCAAACAAATGATGGTAATCACAAAATATAGATAAATCCCGTATGAGAACAAGGTGCTGACAAAATGTAGACCAGCAAACAATCCAACAAACAGCATTAAACCGAATACAATCGCACCGTTGCTGTTTTGATTGTACTGATCGAAAGACTCTGAGAAAGGAATTGACTTTTTAAGAATCATAAAACAAATGACAGCATAAGTGCAGGCATTTAAAAATACAACTACAAGATCTGGTAAAACTCCTACTCCAAATAATACAATAAATACTGCGCTTAAAACCAAGTAAACTGGTAAATATAACTTAAAGATAAACGCCTTTATCGTACCACTAAATATCGGTTTTAGTTGTTGTATAGGAGCAACCCTGTAAATCCACGCCCCCTTATATTTTCCTGAAAACTTCAGAAGGATCATGATGGTCGGGATGATGATTAAGCTAAAGTAAATTGTTAAATATAATTTGCTAGTCGATAAATGATCTAGATTGGTATCAAAGCCATTCATGATAAAAATAAAAGGAATCACAATGGAAAAGCCCAAAGATGGATACACCTTTAATTTAAAATCTCGTTCATTTTTCATCATGGAACTGGCAAATCGGAAAAAGGCTTTTTCTTCATTTGAGTGGCAAATGACTCTAAGGAACAAAGACCTTAGCTTACTATGTTTATTTTCCTTTGCTTTCCCATGATAAGTGAGCTTTTGAAGGTTTTGTTCAAAAACATGATTACATTTCATATAAATCCAAATGGATAGGAAAGGAATCAGGATTCCGAAAGCTGAAAAGACAAGGTAAAACAACTGAAAAGCACCATTCATCATCATTTCCATACTTGCCCCATACCACATCGGAAAGATAAATATTTGCCACCATTGCGGTTCAAGAGCAACGGTTAAGTCCATAAACTGAAAAGAGCGAACAAGCAATTGGTATCCAACCATAATCATAAGTGATAACCCAATTTGGACATAATTAATAATATCTTTTAATTTTTCCCCATCAAAGAATCGTAGAATAAATAGATAGATAAGGGCGGTTAGGCAAACGATCAACTATAATGGACCCAAGAAACTA
>NZ_JARSMD010000073.1:0-910 GCF_035811335.1 Schinkia azotoformans
GTAATCAAATGCAGGTTGAAACCGCAGAAGATGCCATTCGCCGAACAGATAAATATGACGGTAATAAATAAGCTGGCAAAGGAGGAGAAAAGATGGAAAAGATCATTGATATTCAACATTTAAGCAAATCCTTTGGAGCCCATGAAGTTTTAAAAGACATCGATTTTTCAGTTAATAAAGGTGAAGTAGTATGTATTATCGGTTCCTCAGGTTCAGGTAAATCAACGTTACTTCGTTGTGTTAATCTATTAGAAAAGCCGAGCGGCGGCCAAATCATTTATCGTGGTGAAAATATTTTGGATGACAAGCACGATATCCCTACTTACCGTCAAAAGCTGGGTATGGTATTCCAACAATTTAATTTATTTAATAACCACAACGTTTTAAGTAATTGTGTTGTTGGACAAGTCAAGGTGTTGGGTCGTTCAAAGGAAGAAGCAGAAAAAATCGCAATGAAGTATTTAAAAGTTGTTGGTATGGATAAATACGTTAATGCCAAACCTAAGCAATTATCAGGTGGACAAAAACAACGTGTAGCCATTGCCAGAGCCCTTTCGATGGAGCCAGACGTGATTCTTTTTGACGAACCAACGTCTGCTTTGGATCCCGAAATGGTTGGTGAGGTTCTGAAAATTATGAAGGAGCTTGCAGAATTAGGTCTTACAATGTTAATTGTGACCCATGAAATGGAGTTTGCACGAGAAGTTGTTATTAATCACCCTGTTTGTCGGTAGTTTCGGAATCGACTATGACGGTGATTTTTTTGATTTGTAACCGTCATTTTTGTTGGCGATAAATATTAGCCGTAGAATTTGGCAGTATTAATTGTCCATAGTTTGGCAGAAGTAATGCTAAAAAGGGGAAGCAGACCATCTCGTCTAACTCCCCCTTGTTCTAAATATCTACCTGA